>JALHOR010000189.1 GCA_022842885.1 Anaerolineae bacterium
CATGATAGATGATTATGGCATGGGATTGTAAGGAGGATTGCTGCGTTCAACAATAGTCAAACAACCCAACAAAATTATTTTTGCTACGCTCTGGAGTATTGGCATGGAACGTTTGCGCGTGAGTGATAATCGGCGCTTTTTGGTCACAGAAAGCGGTGTGCCATTTTTCTGGTTAGGGGATACTGCTTGGGAATTGTTCCATCGGGGCAGTTTGGAAGAGGCTGAATTGTATTTGGAGACGCGCCGCCAACAGCGATTCAACGTGATTCAGGCGGTGGTGCTGGCAGAATTTGATGGGCTGCATACGCCCAATGTGTATGGGCATTGCCCACTGATAGATGATGACCCCGCACAGCCCAATGAAGCGTATTTTGAGCATGTAGACGCTGTGATTCAATTAGCGGCAACGAAAGGCTTGTACATAGGTTTATTGCCCACATGGGGCGACAAAGTGAATAAATTATGGGGGGCGGGTCCCGTCATTTTTGATGTGGAAAAAGCCCGGCGCTATGGCGAATGGATTGGGCGACGCTACAAAAATACCGAAAATATCATTTGGATTATTGGCGGCGATAGAGAGGAAGTGACTGATGGCGTAGATTATGCCCCGGTGTGGCGGGCGATGGCGGCGGGAATCAAAGTCGGTGTCGGCGGGCATACCCTGATGACTTATCACCCGCGCGGCGGACGGGGTTCGTCGCAGGCATTTCATGATGATGATTGGTTGGATTGCAATATGTGGCAATCGGGTCACATGCGCCCGGATATTCCCAATTGGGAACTCATCACCCAAGATTATCAGCGCACGCCCATCAAACCGGTTTTGGATGGCGAACCGAATTATGAAGACCATCCGATTAATCCTTTTACGCGCCAATGGTTGCCGGAGTATGGTTATTTCCGGGATGATGATGTGCGGAAACAAGCCTATCGGGCGGTCTTTGCCGGGGCATTTGGGCATACCTATGGACATCATGCTGTTTGGCAAATATGGACACCAGAGCGTGCCACTATCAATTTTCCTGATAGACCATGGCAAGAGGCAATCGTGCGTCCCGGCGCGAACCACATGCAGCATTTGCGGTCATTAATTGAATCGCGCCCTTTTCTAAATCGTATTCCTGACCAAACCCTGATTCTTTCCGATATTGGTGAGGAAGGGCAGCATATCCGCGCTACTCGTGCTGACGACGGCAGTTATGCGCTAGTGTATATCCCCAATGCTGGGCGCGAAATTACACTTTCGACGCAGCAATTATCGGGAATAATCTTGCGTAGTTGGTGGTATGACCCGCGCACCGGACAAGCCCAAATGATAGCGGAAGTGGCGCGTCCGCAGGATAATCGCCTTACATATACGACACCCACCAGTGCCGAAGATTGGGTATTGGTGATGGATGACGCTGCCCAAGCATTTTTACCTCCGGGAGAAAAACTATGAAAATATTGATTATTGGTGGCACAGGCACTATCAGCACTTCGATTACAGCACAATTATTAGAACGCGGTGATGAGGTCACGCTCTATAACCGTGGGAAAACGCCAGCCCGGTTTCCCACTGGTGCAAAAATCATCCATGGCGATAGAAACGATTTTGCCGCGTTTGAAGCGCAGATGGTAGCCGCCGGACATTTTGACAGCGTGATTGATATGATGTGCTTCACACCGGAACAAGCTCAGAGTGCTATCCAGACATTTAAAGGTCGCATCGGGCAGTTTATTTTTTGCAGTACCGTAGATGTGTATACCAAGCCGCCGCTAGTTCATCCGGTGGTGGAGAGTGAATCGCGCAATGCCAACAGCGATTACGGCAGAAACAAAGCCCGCTGCGAAGACTTATTTATGGAGGCAGGGGAACGCGGCGATTTTGCTATCACGACGATTCGCCCGGCACATACGTATGGCGATACCGGGAATTTAATCCACACGTTTGGTTGGCGCACCACTATTTGGGATAGGCTGTTGCGTGGCAAGCCGATTATTGTGCATGGCGATGGTACATCGTTGTGGGTGTCATGCCATTCGGATGATGTGGGGCGAGCATTTGTGAATGCGTGTGGTAATCAAAACGCCTATGGCAAGGCGTACCATACGGCTGGCGAAGAATGGCGCACTTGGACACAATATTTTCATGAAGCTGCCGAAGCGATTGCCGCACCCCCACCCAATCTGGTCTATATTCCAACATCGGTTTTGATGCAGATTGCACCGCAGCATTCACGCATTTCGTATGAGAATTTCCAGTTTACGAACATTTTAGATAACACTGCTGCCAAAACCGATTTAGATTTTCGGTTTACAGTCACTTGGTCAGAAGGTGTACAGCGCATGTATCGCTGGCTGACAGAGCATGACCGCATCGAAAATTGTGATCTTGACTCTTGGTATGACCCATTGATAACGGATTGGCAGCGGGCAATTGGAACCTTAACGCCCATCACAGATTAACGATATTTGGCGCGATATTCGGTTGGAGTCATCGCGGATTCGCGCCGAAACGCCCGACTGAAATGCATATTATCCGTAAAGCCTACAGCGGCAGCGATTTCTGACATGCTCATGTTGCTATCTTCCAGCAGCAATTTTGCCTGATTCACCCGATAGCGATTTAAATAGGCAATGGGCGAAATGCCGGTTTCCTGTTTAAAACAGCGCGTTAGATAATCTTCGCTGACGCTGACATGCCGGGCAATATCTTCGCGGGCTAAGGGTTCAGTATAATGCGTATGGATGAATGCCATTGCCCGCCGGACTAATCGCTGTGTTTCTGTCCCCATTTTGCGACTGCGTGCCAATGCTTGCTCAATTTGGGTGAGTGTCTCTTGGGGTGTGAACATGCCTTTGCTCATGATAGTGGCGACGCCGCGATTCAGGCGTGCCATTTCTTCGCTGTTGAGCGTGTGCGCCGTGATGACAATCACTGGAATATGGCGCGTGGATTGCATTTCCCGCAGATGTTCCAGCAACTTAAAGCCATCCATTTCAGGCATCATCAAATCCAATAGAATCAAATCGGGATGAACGAACTGCAATTTTTCTAGGGCTTCGCGCCCGTTGCTGGCAAGCAACGGTTGATAATCCAACGACCAATCTTGCACCATGCGAGCGTGCATCTCACGGATACCGGGGTCATCATCTACAATCAAAATGGTTTTCTTATCGCCGCTATCAATTGTCCAGCCCTGACGATTCAGAGCTTGGTGAAATGCCTGTGTTTGCAACGGTTTGGTCACATAATCTAATTCCAGCAACAGATGTGTTTTGCTGGTGTGGCTGTGGAACAAGACGGGGGCAACTTGTGCGTGCTGATTTTCCCGAATTTGGCGCAGGTGTTCCCACCCATGTTCATCGGGGACGGCACTATTGACGATAATCGTTTTGGGTTGACTTTCATGAATGGCAGTCGCAATATCGCTATGGAGCGCGTGTTGAATCACCTCATAGTGATGCTCGCGCAGCCACGTTGCTAACGCATCATCAGCAACGTGTTTATCTTCCAATAGCAAGATTTTATCGCCTATGGGCTGTGACAATCGTTGCGCTGAGGGTTCTAAGATGGGCAATGTGAAATAAAAGGTCGAGCCTTCGCCTTCTTTGCCCGACGAGATGACGCCAATTGTGCCACGATGCAGTTCAATCAGACGGCGGCAAATTGCCAAGCCCAACCCCATGCCGCCATAAGCGCGAATGCTAGTACGCTCTGATTTTTGGAATTCATCAAAAATAAGTTGCTGTTCTGCTGGTGGAATGCCAATACCGGTATCGCTGATGGTAATTTTAATTGCGGCATCCGCAACTTCTGCTGAAAAACGCACTTGCCCGCTATCCGTAAATTTCACGGCGTTGGCGACCAAATTAAGCGCCACCTGCCGCAAGCGGGTTGCATCACCCCATATAGGGGGCAAGTTTGCTGATACAACATATTCCCATGCAAGACCTTTATCCTGTGCCAGTTGTTCACCAGCGCGGGCAACCGCTTCAAACACTTGGGTCACATCTACTGTGTCCCATGCCAGTCGTAGCTGCCCAACTTCGGTACTGGCTAAATCTAATACATCGCCAATTAAGCTATGCAAATGCCATGCATTGGCGGCGATTTTTTCAAGATAATGGTCGGTGCTGGGGTTGTTTTTTTCGCGTAGGAGAACATCACTGAGGTTGCTAATAAGACCAATGGGTGTTCGCAATTCATGGCTGACCATCGCTAGAAAACGACTTTTAAGCCGATTGGCTTCTTCGGCAGTTTGGCGGTCTTGTGCTGCTTGCTGATACAGTTGGCTGCCCCGCAGTGCCGCCGAGATTTGCCAAGTAATGCTGCCGCATAATTCAAGATTAGCGGCTTCAAAAACCACAAACCCGATTTGGCGACTTTCGACGATGAGTGGCACTAACGCGAGATGAAAACCGTCTTGTGCGAACATGCCCGGTGGCGGAAAAAAGCGCGTCTCTGCCAATTGTGGCTGTTCATAATAACCAGTGCGCGTCAACGTAAAGAGACGAAACCATGTTAATGATAAGTCATCTTCCGGTTCAAAGAGGGCGAGATGTATGGTTTGAATACGCAGTACCGCCAGATGGTCTACGATGACCTGCAAAATATCCTCTAGCGTGAGTGCCGTATGCAAATGAGCATTTAGGCGACTCAAATAATCGGTCATCTCGTTGTGCCGAATGACAGAACGACTATATTCATATCCGGCTCTTTGGGCGACCAGTAGCCGGGCTTGCATGAGGAGTTGCGTGCTAAATAAGTTAAATGGCGTATCCGCCAATTGGAGGGCATTTTGTTCCAGTAGGGTGATAGCGGTTTGCCATACGCTAATATCATCGCCAATTTTTGCCACTTCATCCAGCACTGTTTCCAACATGGTTTGGAAAGCGTGCGCTGTTTGCTGTTGCTGGCTGAGATGATAAGCAGCAACCAGTTCCCGACAAAAATTATGTAATTGCCCAGACTGCATATGATGGGTTTCGGTCACAACAGCACTATACAAACGTTGGATGAGTGTCTGTTCATGCATAGTAGGCGACGTAATGACGGCATGTTCTAAATGCTGTTGGTGGGTGCAGCCGCAGGATTCACGGATAACCAAAGGTCCCACAACCCGAATTGTCTTGGAGGTTGCTTGAGGGGTAGATAATTCTGCTAATAATTGTTCTACTGCGTGATAACCCATATCAAAAGAAGGAAGTTGGATTGTTGTAAGAGGCGGTTCGGCTGTGCCAGCCAGTAAATCATTATCAAAACCAATCATGGCGACATCTTGGGGGATGCGAACATTGTGTTCGCGTAAAATTTGGGCTGCGCCTATTGCCGATTTATCATTGCTGGCGAAGACAGATGTAAATAATACATTGCGTTTTAATAGCTCTTGCATGGCGTTACGTCCCCGGTCAATCGCATGTTCGCCATATACCACCAAACGCGGGTCATACTCTAAGCCATAATCGTGTAAAAATTGTTCATAAGCAGCATGGCGTTCATAGCCATCGGTGTTTTCGGGGCTTTCTTTGAAGCCGCCAATATAAGCAATTTGCCGATGCCCATGAGCATACAAATGTTGTAACCCTTGATACACCCCTTGAAAATTATCCGGCAAGATTTGGATTTTTGCTTGGCTAAACCCAATCGAGACAAAGGGATGGGGCATTGTGGTTAATTCACCAAAATATTTTTGTAATTGCGGCATATTGGGGTCGGGTGGGTTGGTGATGATGATGAGACCATCGGTATTGTCCACACTAACGGGCAAATAATCATTTTCGATGGTTTGTGGCGTTGGAAAGGTATTATTTTGGCGTTGCAAGCCACAGGCAATCAATAAATCACAATCGAATTCTTGGGCAGCCGTATGAATACCACGCAGCATCGGTTCCAAAAAGAGTTGCAAAGAAACCCAAAATACTTGCCAACCGGGCAAAACCCCGATAACACGCCTAGAATGCGTTCTTTGATTTTTTTTCATAAGATTGTCTCTAACAATTTTATACTGTGGAAAGTTATCTCTAAAACAGCGAATCGGACACAGATAGAACGCGCTTAGGGATGTTAGGGTAAGACTGAAATAGACAAAACTGTATCGGAAATTGTTGACACTCTTGTTTTAATCCCCGTTTATAATGGTAAAAGATAAATAGTAGATGAGAACACACAACCAGCATTCTAGGATAATGGGGTTTGTTCGCCTACTTAACTAACTGTTGTGCGACAAGATAGGGTATGTTACACTGTGAACAACCGACAAGGCTTGTGATTGGCGTCGGTTTAGCTTTCGTAAGGAGGCAAAGTACCACTTTAATAAACTCTTTTGTTCGCAGCAGTTTATCAGTTCCATTTAAATTATTTCTCGTAAAGGATTAACCATGTCCAAAAAACTCTTCAAAAGTGTTACTCTTTTTACTGTGCTAATCTTGGTGCTAGGGCTGATGTTGAGCGTGCAAGCACAAGATAAAGTGCAGGTCATCTGGTTTGTCGGTCTGGGAACAGGGACTAACGACCAACAAATCGAAATTCAGAATCAGGTTGTGGCAGATTTTAACGCCTCCCAAGATGAAATCGAACTCGTTGTCAATATCGGTGCCAGTTTTGAAACCTCGCGCGACACCTTCAGCACGTTGATTGCTGCGGGTACGCCGCCCGATATTGTCGGACCAGTTGGTGTCGGTGGTTCGAATGCATTCACTGACCAATGGGCAGACCTGACCCCGTATATTGAATCCACCGGTT
>JALHOR010000190.1 GCA_022842885.1 Anaerolineae bacterium
GACAAACACGCCACAACCACAAGCGACTCCGCCGCCAACATTTACACCATTTTCAGTTCCCGGCGATGTAACGCGCACGCAAGCGGCGGCTACGCAAGCCGTATTTATGACGCCGACGCCACTGCCACCATCGGTAACACCGACTGCCAGTATCACCCCCATTCCGTTACGCACCCTCGCTGGCGCAAGTGCTGCTGTTCCCACACCTTTGGCAATGACGCCTCTCACCACCAATGACACCAATGCCATTGTCGCGCAGTTGGTTCAACAATCGTTGGATAATTTTGGTGCTGGCTTGCGTCAAGGTGAAATTATTGCTTCAACAACGCCCACAGCGACTCCCACGCCTTTTCCGACTGCTACACCATCACTACCACCCGACATCAGATTGGTTTATGATGGCGATGTGTTGACACTCATTAATGTATCGGGACGCTTGTTGGATTTAAGCGCCTTAAATTTTGAGAGTGCCAGCGGCAGTTTTAAGGCAGACCGTTGGAATAATCCCTACATCACCCAACCTTTGACGCAATTCACCCCGGATGATTGTTTGCAAATTTGGGGTGTCGCCACCCAAATTATCCCGGAAACGCCCGCAAGTTGTGCCACGCGCCATGCTTGGGCAGCCGTAGGCGATAATGCCCGTTTTTGGCTAGAAACCGATATTTTTGTTGTCAAACAGGGAGAGGCAGCCATTGCCATTTGTTCGACAACCGCCGGGCAATGTGACATCAATTTTGCGATTATCATCTCGCCGCCCACACTGGCAGTTCCCACAGCAATACCGCCGGGCATTGATATTCGGCTGATTTATGATGATTTGCAACTCACGCTGATTAATATCTCTGGGCGTCCGTTGGACTTAGGACGGCTGATTTTAACCAGCGATTCCGGCACAGTTAGCATTGAACGCTGGAATTCCAAATCTTTAACACGCTCGATTTATAGTTTCACCTATGGCGATTGTTTACAGGCATTTGTCTATGGCTATGATGTGCTGCAACCCTATACGTCCGAATGCAACATTCGGCATAGCTGGTTTGTGGCGGGGGATGGCGAAGATTTCTGGCGCGGCGCTTCAACATTTGCTGTAAATCGGGATGGGATACGCATCGCGGTATGCAGCGTCACACAGGGGCGCTGTGATATTTCGCTTGCTGCCAATTTGGGCAATGCCATCGTAACACCGGTGCCTAATGCCACGCCAATGCCCTCTGGTGTGGATATTCGGCTCATCATCACGCCGCAAAGTGTCGCGCTCCTCAACATTTCTGGCAGAGATTTGGATTTACGCGATTTGGTATTCACCAGCGATAACGCTTCATTTGCCGCCATTGATTGGGCAACACAACCCTTATCGCGTCCTTTGGGGCAGTTTACCTCTGGCGATTGTTTGCAAGTGTGGGGCTTAGGGGGTGATTTCCAAGACCCGCCACCGGGCTGTTTTGTGCGACATGGCTGGATTGTCGTGCCAGAAAATCAGCAATTTTGGGCGAACACCAGCAGTTTTCGCGTAGAGACGTTTGGCAATGTTCTAGCGACGTGCCAAGTCAGCGCAGGCATTTGTGAATTTAATTTGCTGCCGGAACGCGGATAACATTTAGGGCGCATTTTTCGCGCCCATTCTGTGAAATTACGCGATGGGCTTGCTATCGTCGTTGCCCCAATCTTTCCATGAGCCATCATAGACACTGGCATTTTCGACACCTAGCACCTTTAATGCTAGCAAGCCATAACTGGCAGATACACCGCCGTTGCAATACAAGATGGTTTCTGGTGCATCGAGTTTAATACCTGCATCCTCAAATTTAAGTTTAAGCTGCTCAGGTTTCAGCATCGTGCCATCGGCTGCCAGCAAATTGCCACGCGGCACATTGACGGCACCAGGGATATGCCCGCCACGTTTTGCCCGCGATGCTTTCCCAATAAATTCTTCAATGGTGCGAACATCTACCAATTGGGTTGTATCAGCGCGATTTAAAACATCGTTACTATTTTTATTCCACGCTGGATTAATTTTGGGCGTGAAAACGGTGGGCTGAATTTCCGGTTTTTCTGCTGTCACCGGACGATTTTCAGTGAGCCATTTTTGCCAACCGCCATCCAACACCGCCACTTGCGAATGCCCATAATAATTCAAAGACCACCATAAACGCGCTGCAAACATGCCACCTGCATCATCATAAGCCACAACAAAGGTATCAATGCCAATGCCTAGCTGTGACATTAGGGCGGCATAGCGTTCTGGATTGGCGACATCGTAAGCATGTGACCCCGGTTCGACAATATCATCCGTCCAATCTACGAACACGGCACCGGGAATATGCGCTGCATTGTATTGGTCACGATGGGCATAATAATGGGGCAGTGGTTCAGTCGGTGGCAGCACTTTTCCGCGAATATCTATAATGCGTAATTGGGCATTATCCAAATGTTCAGCTAACCAATCGGTTGTGACCAAAAGCTGTTCTGTCATGAGCAATCCTTATTTTTGGGCAGTCATTTTTTCAACTAATTCAAGCAATTCTCGTCCAGCAGGCAATTTTTCACGCCAGAGGATTTCTGGGTCTAGCGCAAAATCGGGCAGCAATTTTGAGATTAAATAATCATCAGCATTTAAAGGCAAGCGTTCATATTGTCCTCGTTCGTTCAAAAAATGAATATCTGCCACGCGCCGCTGTGGGTCAAATAACCAATATTCGCACACTCCCGCCTCTTGGTATTCTTTGAATTTGTCATCGTAATCGCGCAAAATGCTCTCCGGTGAGACAATTTCAATGGCAATATCTGCCGCACCATCTAAAAAAGTGTGTTGGATACGACCTCGATTTTCGTTCAGCATAATGAGTAAATCTGGTTCACGGGCAGGCAAATGATCTAATGTTTTCATTGAAAAACTAGCAGCGATGAGTTCACCGACAGGACACACTTCAAAATAATCGCCAAAGAGCCGAATCAAAAACATAAAAATGCTCTGATGAACTGCATTGTTTGCCATGACAATCTCCACATTGCCGTTATGCCATTCGGCGTGAATGCCATCGAATTGCTTCAAAAAGTCTTCAAAACTGATACCTGTTGCCGCATATTGTTTTGGCTGTGAGGATGTTTTACTGAGTTCACGGATTTTGATAGGTTGCATGAGATTTTCCTCCAAATTCATCTTATTTCATTATACCCCACCCAAAGCCTGTTTTTAGACCCGCCCTAAGATGCTGTATAATTAATCACAAAATTCAAATTCATGGTAAAAGACCTTCTTATGAAAAAGAAACTTCGCGGCATCAAGCGCCAAACCTTTATGTATGATTTCAGCCTGTATCGGGTAGATGTGCCGATACCCGGTCAGCCGGGGCATTACCTAAGTGCAATAGATATGCACCCGCAAGATGTGGAGCAAACGATTGTTTTTCAACATGGTTATGCTGGCGTGGCTGAATCATGGGAATTCCAAATGACGCATTTTGCCCACAATTATCGGGTCGTTGTGCCTGATTTGCGTGGACATGGACAAAGTGATGCGCCTTATACCCAATACACAATGGATGAATTGGTTGAGGATATGCACACACTGGTACAGGCGCTCAAATTGCCAGAAAAATTTATTTTGGTGGGGCATTCGTTTGGTGGGTCGGTGTGTGTGGAATATGCCAATGCTTACCCGGAACGCTTGGAAAAATTGATTTTGATTGCTACCGCTGGTGAATATCCGCTGCCCAAAGCCGTCAAATATCTCTCACGCATCCCAACGGGCGTATTTAAGCCCTTGTGGAATTATCGCCCCAAATGGGATGCGGAACTACATGTAATGAAACGTATGATGCTCAACAACCTGCGAAAGTGGAAAGGTTGGTCACTCATCCGTAACATTACCACCCCCTCATTGGTCATCACTGGCGAGCGCGATACATATTTCCCGCGCTATGTGTTTGATGATGTGGGCAAGATGATTCCCCATGCTGAAGTCTATGATGTAGGGTCTGCCAAACACAAAGTTCAGCTAGAGCGCCATCAAGCTGTGAATCGGGCGATAGAACGTTTTATTGGCGTGCGACGCGGTTCTTGGCGTGATCATAATATTGATGCTGAAACCGAACAACATCGTCCTTGGCTGAGTCATTACAGCAAAGATACACCTTCGACTGTGCCGCTGCCCCGCCAACCTTTGCATCGCTTTTTGGAAAGTGCCGCCCGTTGGACGCCCAAACAAATTGCGACGATTTTTTACGGGCAAACACTCACTTATGCTGAACTTAACGCTAAAGCCAACCAATTCGCCCATGCCTTATTAAAACTTGGCATTCAATCGGGCGATCGGGTGATTGTGGTGCTGCCCAATATGCCACAGATGATTATGGCGTATTATGCCATCCTCAAGATTGGTGCTGTGGTGGTGCTGCCCAACCCAGATGCCGATGCCCCGCGTATTGTGCAGCAAGCGGCAGAAACTGGGGCGCGGATTGTCGTGACGTTAAGCGCCTTCAACAAATTGGCACAAGCGATTTTGGTGAATACGAAAGTTGAAAAAGCCGTTTTCGTCAATATTCGCGCTTTGCTTTCCGACAGCATTTATAAACAAATCCTCAGTCGCAATGGTGTTGGTGAAGAAGATGAGGCAGAAACACGGCGGATTGGGCAATTCATAGACGAATTGATACAACCTGAACCCGATATTGACCCTGACCTCAATATTTCGTACAAACAGTTGGCAAATATCAACTATACCAGCGGCACAACCGACTCTCCTAAAGGAGTATGTTTAACACATCACAACTTGGTCTCCAATGCGCTGCAAATCCGGCATTGGGTTCATGATTTGGAATATGGGCGCGAAGTGATGCTCTCGGTGCTGCCATTTTTGCATAGTTATGGCATGACCACGGCGATGAATGTTCCTGTCAGTATGGCAGCTACGATGGTTATTTTGTCAGTGTTCGATGTTTCACAAGTGTTGGAACATATCAAACAATACAAGCCCACGCTGTTTCCCGGCGTGCCGTCTATGTATACGCTGATTAACCAAGCACCTAATGTCCGTTCTTATGGGCTATCTTCGATAAAAGCCTGCATCAGCGGCGCTGCCCCACTGCCTGTTGAAGTCCAAGAAGCGTTTGAGAAACTTACACGCGGCAGACTCGTAGAAGGATATGGATTGACCGAAGCTGCGCCTGTAACCCATGCCAATCCGTTATACGGGTTACGTAAAGTCGGTAGCATTGGCATTCCCATTCCCAATACAGATGCGCGGATTGTAGATTTGGTCACAGGGGAAACACTACCACCCGGCAAAGTCGGCGAACTCATTGTCCGAGGACCGCAAATTATGCAGGGCTATTGGGGGCAGGAAAATGATGAGAACCCTGAATCCGTTTTGCGCGATGGTTGGCTTTATACAGGCGACGTAGCAGTTATGGATAATGATGGCTACTTCCAGATTATCAGCCGCAAACGCGATACGATTATGACGGGGAGTTACAGCGTGTATCCGCGTGATGTTGAAGAAGTGCTATATGAACATAACAAAGTGCTGGAAGTTGCTGTGGTCGGCATTGGGCATGAAAACGGCGAACAAAAAGTGAAAGCATATGTCGTACCACGCCCCGGTTCCACGCTTTCCAAAGAAGAATTGATTGATTTATGCCGCAAACGTCTGGAAGAATATGCCGTTCCATGGGAAATTGAATTCCGTGAAACCTTGCCCAAGTCCTTCATTGGCAAAGTGTTACGGCGTTTATTGGTAGAAACGCCTCAGAAAGTCGAATAAATGCGTCCTAAAATTGGTTTGGTACTTGGCGGCGGTGGGAGTCGGGGATTGGCACATATTGGCGTACTCCAAGTGCTGGAACGTGAACATATCCCGATAGATGTGATTGTCGGCACGAGCATGGGGGCTATGATTGCGGCTGCCTATGCATTAGGGCATTCGCCAGACGCCATCATGCAATTTGTGCAACGTCTCGATTCCACCAAGGTTTTTGCGCTAAACATTTTTAGCGCCCATGCTCGTCAACGCGCTGTCAAAAATATTTTGCAAGCCGCTATTGGCGATAGCACGTTTGCCGACCTTAAAATTCCTACGGCGGTGATGGCGGTGGATTTAGTCACCGGAGCAGAAGTCATGCTAACAGAAGGTGAAGTCATTCCGGCAGTCTTGGCAAGCAGCGCCCTGCCGGGGGTTTTTCCCACCGTTGAGATAGACAAGCGCCAGCTTGCTGATGGTGGTGTTATTGATTGTGTGGCAACCAAACCCGCGCTGGATTTGGGTGCAGATTGTTTAATTGTGGTGGATGTTTATCCCGAATTGGCAACCGCTAACATTTGGGAAGACCCATTAAGCGCGACTTTTGGTGTGCAGTTGCCGGGATTTTTGAGTCTGAATCAACCCAGTATGTTGACAACCTTATGGCGTAGCCATCGGGTAATGGCGTGGCATATCCACACAGAACGCCTAAAAAATTGCCCGCCCGATATTTTGCTGCGCCCATCTGTCGAGCAGTATGGCATGTTGGATTTTAAGGATGTCACGGGTCCAATCACAGCAGGTATCGTCGAAACGGAAAAACATTTGCCGGCAATTCGGGCATTATTGACCGAAAGGCATCTGTATTTCCGGCAGTTGCCACCACAGTAGTGATGTGTTTTCAAACCAGAGGGGGTAAAAATCGCATATGGGCAAAATCC
>JALHOR010000191.1 GCA_022842885.1 Anaerolineae bacterium
CCGGTTACAGCATCACGCTGAATGCCGATGCCAAATGGAGCGATGGTAGCGATGTCACGGCTGATGATGTAATTGCTACCTATGCCATCGGGCGTATTTTGGGCTGGTCGGACTTCAACTATATTTCTGAAGTACAAAAAGTAGATGATGACACGGTGTTATTTGTCTTTAAAGCCGATGCATCGCTTTTGGCAGAACGGCTCATCCTGCGTACTTCCATCCGTCCGGCAGCCGTGTATGGCGAATTGGCAGCGCAAGCGGCACAAGTCCATGCCGATGGTCTGACCAAGGATGATGATGCTTGGAAGGCTCTCAGCACGACTATCAGCGAATTCCGTCCAGAGACTCTGTTGGCGACGGGCCCTTACACCTATGCCATGGAAGATGTGGGTGATAGCTATTTGACGTTGAAGTGGCAGCCCAACAGCCTCTATTCTGATGATGTCAAATTCGGTGAAATTCGTTTGTGGGCAGGCGAAACCGAAGCGACAACACCACTGGTTTTGAATGGTGATATTTCGTTCTCGACCAACGTGTATCCGCCCGCGACACAGCAAGCCATTCAGGACGCCGGTATCCGCATGTTGATTATGCCGCGTGGGTATGGGCCCGCCCTGCTGTTCAACCATGATGTTGCCCCTTGGAATATCAAAGAAGTGCGTCAAGCGGTTGCCTACATCATTGACCGCGATGAAAATGCTTTCATCACCAATGGTTTCGGCGCAACTGGGACTGAATACATGGCAGGCATTCTGGATTCGATGGTGCCGAATTTGCTTGACCAAGCCAGCATTGATAAGCTGAATCGCTATGAATTTAACCCCGATGCTGCGACTGCTTTGTTAGAAGGCATCGGCTTCAGCAAAAATGCCGATGGCAAATGGACAGACGCCGAAGGCAATGTTATCGCCGCTGAATACAAATTCCCGGCAGAATTTGCTGATTTCTCTGGCGCGGCACAAAATGCCACTGACCAAATGAACGAATTTGGCTTTGAGATTACGCCGCGGGCTGTGCCTTGGCAGCAAGCCGCTGAAGATATTCGCAATGGCGATTTCCAATTGTCGGTGTGGAGTTGGGCGCAGGGTTCACCCTTTGCCACCCAGCAGTTCTTCGGTCCTGTTCAGCGTTTCAATTATGTGGCGCTGGCAGAAGGTCAGAAGGGCATGAACTTCCCGATGGAATTTGAATACAATGGTGCCACGATTGACTTGAACGCGCTGATTAACGGGGTGAGCGCCGGGCTAGATGTAGAAGCCCAACGCGCCCGCGCTGGCGAAGTCGCGCTCATCATCAATGACATGCTGCCCTATATTCCGTTGAATGTTATCCTCAGCACCGAACCGTGGAACGAAGCCGCGATTGCAGGCGGTCCCGCTGATGATGATCCCATCATGCAAAACCCCACCGGGACAGATCATTTTGTCGTTTGGTATTTGCTGACCGGGTTGATTTCTCCGGCGTAACCAATCCCCACCCCAAACCTCTCCCCATGCAATGGGGAGGGGCTTTACCCCCTCTCCAAACATGGAGAGGGGGCAGGGGGTGAGGTTAATATTTTTATAAATACAATTATTGTTGCCCACATTAGAAATTTTTATCCCATGTCTGCTCTTTCTACACCATCCAAAATACTTGACTCACCCGAACATGATACACCCGATATAATGAAACGTTTGCAGCGTATTTGGCGCAGTTATATCTTTCGTGTCGTCATGCAAGGCATATTGACGATTCTCGCTGTCATTACGTTTACGTTTTTCCTCATCCGTTTGATGCCCGGTAATCCTGTCGAAATTAAGATGACGCAGTTGATGTTATCGCAAAATTTGACGATGGATGAAGCCCGTGCTATGGCATCTACGATGTTCAACTATGACCCCAATGAGCCGGTATTTCAGCAATATCTCAACTATATGGCGAAATTGCTGCAAGGGGATTTAGGGCGTTCAATCGTATCCGAAACACCGATTACCACGTTGATTGCCGGGTATTTGCCGTGGACATTGTTCAGCGTCGGGATGGGCTTGCTTATCAGTTTTGTGCTAGGAGTGACGTTGGGTATCCTAACGGCATATTGGCGCGGTGGTATTCTGGATAATGTGGTGACAGCGATTGCGTCCGTTTTATATGGCATCCCAGATTATGTGATTGCCTTATTGCTGATTATGATTGGTGGCGTGCAGCTAAAATTATTTCCTTTA
Organism: Anaerolineae bacterium; assembly: GCA_022842885.1. Taxonomy (GTDB): domain Bacteria; phylum Chloroflexota; class Anaerolineae; order Aggregatilineales; family Phototrophicaceae; genus JALHOR01. Next base: position 2,205 of record JALHOR010000191.1, read on the forward strand.
GCTGAGATGCTTGGTGGGTCAACACCCGGTATCGAAGCGGGTTTCCGGCTCGATTACATTTTGGATTTGCTGTTCCATGCGATTTTGCCTGTCAGCACTTATGTGATGGCAACAGTCGGTGGTTGGATTTTGACGATGAAAAGCAGCACCCTCGCCACACTCGGCGAAGATTATATTACGGTGGCGCGGGCGCGGGGTCTGCCAGAAAGCCGCTTGCTGACGGCATATGTCGGACGAAATGCTATGCTACCGTTAATCACGCGCTTGGCGATTAGCGTAGGTATTGCGGTCAGCGGCAGCGTCATCATCGAATTTTTATTCAGTTATCCCGGCTTAGGGCTAAATTTATCACGCGCCATTGGGCAGCGCGATTATACGGTGATGCAAGGCATTTTTCTTGTTACGACTATCGCTGTGGTAACGTCCAATATTTTTGCCGATTTAATGTTAGGCTGGCTTGACCCGCGCATTCGCCTAGGCAAAGAGGAGGGCGAATAATGCTCGATTTCTTCCTTAGCATTTTTAGCAATCCCGGTTTTTTGCCGGGGTTATTATGTGGTCTTTTGCTGCTGGCACTTGCGCTGCGTTATCAGCAAATACCAGCGGGCGTGTACGGATTTTTCTTGTGTGTGTGCTTCGGATTGGTGACAGGCTTTTTGGGCAGTTATTCGCTGCTGCTGATGCTGGCACTGTGTTTGATACTTGGTTATGTCTATATTCGTGACCGCCAATTTGCGGCAGAACGGCGCGGTTTTGGCTTTATGCAAGAGCATGAAAGCCAGAATTTGCTGGTGCGCGTTTGGTTTGGCATCCGCCCGATATTCAGCGCACTTGCCCGCAACAGTGCGGGTATGATTGGCTTTTTGGGCTTAATTTATTTTTTGGTGCTGACGTTGGTTGCGCCGCTGCAAATTGAATACGATGGCAGTCCGCACATTGAACGCCGTCAAGAAGGCGCACGCTCTTTGTTCCAAGCGCCAACCAAAGAATTTCCGCTGGGGCTAGATTGGCAAGGACGCGATATTTTATCGCATGTAGCACATGGCGGCGGCACGCTCATCGTCACGGCGATTCAAGCAGGCATTATCACCACCATCATTGCAGTCGGGTTGGGCGCGGCGGCGGCGCTGTTAGGTGGCATTGTGGATTCGTTGCTTTCATCTGTCTCCAATTTTTTCCTGACGCTTCCCAATTTTCCGTTGTTATTGGTGTTGGCATCCGTTATCAATTTTCAGAGCAATTTTTCATTGGCGTTATTATTCGCCGTCTTGAACTGGCCCACGCTCATGCGGGCAGTGCGGGCGCAGGTTTTGAGCCTCAAGCAGCGCGATTATATTGAAGTGGCGTTTGCACTCGATTTGGGTTTATGGCATATCACCGTGCGCGAAGTGCTGCCCAACATGATTAGCTATATCGTCGTCAACATGATTTTTTCGATTCGTTTTGCCATGTATAACATCGTAGGCTTGGTCTTTTTGGGCATGGTGCCGCTAAAAGAACCGGATTGGGGCATCATGATTGTGGATGGGCGCAAGCAAGGCGCGTTTTCCAGCCCAGATAGCATTTGGATGGTGTTAGTCCCCGTTTTGGCGATTGCGTTGTTTCAATTGTCGTTGGTGATGTTCACGCGCTCGCTGGAAGAAATATTTAATCCGCGTCTGCGGCAGGGGCTATAAATCGAGTGCTGAGTCAAAGCGATGCATACGCCCCTAAAGCGTATTATGTTTTATGTATATTTCTTCGTGTTCTTTGTGTTCTTCGTGGTTCAAAATGAAATCTCTGTGGTGAATGAAAATCGGTGGTGAAAATATTTATGGACATTCAAAAAACGCCCGAAAATGTAGTGCTGAGTCTTCGTAATGTCTCGATGAGTTATCAGGCACGGCGGGGGCGGGTGCGTGCCGTCAGCAATGTGTCGTTTGATTTGCACGCGGGCGAAACGTTGGCGCTGATAGGCGAAAGCGGCTGTGGAAAATCCACCTTGATTTTGGGCTTGATTCGCCAACTATCCAAAACAGGGGTCGTGGATGCCGGCGAAGTGGTCTATCGCTACCGGGATGGCAGAGATACCGATATATTGAAACTCAGTGACCGCCAACTGCGCGAATTTTTATGGCGCGAATGTTCGATGGTCTTTCAGGGGGCGCTTAATTCGCTGAATCCGGTGCTGCGCGTTTCGAGCATGGTCTATGACACAGCACAAGCGCACGGCATGGACACCAAAGAAGCGCGTGACCGGGCATTATCGCTCTTTGAAAAAGTACGGCTTGACCCCCTGCGCGTGTTTAATGCTTATCCCCATGAGATGAGTGGCGGAATGCGCCAACGGACATTGTTGGCATTGGCGTTGCTGCTGCGCCCGCAAGTGGTTCTGATGGATGAACCGACGACTGCCGTAGATATTTTGACGCAACGCTCGATTATCGAAGTGCTAAAACAATTGCGCCAAGAATTGAACTTCAGCGTCATTTTTATCAGCCATGATTTGGCGGTTGCCGCCGAAATTGCCGATACGATAGCGACGATGTACGCGGGTGAAATCATTGAGATGGGACCCGTTGAAGAAGTATTTTATCGCTCGCGCCATGCCTATACATTGGGTCTGCTAGAAGCAGCGCCGCGTTTGAGCGCCGGGTCACAAGAACTTAACAGTATTCCGGGCAGCCCGCCGGATTTGATTCAGCCGCCGCCCGGTTGCAAATTTCATCTTCGCTGCCGTTTCGCCAGCGAAGAATGCAAAACGATTCAACCAACCTATACCCCCGCAACCACCATCTCTGACCATATCGTAGCATGTCATCACACCGATGAAGTCTTGGCAGCACGATAAAAATGTTGCTTATTTATCGCTGTTCCTGAGTGCGTTTTGCTTGAGCGATGACTGCCTCTGCAATAAAGGGCGTGGCGGAGTCGGGATAAGGGGCGACGCTGCTGACATTGATTTCGCATAAGACATAGGTATCGCCCGTAGCATCTTTTGCCCCTAACAAGAAATCCGCATCCCACAGGACAGGCAACTTTTCGCTAGGAATATCCAAGAGTGCCTGCAACTCTGGCAGCCATATCTGCTCCAATCTTTGCTTGAGAAGCTGAAAATCGGGCAAATCCGGTGGGTGATACAGGCGGGTGCCGGGCTGTGGCGCGTCTTCTGGGGATGCACCTGCCGGGGCGGGATACAGCGCGTTAATCGCTTGATGCCCAAAACCACCAACCTTATCATGCACCAGATAACAGCGAATCATGCCTTCGGGCAGACGATTTTGATAGGCTTGGTCAATCATCTTGCCAGCAACAGAAAAGTAAGGTTCGCATTGATTCAGGAAGGCATCCAATGACATGGTTTGCTCAATACTGCCACGCTCGGCATGACGGGCGCGAATTAAGGTATTGCCTGTTATTGGTTCGCCATGATTATTCGTTTGCACCTTCCAGACACCCATACCACTGTGACCGCGATTTTGTTTGAGAACTCGCGCTTCACCACTGGCGAGGCGCAGCGGCAACTGTGCGCGTAATTCCGCAAGGGTGTGATACAAATATGTTTCGCTACCCCAACCCATGTGGCGTGTTTGGTACAGCACTTCTTTTGTTCCCATCTTCATGATGATGTCCGGGTGTGTGCTGACAAAGATACCAGCATCGGCAATTTTTCGCAGCATGGCGTCCAACACGGTTCTATCATGTCCATCCTGAATTGGATTGACCCACACGAGAACAGCATCCACCTGTAAAAGCTGCTGATACACCTCTTCCCAGAAATCAGGATGATAGACCGCTGGTTCAGCACGGACGTTGAGTTCTGCCAACTTGTGGAAAAGCGGCGAAAAACGATTGTTATCCGGTGTCGCCGCTTTTCGTATTTCCATATCGCCGGGGTACACAATGGCAACCCGAATAGATTGTTCGTGATTCATATTTAACTCCTGAAATAACTCATAGACAAAACAAAAGGATTGCTAACAACTTTTCTCTAACCGCATTCACCTTACACAAAATTGCCCTCACCCTAAATCCCTCTCCCTACCGCGCCGAAAAGCGTGGCGCTGGGAGTGGGACTTAAACACCGCCAGCGGTTGGTTTACTCCCTTCTCCTTTGAGAGAAGGGTAGGGGATGAGGGTAGGTGCGTAACATCATTTACAGCATTAATGGCAATGCTGTCAAGCAATTCAATATGGCAATATTAAGCAGCACTTTGAAAAACGGGGTGGCTACATCATAATGAGGCAACCAATAAATGTTTTTATTCTGCTGATTTATTTTTCTGGTGATACAAATATGACCATTGCCCAAGAAAAAAATAAGACTGATGCGCCGCTGGTGGCATTACGCGGGGTGCATCGCACGTTTAAAAAAGACCGCCAAGTGCTGCGCGTGTTACAAGACATTAATTTGGAAGTGTATCCCAATGAAATTTTATGTTTGGTGGGGGAAAGTGGCTGCGGCAAAACCACCACCGGCAAAA
>JALHOR010000192.1 GCA_022842885.1 Anaerolineae bacterium
AAGCCAACACTGCTATAATCTCTTTCATGGGATTCTCAGTTCCTGGACTGTTAGAGACTATCCACTTTACTGAGAATGCCCCTTTCCGCTAGATGCGCTTTTGGCGAAGGTATTGTTAAATACACATCCACAACCTCACCAAGGACGTATATGGTCTGTAAGTTGGAGTCCTGATAGTACTCGCTTGGTTGTTAGTGGTACAAGTGAACCTACAGTCTGGAATGTTAGTCACCCCAATTATACGCCATTTGATAGAATTGGGACTTTATCAACACAAGAATCTAGAGTTCTCATTGGTCAATTTTTTGTAGATTGGAGCAAACACAATAATCGCATCATTGTTACTCATACAGGAGGGTTATTTCAAAGTTGGAATGGGGATAGCCTCAACATAATAAATACCAACCAATCAGTACAAACCGTTGGGCTTGCGACTAATCCTATCAAAGCTAATTTCGCTACGAGTGCAGCGTTGGGCACTCTTATATGGGGAGATAATTTACTACTCTCTTTACTACCATATCAAACACAAGTGGGTTATTTAGAACCACGTTCTATCTCTGCGCTTGACAGTGACCTAATGGTACCTCTAGTATTAGATTGGAACTATGATGGAAAAAGACTCGCAGTTGGATATATTAGTAATAATAAAGTAAGTATATGGGATACAGATACTGGAAATATATTGCGATCAATCCAACTGGAAAATCGTCCAACGGATTTGTCATGGAATAAAGATGGTAAACGATTAGCTGTAGCTGTCGATAATAAAATCATTATCTTTAATTCTGACACTGGGGATCCAATTACAACTTATGTTACTCAAAAAGCGTATGATATTTTGGGTGTTGATTGGAACCCAACAGGTACACAATTAGTCTATCCTAATATTCAGGTTGGGACAACAATGCCGACTATTGTTACCCCACCACTGCCTGCCACTGCATCAGTCACTTCCCTAACCCTCATCAACGCCGATACGGATGCGTCCATCCAAACGCTCACATCGGGCAATACACTGAATTTAGGCTCGCTGCCCACGCGCAACCTCAACATCCGTGCCGATGCCAGCGGGTCACCAGCAAAAGTCGTCTTCACGCTCAATGGTGTGCCATTCCGTGAGGATACCACCATGCCGTTCTCCTTCGGCGATACTGCGGGCAATTATGCGGGCTGGACGCCGGATGTGGGCAGCTACACGCTCACTGCCACACCCTACAACGCCAGCAATGTGCCGGGTACGCCGCTAAGTGTGACGTTTGAGGTAACAGATGATGAGCGATGAATGTTAGGCATACACCTGATAAATCGCCGGACGATAGCGTGGTTCAGGGATGGCAAGCCCTTCTTCCTGTGCCACTTCTAACCATAAGGCTTTGGCGATTAACACTTCGCGCAATGCTTCTTTTGGTGTTTCGCCGTGCGCTGAACAATGTTTCAAATCAGGAATATCGGCGATATAGGCTTCGTCGTCTGCACTATAAAAAATGTTAATGTGGTAATCTTTCATGCGTCGTCCTCGTTTAATCTGAGATCATATTCTTTGATAGTTCTCAGAAATTTTTTGACTTGATAACTTTTGGCTTTACCATCTTTTCCGGTTGTATCGAAAACAGTTCTGGCACATTAGGATGTTTAAAATTATGATGACTGCCTCTGATACGGTTTAAGTCAAACCCAAGTATATGTTAGCCCCTAAGCTAAAATCAGGATAGCGCATGACGACTGAAAGCCCGCCGCGTAAAACACTCAAAGACCACCTCAAATCGCTGATAGGTGCGGCGCTCATTGTGGCATTCACGCTGCTGCTGCTGGAAGTTGTGCTGCGCGTGCTTGACCCTTGGGGACTCATCTATTTTGAAGATTTAGCGACGATGGGCAATGAGCAATTTATCCCCGATGACCAGCGCGGGTATCTCATCCCCGATGGCAGTTATGCCTTTCGCTCATGGTCAGCGACTATTCAGGCGGGGGGGCGTGTTTTGCCCGATGCGAATACCGATGCTGCTTGTGAACTGGTGATTTTGGGCGATTCGGTGGCGTTTGGTTACGGCGTGAACGATGACCAAACATGGGCAAATTTAGCGGCGGCACAGTTGCCCGGCGTGCATCTGCGGAATTTGGCGATGCCCCGTTACAACAGCACCAATGTCCTGCAAACATTGCAAGCCTATCCTGATGCCAATGGCTATGTGTACCTCATCATTAACAATGATTTTGATACCGCCATCAATCCTGCCGAACAATATTTTGCGGGTTCGGGCGCAGGGCAACCTTGGTTGGTGCGTTATATGAATTTTGCCATTTTCCGCAGCGGTGGCACTGACCGCGTTGAGATGGACAGCGTGAATACGACAGTGATGGAAGACACGCCACAAGTGACGCGCTTTTTTAGCGAAGTGGATACCCTATTGACTTACGAGAATGTCTGGTTGGCAGCTTTCGCCAATGAATCGCTGACCAATACACTTTTAGACCGCGCTTATCCGATAACGGTACTCACCTATCCGGCACAGCGGCGCATCAGTATTGCCGATTATCACCTGAATCCCCAGGGCAATCAGGAACTTGCGACTGAAATTTTGCCATTGTTCAAAGAGATACAGCAGGCAGTGTGTGGGTGATTCTTCAACGGCACGATGTATGTCGGGTATATTATCCATCAACCCGTGCAGGTGTGGGCTTCTCGGCGTGAAAAATATTTCTGCACTAATCCTTTATGATTGCTCAGTTATAAACACGCTACAATGAATATATCGTGATATTTTTCACATGCGATGTATTCACCTCGCAGAAGTGGTTTCCTTATGAACTGGAACAAGCAGAATACAGTACGTTTTGTTTGGCTCATCGTCATAGGCTTGATGAGCTTTCATATAAGTTTAGCACAGGATGCAGACATCTTATTTGAAGATGATTTTGAAGGGGGTGCAAGTCGCCAATGGACATATTGGCTTGCACGGCACGAAGTGGTAGAGATGGCGGGAAACCAAGTCTTCCACCTCGAAAATCGTGCTGATAACTGGGCTAGTGTCGAAATTATTTTGCCCAATGACCGGCAGAATAATTGGACACATTATGCTTTTGAGGCGCAGATTCAATTCGTTGCGGTTGACCGTACTTTAGCTACCCCCCAATTCGCCCTGAGCATTCGGAACAGTGTCATTGAGGATAAGCGAAATGGCTATGCCGGATGGCTGACATTCGGGCAGAGAACATCAGGGGGTAGTGTGGTGGGTTGGGTAGATGGAAAAATAAGCGGGATTGCGGCTGTCGAACAAAATATGATTGGTCCAGAGATGAACACATGGCATACGCTACGTTTACAAGCCAATGCCAATGAAATTACTTTTTCTTTGGATGGGCGGATCATCTCAAGAGTGCTGCATGATGCAGTGAAACGTGGGGGTGTTGCCCTTGAATTTAGCCCCGGCACGGAATTTTATCTGGATGATGTGCGGATTATCCAGTTAGAAGCGCAGGAACCAATTTTGGATACCCGGTATGCTGATGTAGATTGCACCATCCCTGAACCCGGCGTATTTGGTAATGCCAGCGCGAGTGTCTTCACCTTCAATATGCCGTCTGGTGTGAATGTTCGTAGCCTTGCTGCTGATAATTTTGGTTCGGTGATATCTTTGCCGCAAACTACCAATGTGGGTGTTTTGGGTTGGTTTGATGCCAGTGGCACACCGCTGGAAAGTATCGCCGACGGTACATGGTTGGTGTTATATGATGGCAATTATGCAGTGAAAGCCTCATTGGTATCTATTGCTGAGACTGCTCTCATTGATGTGCCGCAGTATCAATACATAGATGGCACTTTAATTCCCCCAGAAGTGGATGAACCTGAAGAAGATACGAGCAACCGCTTTGAAGTGACATATGCTGATTTTTGCAAAGGATCATTCACTTGGACGACCCAAACAGTGGCAATCAACCCAAACACGATGATGCCTGTGCCATTTGGCCTCATTGAACCGGGCGTATACCCCAGCATAGATGAAGCGAATAGTTATTCAGGCGTTTTATCGGGCATTTTTGTTCGGTCATGGGAAGTAGCAACAATAGAGGGAATGCGAAATTTAATCATCGCCTTTCCAACAGAAGAGGACACTTGGGAAACAGTCTATATCAGCGCCAGCAACGGTTTCTCACTACATCCGGTTAATAACGAACTGGACTTACTCAATCCAAATCCAGCGGGACAGGTTTTCGTCGTACAACCCGGTACCCGCATTGCAACCAACGCGATCTATGCAGAACGAACGATTCATCCCGGCGATCATGTCATCCTGTTTTTTGGAGAATTCACAACCAACCGGGAAGGTGTCCAAAACACCCAAAAAGGCTGCAACGATTTTGCAACTACCAGCGAAGCGATTGCATTTCTGATTGAAGGGGGTACTTGCAAACAGGTTTATAATCCGACCGAAGCGGGTTGGGTGGGTACGTATCTGCGAGGTGTGATGTTTTTGAACAATTAACCATTCGTCACAATGGGTATGCTTTGCCCATGTGTAAAGTACAGATGAGTCATCCATAAGCGATGACTCATCTTATATTATCGGATTTGCTGCAAGACTAAATATACTCCACGCGCACACCAAAGCGGCTGAGTTCTGTTTCAGACGTATAAGCTGTGCCATCGGGCAGAATGGCGTTTTCCAAGTTTGCACCGGTCAAATTTGCGCCGCCCAAATTTGCGCCCGTCAGGTTAGCATGTGCCAGATTCGCGCCTTCCAAATTTGCCCCGGCAAGATTCGCGCCGGATAAATGGGCGCTGGAAAAATTGGCTTGCGTCCCATTGATACCGATTAAAAATGCACCGCTGAAATCACAGCCTTCACATTGAGCGTGCATCAAATTCGCCCCAATCAGCACTGCACCGGTGAACGGTTGCCCGGAAAAATCACGCCCTTGCAGGTTGGCACCGCGCAAATTTGCGCCGCGAAAATCTTCCAGCGCATCGGGATTATCTGGCTTGCCTGCGCCCGGTACTTTCACTTTGCTGCGCTTAAGTTTGCCTTCAAAATTGTGGTCTTCAGCCCCATATATCGAGACATCATCACCGTCGCGGTGGCGGCGACCATCGGGCATAATCGCATCTTCCAAATTGGCATCGGTCAAATTTGCCCCATCCAGATTCGCGCCCGTCAGGTTGGCATCGCTCAGGTTGGCATCTTCCAAATTGGCATTCGACAAATTGGCGTGTTTTAACACGGCATCACCCAAATTAGCCGATTTCAGCGTTGCCCCAGAGAGATTGACGCTAATCATTTTCGCACCGTCTAGGTTAGCATCTTCCAGAGTCGTGTTGCTCATGTTTGCGCCCGTAAAATCGGCATCCTCCAAATTGGCTGATTTTAGGCTGGCATTGGGCAGGTTTGCCCCTTTGAAATTGCAGCTATCGCCGTTGATGTCGTTCAGGTTCGCCTTTGCTAGAAACGCGCCCGTCAGATTGACCGAATCCATATTGGCACTGCTGAAGTTGGCATCGCCCGCCCGCACCCCAGAGAAATTGGCTTTTTCCATGTTGACATCGCGCAAATCGGCTTTGGTCAGGTTTGCGCCGGTAAAATTGGCTTTTTCCAGATTGCCACCAGATAAATTAGCCCCCTCCAGATTCGCACCCATGAAATTGGCATTATCCAAATTTTCATCGGTCAAATCTTGTCCGCGCAAATCGGCTCCGGCAAAGTTTTTGCCACCCCGTCCGGGTTCATCATTATCAATCTCAATATGAATATCCGAGACTGCCCGCTGGATAATGCCTTTGGTCATCGAAAGCACTTGGTCACGGATTTGCTGCCCCAGACTCCGCATGTCCGTACCAAAGCCTTCCCAATCTTGCTTGACTTTGCGGCGGCTATTGCGCGTCAGTGTTTCCAGATAAGTTGTCACTTGGCGCACGCCCAATTGAATTTGAATGAGTTGGTCGCGCTCAGTGGCATTTTCATCAATCTCGATATTCAGCACATCGTTGACATAATCATCTTCGGGCAGCAATGCCTGAACTTTTTTATAGAGTTTTTCATAGCCGCCCCGCACAGCCCGCACGGTACTAGCATTGAGGTTGATAGGCGAATGTAACGTTTGTTCAATGGTGCGTCCTAATGCGGCAAGCGCAGCGTACAAACGTTGCAATGCTTCAAAATCTATGCCATCCATCGGTTCAAATTCAATGCGTCCCATCGGCATCGGTGGAACAGGCGGCACGGGTGGAATAGGTGGCATAGGTGGCGCGCCACTCATATCAAACGAGAAGCGCAGTCCGCGCTTGCGTTTTTCCGGGTGGGCATAACGTGGGTCATTTTCGTCGTAGTATTCGACTTCATCTTCAATTTCGTATTCTTCATCGTGGTCTTCGTCGCGTTTGCGTTTTTCGTCACTCATGATATTGTTCCTTTATTGTTGTTGATTATTAGCGATTAGGTTTTAGCTATTGGCGATTCTTATCAACCAACGTTTTTCATGAATAAAGAGTGGAGATAAGAGGCCAAGGTCGTCCTTGGCTAAATTCTGAAATTAACCAATCCCACCCAATACGAAAGTAACTTAATTG
>JALHOR010000193.1 GCA_022842885.1 Anaerolineae bacterium
CAAAAAGGCTATGACCCATCCAAATTGTAGAAAATTCGTATTTTTCAGCACCTCACCCGCGATCATGATTTGAGGGTTAGCAACGGACAAGATGCAGAAAATCAGGCATAAAGGCTGGGCAATTGCTTCGTCTGATAGTGGGAGAGAAATTGATGCACGGTGCGAAGTAGATTGCTGCGGCTGATGGGTTTTAAGAGATACCCGTCGCAACCCGCGGCAACACAGCGTTCATAAATATCATCGGAAGTTTCGCCCGTGATGGCAATAATCGGCGTTTTGGCAGTAGCGGGCTGCTGGCGTAAGTATTCAATCACTTGGTAGCCCATCATATCGCCCAGATTCATATCTACCAAAATCAAATCGAGGTGGTTATGTTGTGCGGCGCTAATCCCGCGTAATCCACATAATGCCCCTTGGACATCATAATCCATGTGACGCAAGCTGCGTTCAACCAAACGCAAGCTATAAACATCATCTTCAATATAGAGAATTTGTGCAGTCATATTGGTTATTTCCCCCTAAAAAACTCATCAAAACACAGCGCAAGTGTATAGTCGAAACGTTTTGAAGTCAATAAAAATGCACAAAGTTGTTATTATCTTTTATGATTAGTGGCGAGTTGAAGATAAAATACGCATCATTCGTCAATAAAACGCACCAAAAGACAATAAAGCGTCAAAACAGCACACCATGCAAAATCAATAGAAAGGCTATTGGATGGCATCATTTTTATTGTTTGCGGCGCATTTCAGCCAGCAGTGTTAAGCCAAACGGCAGCGGCACATAGCCTTCCAGTGTTAGCACGCCCGTCAGAATGCCACGCAGTGCCTGTTTGATGAGGGTTTGTTTTTTGGCTTGGCGTAATTCATCGTTGATAGGCTGGTGGAGGATTTTTTCATAGAACAGATACGGCAAAACGCCCGTCATATTCCAATAGCGCAAGTGGCTGATATGCAATCCTGCACGGTCAGCGGCGGCGTATAACATGGGTTTATCATAGCGGCGATAATGCCCGATGGTTTTATCGCGCACGCCATACAGTCCCGGCAATGCTGGTACACTCAATAAGATAGCCCCATCTGGTGCCAAGACAGTCCCTAATTCTTGCAACGCGGCGGTATCATCGGCGATATGTTCAATCACATCCAAACATAAAATGCGGTCAAACTGCCCTAGCGGCGCCAATTTGCCTTCGCCCAAGCCTGCGTGATGTACGGGGACAGCATGATGATTTTCGTGCAGCAAATTTTGGGCGAAACTGACGAGCTTGGCATCAAAATCTGCGCCGACTGCCGGGTTGCCCTGCTCTGCCAATTTCATGAGCATATAGCCCGTGCCGCAGCCAGCATCCAACGTGCGGGCATGGGATGGGATGTGCCGCGCTAGCCAGCGCCACAGTGTCGCCCGCCGGAAATCATATGCCATCGTGTGGCTGTGCCATTCTAAGAGCGTGGCAGTCATTTGGTCTTGGGAAAGAGTCATCATCGCAACTTTTTGTGAGTCTCTGGGTAAATCTGTGGCACATGCCATCTAAGCACCCGACTCTAAATCACGCGGCGGCAGAAAACCAGACTCGTCCGGGCGGCTGGCGGGAACAATGCACGATGCACAAATCGCTATCCAATTGCTTGACACGTCGAATAATTCCGCGCTATACTTTGATTGTTCTCATTTTCACAAATCAGATGAAGGATTTCCCCCATGCAGGCGCAACCCCCGGTCATGCCCGGTGAATTTTTTTATGGCAATATGCGGCAGTTTAATCGTGATACGCTCAATTTCTTGTATGACTCACGGGGCTATGGCGATTTTGTTAAATTTTTCTTCGGTCCTTTTCCGGTGTATATTGTCAATCACCCCGATGTTGCCCATGAAGTAATGGTCGCAAAAGCGGAAAGTTTTTATAAATCCACCGTGACCAAACAAGCGATGAAATCTACTGTGGGCGATGGGTTATTCACCAATGATGGCGACTCGTGGAAACGCCAGCGCAAATTGGCACAGCCTGCCTTTCATACCAAACGTATCGCTGCTTATGCTGATGTGATGACGCATTATGCCAGCCAATTAATTGCCAACTGGCGCGACGCTGCTACGCTGGATATGGAACGCGAAATGACTGCACTCACCATGCAAATTGTCGGCAAAACCCTCTTTGATGCCGAAATCAGCGAAGAAGATGCCACCGGCAGCGCCGTGCGAACCGCGCTACGGTCTATTGATAAACGTTTTAACCAACTGATTCCCATGCCGGAATGGCTGCCACTGCGCGAAAACCGTGAGCTAAAAGCCGCCCAAAAACATCTGGATACCGTGATTCAAGCCTTCATTGATGACCGCCGTAAAACAGGCGAAGATCGCGGCGATTTGCTCTCGATGCTGTTGTTGGCGCAAGATGAGACTCATGGTGGCATGAGCGACCAGCAATTACGTGATGAAGTGATGACGATTTTTGGTGCCGGGCATGAGACAACTTCGGGCGCGTTGACGTGGGCATTGTGTTTGCTGGCGCAGCACCCCGACATTGCCGCCAACCTCCATGCTGAAATTGATAGCGTAATCGGTGATGAATTGCCAACCTATGCCGATTTGGCGCGGTTGCCGTGGACAGACATGATTATGAAAGAAGCCATGCGCTTGTATCCCCCGGCGTGGGGCGTGACCCGTGAGGCGATTGCCCCTGTGAGCATCCATAATTATCCGCTGCGCCAAGGCGCGAATTTGGTTATCAATATCATTGGGATACACCGCGACAAACGATTTTTTGAAAATCCAGAAGCCTTTATCCCGGAACGATTCAGCGCCGAAAACGAGAAAAATATCCCCAAGTATGCGTATCTGCCGTTTGGTGCTGGTCCACGCATTTGCATTGGCAATAGTTTTGCGATGATGGAAGCACGGTTGCTGCTAGCGACTATCGCCCAAAAATTCACGTTGTCGCTCGCGCCGGGACAAGTAGTTGCGCCAGAGCGCGTGTTCACCTTGCGCCCCAAATATGGGATGAAAATGGTAGCGCATGTGCGCCAATCTGTGCCACACAGGGTTCAAGAAGCTGTGGTGTCTTAGAACCTATCCGAAACATCAATTAGGGCGAGACATCTCTCGCCCGCATTTACGGATAAACCCCTAGCATGAAAGCATTAGCATGACTGAAACTGATGTGCGTGCCAAAATCCGCGCTTACATTTTAAAAGCATTTGTGCGCGATACGAGTTACCCGCTGGCAGATGACGACGGTATCATCACGGGCGGCTTGATGGATTCGATGGCGCTGGCAGAATTAGCCGTGTTCGTCGAAAAAGAATTTAAGATTTATATCCCCGATCCAGATTTAACCGTCGAAAAGATGGATACGCTGAATCAAATCGTAGCGCGGGTCATGCGCGATATGCCCCAATAATCTGCAACCAATAGCAATATAGCAAAAAAGCGAACCTGTTGGTTCGCTTTTTTTGGCGCTGCTGTACTCTACGACTCAGCGCGAGACTTGCTTTGCCTGCTGCACGGCGGTATAGGCATTCAGGATGCCATAGCCGTATAAATTATTGGGAACACCCGTTTCGCCGCCGCAGATGATGCCGCTGTTTTTGATTTCGATGGGCGTGGCAGAATTTTGCAAAATTCGTAACGTCGTTTCTAATCTGCCCACCAATGCTGGATTTGCCGACCACATCAGCGCGACCACCCCGGCAACATGCGGCGCAGCCATTGAAGTGCCTTGCGATTTGCTGTATCTGCCGCCGGGAAATGCCGATAAAATTTCTGACCCCGGCGCGGCAATATCCGGTTTGATGCGTCCGCTGCCATCTTCAGTCACGGGACCCCGGCTGCTGAAAGCCATCAAATTGAGTTTGGGACCAATTGCGCCCACCGTGAGAACTTCATCGGTGAACGCCGGATTGCCAATGGTGCTGCATCCGGGTCCCGAATTGCCCGCCGCTAATACATTCAATTGCCCGGCATTCGATAGATTTTTCATGCCTGCCACCAACACGTTCAGGTTGCAGCCTTCAACAGGTGGGCAGCCCCACGAATTATTGACGATATGAGCGCCCCATAACGGATTGCCCTGAAATGCCGACGCATTCTGCGGGAACGGCGCAAACAAAAATTGCATACAATCCATATAATAAGCAGCATTGCCATAGCTGCGCCCCAAATTAACACAGCCTATCCATTTTGCGCCGGGGGCAACGCCGATGCCATTTTTCCCTGCCATTGTGCCAGTGGTGTGCGTGCCATGCCCATTAAAATCTTTGGGCGTTGGGCTGCCAAACCAAGGGTCATACCACGTATAATTATGATTATCCTGCTTGCCCGCGTAATTGGCTCTTAAATCCGGGTGCGTCCAATCCACGCCTGTATCCGCCGAACCGATGATAATGCCGCTGCCGGTCACACCGATTTCGTTCCACACTTGCGGCGCTTGAATATGATTAACGCCCCATGACGTTTCGCCCGGTGTGTAATCGTCTAACGGAATAACGGGTTCAATGCCGCCCGGCAAACTATCCGATTCCAGCGGTTGCATGGACGGCAAATCCAGCGTGTAGCCAACATCAGCACGGGCTGCCAACCGTTGGCGCAACGCTGCATCTCCATAAATGGCAAAACTGCTGACGATATAATATTGGCGATATTTTACGCCCGCTGCATCCAATTCCGCCCGGAAACTTTCCGTCGTGTTGCGGGCATGGTGCGTCAATTGTTGAAAAACAGTGGTGACACGTTCATTTCTATCCATGATGGTACGGGCGAAACTGGTATCCGCCTGCTTTTGCATCACGACCAAAAAATAATCCAATTTGGGCGCAGCCGCATCCGCCGGCAGCATAACCATTTCTGATGTTCGAGTTTCGGGTTCGGGTTGTTCTGGTTCAGTGGGATTAGCGATGCCGAGCGCATTAATCGCCAGTCCAATGAGAGTGACCAGCGCGGCTATCCAGCGGAGGGAGATACGCGGCTGAACCGACGGGTAAAGGGGGGCAGGTGGAAGTGCCATCGTTCAAGTGTCCTTTTGCTGTGTCTTGATGACGAGTATAACATAAAATGCGGCGACACGGTGAGGCATGTTCACCTCTCGCAATGCAGCGCCAAACTCGGTATGATGGTCAGCAGATTGATGGCTGTTGGATAAAGATGATGACCCTTCTCGCTGCTTATCTTGACCGGATTGGCTATACTGGCACGCTGCAACCCGATTTAGCGACCCTCACGGCACTGCATCGGGCGCATTTGTTGGCTATCCCGTATGAAAATTTAAATATTCATCTGGGGCAATATTTGGCTTTGGATGAAGCCGCTATGCTTGAGAAAATAATCGTACAGCGGCGCGGGGGCTGGTGTTATGAAATGAATGGCGTCTTTGCGTGGGCGCTGCGCCAACTGGGTTTTGGGGTGACACTGCTTGCCAGCAATGTGGGGCGACAAAGCAATCAAGATGTTGAAGACCACGATCATCTTATCTTGCGTGTGGATTTAGACCAGCCGTACTTAGCCGATGTCGGGTTTGGCAATGGCTTTCTGGAACCGCTACCCCTGCTAGAAGGGCTGTATCAGCGCGGCTTCCTGAGTTATTTGCTGGAACACCATGAACAGCGGTGGTATTTTCATAATCATGCCTATGCCACAGTGGGCTACGATTTCACGCTAGAGCCGTTCAATTTGCCCGATTTCAGCATCCCTTGCCATACACTGCAAACATCGCCCGACTCTGGTTTTGTGCGAACCACCGTCTGCCATCGCTTTGTGCCAGATGGCATCATCACGCTTAAGGGCGCAGTGCTGCGAACTGTCACTGCTGAATCAATTGAAGAGCAAGTCGTTCATTCGCAAGCAGCGTATGCTGCTATCTTAGCACAGCAATTTGATTTGCCTTTGCCCCCTGATGATATTGAAACCCTGTGGACAGGTGTTTGGCAGCGGCATCAGGCGTGGGTCGCTGCACAATAGAAAATTGAAAAACGACATTAACCGCCAAAGCGCCAAAAACACCAAATTTGATAATAAAAATTGGCGCATGTTCAAAATGAGTGATTTTCTGTAGGGACACGGCATGCCGTGTCCCTGCAAATTGGCATTTTTCACCCAATCTGGACATGAGCGAAAAAATTATCTTGGCGTCTTTTGTGTCTTAGCGATTCAATCCAGAACTTTTTATGGATTTATCTCTGTGAAGGCTCTGTGTTCTCTGTGTCTCTGTGGTGAAATATAACAACAAATGACAAATCAAAAACGATTTCTTAGGATAAAGTTATGACAAAACGCAAAATCTTGATAGACACTGACCCCGGCATAGATGATGCGATGGCGATTTTTTACGCGCTGAGTGCGCCGGAATTAGAAGTATTAGGGCTAACCACCGTTTTCGGCAATGCCACCACCGACATTTGCACGCTTAACGCACTGCGCTTGCTGGAGATTGCCGGACGCCCGGATATTCCGGTGGCGAAAGGGGCGGATAAACCGCTGGTGATGCCGTTTGAAGGTGCTGCCGATTTTGTGCATGGCAGCGATGGTCAGGGCAATGTGCCGTTGCCAG
>JALHOR010000194.1 GCA_022842885.1 Anaerolineae bacterium
AGGGCATCGCCTACAGCACGGATAAAGGGCGTACTTGGATAAAATACACGGGCAATCCGGTTATTCCGGCGATGGCAAAAGATTTCCGTGACCCCAAAATCATTTGGCATGATAGCACTCAACGGTGGGTGATGGTACTTGCCGCCGGATTAGAAGTGCAATTTTGGGCATCGCCCGATTTGCTAACGTGGGAAAAAACAGGCGATTTCAGCGGTGGGCTGTTAGCAGGTGTATGGGAAGTGCCGGATTTATTCCCGTTGGAACTGGATGGGCAAACCCATTGGGTGCTATTGGTTAGTATCAGCCGCATGGCACCCGCAGGCGGCAGCGGCATCCAATATTTTATTGGCGATTTTGATGGGCAAACCTTCACCACAGCAGATAAAAGTACAGTGCGCTGGCTGGATTATGGCGCGGATAATTATGCTGGCATCACATTTTATAATGCGCCCGATGACCGCCGGATTTATATGGGCTGGATGAGCAATTGGGTCTATGCTGAAAAAACCCCCACTTCCCCTTGGCGCGGCGCGATGACGTTGGCACGCGAATTACAGCTTATCGAGACGGAACAGGGGCTAATGCTGACCCAAACACCGTTGATTGATTTTGGCACTGGGCGCGAATTACTTGGCACTTGGGAGAATATCACGCTCTCGGACGCTTTGGTATTGGACGGCATTCAGGGGCGCACGCTGGAAATCATCGCCGAATTTGACCAAGCCACTGCCGAGCGTTTTGGCTTAGAAGTGCATTCCGATGACCACAACCGGACGCGCCTTGTTGCCAACCTTGCCGCCGAAAAAGTTTTTATCAGCCGGACAGATACGACTGCTGAAGGGGTGATTTTTGGCTTTAATCCGGCATTTGGCGCTCCGGTAGCGCATCTTGCCACTCACTTGCGGCTGCACATCTTCGTGGATGACTCATCCATAGAAGTGTTCATCAATGATGCGACGACGGTCTTAACGAGCCAAACGTTTGTCGCGCCACCCGCCGCCGGGGTACGCCTCTTTGCCGAAAATGGCAGCGTCACTATCCAGCATTTAGAGATTTATGCGCTGCCGGAAATCTGGTCAAAAACATTAGGCAACGCGACCCAAGCCAGCGATTTTGGTTTTTGCCGCTGAAGATAGTAGGTAATTTGCCCACAAAATGCCGAGCAGCATTTTTTATAATAATTTTCGTGCCGCCTCCAAGCTGCGCGGCACGCCAATCGTCACCGGGTCGGCACCGCCTTCGTATTCCAACGAAAGCCAACCAGTGTAATTCGCCTGCCGCAAAATATGGATGAGGCTAGGCATATTAACCATGCCTTCGCCCGTGACCGTGCCAGTATAGCCCGTGCCATCCAAGCCCTTATAAACATGCACCGTGTCTTCGGGTGTTGCCAAGCGAAAATCCTTCAGGTGTACCAGTGCCACCAACGCGGCAATATCGGTGACAGCATCAATGGGATTTTGCCCCACCAGCAGAAAATTCCCGGTATCTAAATTGGCACGCAGCGCCGGCGAATTGACCTGCTCAATGAGTGTTCGCACTTGGTCGCTGCGTCCGGCAATTAAGCCGTGATTTTCCAGTGCCAAGACAACACCATGTGCTTGAGCATATTCTGCCCCGGCAGCCAGACCATCCACAATCCACCCGAAACCTTGTTCCAGTGTGTAACCATCTTTGTGACTGCCACTGAACACGCGCATCAAGCCAACACCCAACGCATTAGCCACGTCTACCCCATGTTTTAGCCTATCCAATTCTTTGGCGCGGGCGGCGGCATCCGGTTGGAAAAAATCATTACCAATCGAATAGACTGCCAACGCCAAACCAGCATCAGCAAGTTGTTGTTTGACCTGCGGAATTTCGGTCTTTTCGTCTTTCCAAAAATAATCCAGCAGTTCAACGCCTGCCACCTGCTGCCCGGCAGCAAATTCAATGAACGATGTGAGCGTCATCGTGCCTGCCCGCACCGTTTCGACCACACTCCACATGCTGACACTGAGTTTCATGCATTCTCTCCTAAAGAAACTGCTTAAAGCATTATCATCTTCCGCTGTTCTACTGAGCAATACGCTGCACCAATCATTGCTACTCGGATTTTTTCATCAGGTTATCCTTTGATGCCCGTGAGACTGATGCCTTCCACAAATGTCTTTTGCGTGAAGAAGAACAACACAATTATCGGCACCATTGCCAGTGTTGAGGCTGCCATCATCAATTGCCACTGCGCCCCATACATATTCTGGAATAATTTTAGCCCTAGCGAGATTGTCCACTGATTTTGGTCGCTCAGGTAAATCAGCGGTCCCAAAAAATCACGGTACACATTCACAAATGTGAACAGCGCCACCGTCGCCAACGCCGGGCGCAGCAGCGGCAGCATCACATGGCGCAAAATGCCGACTTCGCTGGCACCATCAATCTTTGCCGCTTCGGAAAGTTCCGCCGGAATGGTCATCAAGAATTGCCGCAGCAAAAACACGAACAGCGCATTGCCAAAAAAACTTGGCACAATTAACGGCATAAAGGTTCCAATCCAACCCATTTGCCGATAAATGATATACAACGGAATCATCGTGACCTGCGTGGGCAGCATGATGGTACTCAGATAGACGATGAATAGCACATTGCGTCCGGGCCACTTGATGCGGGCAAAGCCATACGCAATCAGCGTGCAGGAAACCAATGTGCCGATAATCGTCAGGACAGCGATAATCAGCGTATTGCCCATATACAGCCAGAAGGGAATATACTCCGTCGCTGCCTGAAAATTTTGCCACTGCGGATCCACAGGTAAAAAAGTTGGCGGCAGTTGGAAGACTTCAGCATCGGTTTTCAGTGCGGTCGTCAGCAACCAATACAATGGAAAAACGTAAATCACCGCCATCAATGTGCAGATGATATAGGCAATCCCTTTTTTGATGCGCTCCTGTATCAGCCGGTTGTGCTGCCAATCCCCGGCGACGAACAGGCGGAGGTTATTGGAAAAGGTCTGTGTGCTTGCCACCTCAGTTATCCTCCGAGCGATAATAAACCCAATAGCGCGACGTAAAAAACAATAATGCCGTTACAATCAGCACAATGACGAATAATATCCACGCCATAGCACTGGCATACCCCATCTTTAATTGCTGAAACGCATTCTGATACAAATACATGGAGTAAAACATCGCGGAATTCGCGGGACCTCCCGCCGCCCCTTCGCGGTTCGCCGTCATCACCCACGCTTCGGTAAAATATTGGAAATAGCCAATGATGTTGATGATGATGGTGTAAAAAATCACCGGGCTAATCATCGGCAGGGTGATGCTCCACGTTTTTTGCCAAGCATTTGCGCCATCCAGTTCCGCCGATTCAATCAAATCAGCGGGGACTTCTTGCAAGCCTGCCAAATAAATGAGGATGGTATTGCCGCCGAACCACGCGCCCATAAAAATGAGCGCAGGTTTCACCCAATCGGGGTCGGTCAGCCAACCAATCGGCTGAATGCCAAACCAGCCCAGAATTTCATTCAGGACGCCGTACTGCCCATTAAAAATCCACATCCAAACGATGGCAGATGCCACCACTGGTGTGATGGAGGGGATATAAAAAATGGTGCGGTAAATGGCTAACCCGCGTATTTTACTATTGAGCAAAAATGCCATGACCAAGTTAAAAACGATGTGCAGTGGCAAAGCGAGGAACACCATAATGAGGGTATTGCTCAAGCCAATCCAAAAAACTCGGTCATCAAACAGATCTTCGTAATTTTCCAACCCAACCCAATAAGGTGGTTGGAGGATATTGTAATCGGTAAAGCTGTAGTACAACGATTGAAGCATGGGAACGATAGTAAACAGCGCCATCCCGATGATTGCCGGGCTAATAAACAGCAGTCCAATCATCAGATTGCGCCGCTGGAGACGGCTCACACCCCAGCGGCGGCGGGCAGGCGGTGACTTCGCAATCAGAGTCGTCATAGGAAAAGTTCCAGTCACTGTGCGGACAAGGACATAGGCAAACGGGGGGCGGTATCAGCCTCCCCACCTGCGGTATGAATAGACTGTATTTCAAAAATTCACGTAGGGGACATGACATGCCGTGTCCCTACTGCTGGATATACAATTTAGATCATCCCCTATTCCTAAATCCCTTTCCCCATTTCATGGAGAAAGGGACTTGCTGCGCTGTTGTGAACCCCCTCTCTACGCAGTGGAGAGGGGGCAGGGGGTGAGGATTTTTAAAATTGACAGGTGCCACCTGTCGCGCCCCAACAGGCATTTTTGAAATCAGATTTAGCGTTGACGCAAACTACATGCCTAAGCGTTCCAAAGTCTGATCCAGTTCTTCTTGAACTTCTTCGGTCACGCGGTCTAGAGCTTCTTGGGCGCTCATCTGACCATTTTTGACGGAGGTTTCGGCTTCGGCAAGGCGTGCGCCATAGAAATTGTTGACGGGCATCTTATCGGGTCCGAAGGCATTCTCGCCATTCAGCAGGTTCAGCGCCAATTGGAAGCGCGGGTCACTGATGAAACGGTCTTCGCTGGCAGGGGCGACTTTGGGCGGAATGTTGGTGATGTTAAAGCAGAATTCGCCCATATTCACATCTTCACTCAGCCATTTAATGAATGTCCACGAGGCTTCTGGGTTGCGGACGCCAGCAGGAATGGTGAAGACGCTGCCATCAAACGTCGTGCAGTTTGCGCGTCCACCTTCCGGCGGCGGGGCAGCCATCATGTCCATGACCAAATCGGGCGCAAAGCGTTTCTGGAATTGGATGAACCATTCGCCCACTTGGGTGATATTTTCTTTGCCGACAAAGAACGAGTTCTGCGGGCTGAGGTAATCGCCAAAGCCACTTTGGAAAGCAGCAATCTTATCCGCACCCAACCGACTCCAATAACTCGCCATCCAATCCAATGCTGCCACAATTTTGGGGTCATTCGCAGTGACTTTGCGATTGGCTTCATCATAGAAGGTGCCGCCAAAGACCAAGCCCCACCAGCGCAGGTTCGCCGGGAGGATGCCGACACTTTCAATATTGCCGCTGCTATCCACTTTTTCCAATTTCAAAGAGGCTTCATCTAGTTCGGCAAGGGTGGTCGGCGCGGCCGAAATTCCGGCGGCTTCCAGCGCAGCGGGCGCATACGCCAACACATTAGAATTGGAGGTACACATCAATCCCCACAAATCGCCGTTCCACTGCCAATTTTCCCACAACTGCGGGAAGTACGCGCTGCCATCAATGCCATCACGGGCGGCAAATTCGGTGATCGGGGTGAGTGCCCCACGCGCTGCGATGCCCACCATCTCGCGCAGCCACACCGCCGAAACAACATCGGGCGGGTTGCCCCCGGCAATTGCCGTCAAGACTTTATCATATTGCCCAAAAACGGTGGTCATGTTGATGAAGGTTTCAGGATTTTCGGTATTAAATTGGTCTACCAAGCCTTGCAGCACATCAAATTCAAAGCCACTCCAGCCTGTCCAATAATTGAGAAATGCCTGGTCTTGCGCCCCCACTAAGCCAGCGGGCAGTGCTGCCAACATCCCGGCACCACCTGCCGCCATTGCTGCCCGCAGAAAATCGCGTCTCGAAAGGGTTGTTTTCATGGTTAATGTCTCCATTTAAAAGAATGAGGTATAGACAAAGGTGTATTAGAACCACTTAATATCGTCGCGCTATGGCAATCTCCTTTCAACGGACAATCATTGGACTTTGGGTATTGGCAGTGAAATAATAGCGGCAGCGATCACCGCGAATCACTGACTTACAGAATTCCACAGGCTGGCGATTGGTTGTATACGCGACAACATGAACCAGCATGGCAGGGTGTCCACTTTTGAGGTCAAAATAGGCGCTTTCATCTGGCGTAAGCAGCGTTGGTTCTAGTGTGTGGTCAGTTTCCACAATGGGCGCTTCGTAACGCTGCGCCAAGAGGTCGTACAAACTTTGCGTGCTGAAATCTTCATCCATCAATTCCGGGAAAGCCGTATACGACAGATAGGATGTTTCAAGCATCAAGGGTTCATCGTTAATCAAGCGGAGGCGCTTCAACGAGATGAGGGGGGCTTTGGGCGCTAATTTCAATCGTTCTGTAATCACGGGGCTGCCGGGGATGAGTTCTAGGGCAATCACGCGGCTGGTGGGTTTCATGCCCGCGCGGCGAATACGTTCACTGAAGCCCGTCACTGCTGGCACAATCGGCGCAATAATTGTCTTTTCCGTGACGAATGTGCCGACACCATGCAACCGCCTCAAAACGCCTTGGTTTGTCAATTCGGTGATAGCTTGGCGAACCGTCATGCGATTAACATGATACAGTTCACCCAGTTCACGTTCTGAGGGGAGAGCATCGCCCGCCCGCAGCAAATTGTTCTGAATGAGGTCGGTGATATTCTGTTTGATTTGATAGTAGCGCGGCAGCGGACTATGCAAATCAATCGTGAAATAAGCATTATTATGAGTTGTCATGATTTATCGTGGTATATACCTCTATACCAGAGAGTATAGCCAAAAAAATTATTTTGTCAATCAATGGACTGTAAAT
>JALHOR010000195.1 GCA_022842885.1 Anaerolineae bacterium
CACCGCGATGGTTTTGGTCATTATTTCAGCATTTCAGCGGGTTAGCGAATCAACAATTCAGCAAGGCAGCACTTTTAATTCACGTCCAGATTGCGGGAAAAGTGCGGTGTTGTAGGGACACGGCATGCCGTGTCCCTACGGAAAATCACTTATTTTGAACATGAGTCAACTTTTAACTTTATACTTTTAACTTTCGACTCAGCATTTTTTACTTTGTATTTTTCACTCAGAACGATAAAAAGAGTATCATAATCCCCAACGCGGCATTGTGGAAGTTACATTTCGTCATTAAAATCGCTGCGCTTTGTTGAATAGCCTATTGGTCTGGCATGAAACTTTCGATTATCACTACTTTGTATTATTCTGCACCCTATATTGAAGCATTTTATCGGCGCATTCTGGCAGCCGCCGAAGGCATCACACCCGATGTCGAAATCGTCATCGTCAACGATGGCTCACCAGATGATGCGCTGGCGATTGCCTGCCGCTTGCATGAGCAGGATAAGCGCGTGGTGGTGGTGGATTTATCGCGCAATTTTGGTCATCATCGCGCTATCATGACCGGCTTGGCATATACGACAGGCGATTTGGTCTTTTTGATGGATTGCGATTTGGAAGAAGCCCCGGAAACACTGCCCGAATTTTATGCCGCATTGCAACACAACGCTGCCGCTGATGTGGTCTACAGTGTGCAATCAGAACGCCAAGGTCCCACGCTGCGCCGTTTGCCGGGCGATTTATATTATCGGTTGGTGAATTATCTTTCTGAATACAGCGTACCACGCAATATTTTGATGTCGCGCTTGATGACGCGGCGCTATGTGGCTGCCCTGCTGCAATATCGGGAACAACTTTTTTCGATTGAAGGCTTGTGGGAGATGGCAGGCTATCAGCAAATTCCTATCTATATCGAAAAAACGTATAAAGGCAGCAGCACCTATAGTTTTAGCAAAAAACTCTGGTTGGCAATTTATTCGATTACGGCGATGAGCAGCAAGCCGTTAGTCGCTATTGCCTATTTGGGCTTGCTGATGATTGTTCCGTCGGGTTTCATGATTTTGATTTTGCTAGGACAATATCTGACGGGCTATACTGATGTTGAAGGCTGGACATCGCTGCTGGTCTCGCTGTGGTTTTTGAGTGGGCTGATTATTTTCATCTTGGGGATTATCGCCATTTATATCTCGGTGATTTTTACCGAGACGAAACCGCGTCCCTATACTATCGTGCGCGATGTGTACCGCCATTACGAAAACGGTGCAGCGCATAAGCCACTGTTGAATCATCGAGATGTAGAGAGTATCGAGTTAAACGCTAATTTTCACCACAGAGACACGGAGAGCGCCGAGGTGTCACAGAGACAATAGGCGGAAAAGGGCTGAGGATAAAGTTAAAAGTTAAAAGGATAAAGTTCGATTGTGGTTGTGTTATCCTGCCAGAAACTAAAGTTTCCGGCTGCCAAAAAGACAAGTCTGCTAAAGAGACTGATCTTTAGTGCGTTTGGCTTTGTTTAGCCCTGGGACTTGAGCAAAACTAAAAATAAACGGTCTCTGATGGCAAATCGCTGACCGCTGACCGCTGAAAGCTATATAGCTAATTATCTATAGGACAATACACAATGTCATCTATCGAAAATGCCCTCAAGGGGCTGCAAAACTTCTTCGAGAATACCATCAAAACGCATGGCGCTGACCCCAAAGGTGTAGACTGGAAAGACGAAGCATCGCAGCATTTGCGTTTTGAACAACTGATGAAAATTCACAAAGACGCCGCCCAGCCCTTCACGATTTTGGATTTTGGCTGCGGCTATGGGGCGCTGGTGAAATATCTGCAAATGCAGGGGTATCAATTCACCTATACGGGTTATGATATGACCCCGGCAGTCGTTGAGGCGGCAACCAAAGTGTTTCACGATATGCCCAACTGCCATTTCACCACCGATTTAAGCAGCATCGCGCCGCAAGATTATGTGATTGGCAGCGGCTTATTTAACATGAAATTTGCCGATACCCCCGAAGATGAATGGTATCGGCATATGCTCAACACGATTGATACCATGTGGGGGCTGTGTACCACAGGCTTGGCGTTTAATTCGCTGACGAGTTATTCCGACCCTGAATATATGCGTGCCGATTTGTATTATCCTGACCCAACTCAGATTTTTGATTATTGCAAACGCAATCTATCCAAACAGGTGGCGCTGCTGCATGATTACGGTATCTATGATTTTACGATTCTCGTCCGACGTTAATCATCACCCTAGGGACAATCCTTATGACCCAAATCACTGCAAATCAATCGGATGCAATACAGCCAAAGGATAAGCGCGTGAACATCAATTGGATGGGATTCTTCTTTGTTGCGTTGACGATTGTCTTCACGGTTTACGGGCAGTTGATTATCAAATGGCAAGTGAATCAAGCAGGGGTTTTCCCAGAGCCATTAGATGAGAAGGCGCTCTTTATCGTCAAACTGCTATTGAACCCTTGGGTGATTTCCAGTTTTGCGGCGGCGTTCATCGCGTCCTTATGTTGGATGGCGGCAATGACCCAATTTGAACTGAGTTTTGCCTACCCGTTCATGAGCATGTCGTTTGTGATTGTGATGGTATTATCGTTTTTGTTCATGGGCGAGCGTTTCTCGTGGTATAAAGTGGGTGGGACACTGGTGATTATCTTGGGTCTGATTATTGTCACCCGCGATAGTTAGCTACCGATTGCAATATGCCATTTTTGGGTGTGATAACGCAATGCAATAAAACCATCGGGTAATGTGTAGGGACGACCCGATGTGGTCGGCGGGAGCGCACATCGGCGCTCCCCTACCGTGACCCAATTTAATTTTAATTTGCATTATCGCACCTCTACCAACAACTTTGCACCGATGCACCTTTTAACTTTCTACTTTTAACTCCTGATGTATGCCCATGCGCCAACGTCTTATCTCGATTTTGCCCCTGCTCATCGTTCTCATCCTGACAACGGTGATTTTTTTGCCAATGCTGTATCATTGGCGCGATTCAGGTGATTTTAGACCCCACACAGTTTATATTGACCGCATTCTGGCGGGCGATACGGCTGTGTTCTATGAGACACCCAATTTTTTATATCATCTGGGTATTCTGGCGCTGCACTTTATCGTCCCTAGCGTGAATATTACGGCATGGGTGGTCGTGGTGTCGCTGGCGTGGTACACGCTGCTGGCAATTATCCTCTATTGGCTGATTAAATCTCTAACACATCCGACCGATAGAAGTTGGCGACATGAAGTGGTTGCCATCGGCACAACCTTGGCGCTATTAGTCATCACTCCCATCACCTTATTGACGCCAGAAAACCAGTATTTTGGCTATATGACGCCTTATGTCTATCACAACCCAACGATGATTCCGCTACGTCCGTTGTCGTTGATATTGCTGGCTATCGGAGTTTGGGTATTTGGGTATCACCCCACCCCTAGCCCCTCCCCATACCACAGAGAAGGGAATTCTACGCCCCCTCGCCATGTTTGGAGAGGGGGTTGGGGGGTGAGGTCGAGCTTGGAGAAAGACCAGAAGCGTGCAGTTACGCTCGCTTATAAAATCGGCTTTACAGTTTTTACGGCGCTGCTCACGCTGGCGTGCATTCTGGCGAAGCCCAGTTTTGTGATGGTGTTTCTTCCTTCGTTGGCGCTGGTGGCAGCATGGCGCTTGTTATGGCGACAACCGATCAATTGGCTGGTGCTGATGGGTGGTATCGTGCTGCCCGCAGTCGGTTTATTGGGCTATCAGGCGCTTACTTGGACAGATGGTGGTATGGCAATCTCCCCATTCGAGACGTTTCGCTTGTGGGATTATCATTATGACCCGCAGACCAGCGCCCAATTGGGCTTAAAATTGTTGCTCTCGCTGTTGTTCCCATTGGTGGTTTATGGGACATATTTTTCGCAGGCGCGGCGCGATTTGCTGCTGAATTTGGCGTGGTTGTGTGCTTTGGCAGGCACAGCATTTAGCTACTTGTTCATTGATACAGGCGACCCGGTAGCGGGCAATCTGACGTGGAATGGGCAAATTGGCGTCTTGGTGGTCTATGTTGCTTCGACTGTGTTTTTTCTGCGGCAAAATCAAGCGATAATTGCCGGGAAAATGACCCGTATCCCGTGGCGTTTTGGGCTGTGCCTGCTGATTTTTGGGCTACATGTTATCAGCGGTATTCAGTGGTATGTGCTGCATCTGAACGCCGTGTGGCCCGATATTATTTATGGTGCATGGTGAAAGTAATGCTAAGGCATATCGAAAGACAATCACTCAAGTTCAAAATGGGTGATTTTCGGTAGGGTCGAGGCATGCCTCGACCCTACAAATGCACATTTTTCACGCCGAGCCAAAAATTAAATTCGGCAAGTAGGGGAGCGCCTAAGTGCGCTCCCTTTGGTGGACGACCACACAGGGTCGTCCCTACAAGTTGCACGATTATTTTATCGAATGCATTAATAGAGATGATTTGGTTTCTAGTTTAAGTAAATCGCCAGACTCAACCCATCGTTTTGAAATACAATCTAGCCAAAAGTCTCCCGCAAGATTGCCTCCAGCGTGGGCGTGCCAATCACCTGTAATTCATAGCGCACGCGCTGCATTGGTGGCTTGATTTTGATGATGCGCGATAAATCAATCGGCGTCGCCACCAACACCAATTCAGCATCCGAGCGATTAATGGTTTCTTGCAAGTCGTGAATCTGCTGTGTGCCATAACCCATTGCGGGCAAGATGCCATGCACATGCCGATATTTAGCAAAAGTGTCGGCAATCGAGCCAACCGCGAATGGGCGCGGGTCAATAATATTACTCGCGCCGAAGCGTTGTGCCGCGATATAGCCTGCCCCATATGCCATCTCGCCATGCGTCAATGTGGGTCCATCTTCTATCACCAAGACGCGCTTGCCGCGAATGTCACTCGGTTTATCCACCAGCAGCGGTGATGCCGCTTCGATAATAACAGCGTGCGGATTAACAGTTTGGATGGTCTCGCGCAGTTCAAAAACATCGGCATAATCAGCAGTGTCAACCTTGTTAATCACGACCACATCTGCCAGCCGCAAATTGGCTTCGCCGGGATGATAGCGCATCTCGTGTCCGGCACGGTGCGGGTCTGCCACGACAATATGTAAATCGGGCTTGTAAAAGGGCAAATCGTTATTGCCCCCATCCCAAACAATAATATCGGCTTCTGTTTCCGCTTGGCGCAGGATGCGTTCATAATCCACCCCGGCATAAATCACCGCGCCGCGGTCAAGATAGGGTTCGTATTCTTCGCGTTCTTCGATGGTGCATTCGTATTCGTCCAAATCATCATATTCCGAGAAGCGTTGCACCGCCTGCGCTACCAGATTGCCATAGGGCATGGGATGCCGCACTGCAACAACGCGCTTGCCCATTGCCTGCAATGCCGCCACCACATAGCGCGATGTTTGGCTTTTGCCGCTGCCCGTCCGCACTGCACATACCGAAACGACGGGTTTGCTGCTCTTAATCAGCGTTGCATTTGTCCCCATCAACCGGAAATCTGCCCCTGCCGCCAACACCTCCGATGCCCGATGCATAACATATTCGTGCGGTACATCGCTGTAAGCAAATATCACTTGGTCAATGGCTTGTTCGGGAATAAGCGTTAAGAGTTGTTGTTCTTCTAGAATAGGAATGCCCGCTGGATACAACTCTCCGGCAAGTTCCGCTGGGTACAAGCGCCCGTCAATACCGGGAATTTGGGTCGCAGTGAAAGCCACAACGTCATATGCCGGGTTATGGCGAAAAAAGACATTAAAATTATGGAAGTCGCGCCCGGCAGCGCCCATAATCACAATCCGAGTCCGAGACATAAAAATATCCTCCTATTTGTATTTTGACTGTAGCGGATGCCATAATTAGCGTGGAGTGATGTCTGTCGGTGTTTGTGCATGTCGTCTATCCTGATTTGGCTATTTTACCCAAAGAGACGCAATCACAGGTCTTCATTGGGATGGTACAAAGGGGCTGCGTATGCCGCTGATTGTGCGAACTTATATCAAAACGGCGCTGGTGTATCTGGTGGTATCGCTGCTGCTGGCACTCGCAATCACAGCGAATCCTGCTTGGAGTTTGCTACGTCCGGTCTATATTCATTTGTTGATTGTGGGTTGGATAACCCAATTGATTATGGGCGTGGCGTTGTGGATGTTCCCTAAATATTCCAAAACGCTGCCGCGTGGCAATGAAAAATTGGCATGGGGAATTTATGCTGCGCTGAACCTTGGGCTGCTGCTACGCGGTATCGGGGAGCCAATCATTGAATATCAGCGCAGTCCAGTTGCCGGATGGTTGCTGGTTATATCGGCGGGGGGCCCGCCTCGCCCAGCGCCACGACC
>JALHOR010000196.1 GCA_022842885.1 Anaerolineae bacterium
TGTTCGGCGGGCAGTTGGGCTATTTAGACCATGCCTTAGCAAGCCCATCCTTAGCGGCGAAAGCCACAGGCGCGGCTGAATTCCACATCAACGCCGATGAAATCGCGTTGTTTGATTACAATGATGATATCAGAGACACGGGCGAAGCCAGCTTTGAAGAAGAACCCGATGCTTTGTCCCTCAATGAAACTGGCTTCTATCGGTCTTCCGACCATGACCCGTTAGTGGTTGGGTTTAATTTGGCAAGCGGCGCTAAATTCACCCTTATCAAAGATTCACAACCTAACGATGCCACTGATTTTGAGTTTGTCGTTTACAACATTGCCAATAACCAAAGCACCATCGTCAGTGAATTTGCGCTGGATGATGATGGCAACGCGGGTAACACCCTCAGCAATCAAAAAGAATTGAGTGTGTCCGCCGGGCGCTATGCCATTGCCGAAAAACCGAATACGGCATGGGATGTGACGATTGAATGCCGGTCAGATAACACGGGACGCACTTTCACGCTGACGAAAGATGACAATACTCAAGGCGAGGCAGTCGTTTTCGACCTTAATGATAATGAAGATGTCACTTGCCGCTTTATCAATACCAAAACCACCAGCATCACCATCAAAAAAGAGGTGACATATGTGGCGGATTTGGACACGGACTCTGGCACAAACTTCATCTTCGGCGGCGATTTCCCGCAGTTCCAATTAGATGACCCGTTGGTTGAAGATAACGATGGCATCAGCGATACCAAAATTTTCGCTGATTTGGCAGCAGGCAAGTATGAAGTCAACGAAAGCAATAATGCCAGTTGGACACAAACCGTAACCTGCGAAGGCGATACCGATAACGGCTCAGAGTTTGATAACGTCGGTGCAGGCGTAGAGATTGATTTGGACGCAGGCGAAAATATCATCTGCACGTTCAAAAATGTGCGCGTGACCTACGAACTGACCTATAAGAAAGTGTTGGAAAATGCCCCGGCGCTGAACGGCGATTGGACATTCACGCTGCAACCGCAGGGCGAAAGCCTCATCAACCCATTTGCGACGATACCGGGCGCAGGTGGCACAGGCATAACCTTCACGCTGCCTGTAGATGCCTATACCGTTGGTGAAATTGTGCCAGCCGGTTATGACCTGAAGAAAATCAATTGCGGCGACGGTGGCACGAGTGTCGATTTCCCGGCGAGTGATAATTTCTTCATCATTTTGCAGCAGGACACCACCTGCACTTTCACCAATATTGCGGCTCGCACCACGACGATTACCATCAAGAAAGATGTCGAATACGTTGCCGATTTGGACACCGACTCCGGGCGCAACTTCATCTTCGGTGGTGACTTCGCGCAGTTTGAACTGGATGACCCGCAAAATGGTGATGATAACGACGGCATCACCGATAGCAAAATCTTTAACAATTTGACGGCGGGCGTTTACGACGTTCATGAAAGCGCCAACGGCAACTGGGTCCAGACCGTAACCTGCACAGGTGATACCGATAATGGTTCGGTGTTTGATAATGTGGGCGCAGGCGTAGATATTGATTTGGATGAAGGTGAAAATATTGTCTGCACGTTCAAAAATGTGCGCGTGACGTATAAACTCACCTACAATAAAGTGCTGGAAAATGCGCCTGTTCCGGGTAGCAATTGGACATTCACGTTGCAACCGCAAGGCGAAGCCGTGATTAACCCCTTCACGACGATTGCGGCGGCAGGGGGTAGCAGCACAACCTATACGCTGCCAGTAGATGCCTATACTTTGGGTGAAGTTGTGCCAGCCGGATATGATTTGAAGAAAATCAACTGCGGTGACGGTGGCACGAGTGTCGATTTCCCGGCGAGTGACAGTTTCTATATTATCTTGCAGCAAGATATCACCTGCACCTTCACCAATGTCAGCACTGCGCCGACCACGGGTAGCATCCGCGTGACCAAAGACATTATTGGGGATGCCACTGGGCAATTTACCATCTGCGTGAACAATGACTGCCGCAACTTTAACGGCGATGGCGCTCAAGATACGTGGGATAATTTGACGCCCGGACAATATATGGTCAGCGAACAAGATGCAGGCGCAGATTGGAGCGAACCCGCAGCACAGCAGGTCGAAGTAGCGGCTGGTCAACAGGTAGACATCACCGTGACCAACACGTATACGCCCTCCAATGTCTGCAATGGGCTTGACCCATTGGCGCACCTGAGCGCGGTTATTTCGCCCACAGGCAATCCGAATGAATATCAGGCGAAGATTACCAATACTTCGGTGTGTCGGTATGATGTTGGTTTTGCGGCATACGAAAAACCCGATAATAACAACGCCAACCAAATCTTGTTCAGTAGCGATGTACGCCTGCAAATTCCGCAGGGTGACACCACCATCGTTATCCCGGTGCCAACTTGCGCCACCCAATTGGATGTATTCTTTGATGCCAGCCATCTGGGGGTGTATAACACCTACGCCGGGCAGCAAGCCAATTTGGATTTAGCGCCGTTGGTCTTGCCCGCTTTTGCCACGAACCTGTATGGTCCTTTCGGCAATTGGTATGGACCGCGCTTGCTGAGTTATATCCATGTTGGGGCGAATTTCTGTGCGCCGCCTGACAACCGCGAAATCACCATTCAGAAAGCCAGCGGCGACCCCGGTTATGATGCCCAAGTGTTCTTTGATGGCGATTTGCCGGATGTGAACGATGCTGCTCAAGGCGATTTCAGCACGAATGGCAATGGCGGCTTATACACGTTCCAGAACTTGGTAGCGGGCATTTATAACGTCACCGAAATAGTGCCGGATGGCTGGACGCTGACCAGCGTGACCTGCAACGGCAATGCCATGACCATCAACAACAATACGGTGGCGATTGATGTGACCAATGGCAATGCCACCTGCACGTTCAACAATACATATGTGCCGCCTGTGAAACGCGAAATCACCATCCAAAAGAGCAGCGGCGACCCCGGTTTTGACGCGCAAGTGAACTTCAGCGGCGATTTGGGCAACTTCAGCACGAATGGCAACGGCGGCTTATATACGTTCCAAGATTTAGCGCCCGGCATCTACACCGTGACCGAAGCTGTGCCTACGGATTGGACGCTGACCAGCGTCACTTGTAACGGCAATGCCATGACCATCAATAACAATTCGGTAGCGATTGATGTCACCAATGGCGATGCGACCTGCACGTTCAACAACACGTATACACCGCCGATTGTTCGCAAGATTACCATCCAGAAAAGCAGTGGCGCACCCGGTTTTGATGCCCAAGTCTTTTTCGATGGTGATTTGCCGGATGTGAACGGTGATGCTCTGGGTGACTTCAACACCAATGGCAATGGCGGCTTATACACTTTCGAGAATTTGTCTGTCGGTGTTTACAATGTATCTGAATTCGTTCCGGCAGGCTGGGTACTCAGCAGCGTGACGTGTAACGGCAATGCCATGACCATCAATAACAATTCGGTAGCGATTGATGTCACCAATGCGGATGCCACTTGCACATTCAATAATACCTTCCCAGATGACGATACTGATGGCATCAGCAATGTCTTTGATGTATGCCCCACGACGCCGTTGGGAATTCCGGTGAGTGGGGATGGTTGCCCGATTATCGTCAATGTCACATTCTTTAATCAGATTCAATGCCCGGTGAATTTTAGCTTTGCGGGCAATGATGTGGCGCTCAACTTTGGGCAACTCTCACAGATTTTCTCAATCCCGGCGGGCAAATACACTATTCCAGTAACAAGCGGTTGCACTTTGCCAACGACGCATACTGTCACCATTACGCGCAGTGTTGATTTTACGCTGGTAGCAATCCCGACAAATGGCACTGCCGCCGCCGCATCGCTGGAATAAAGTTATAAGTCAAGTGCTATAGAATCGAAAACCGCCCATGCTGAATTGGGCGGTTTTTATTTTAGGTTATTGTATTGGCAGCATTTAGCGTCGTCGGCTGGTGCGGCGCACGCCTTCAAAACCAATCACCAGCGCGAAAATGCCTAACCCCGCCATCAAGCCATAATTCAACGTGCGATAACGGTCAGCGTTCAGTACCGGTTCAGTAATCTGCGCTGCTTCGGGATTATTCGCCATCAATTGGATTTGTACCGTCGTGCCAACCGTGAACAAATCGGGGTCAACGGACGCTGCCAGTTGGTCAACATGATAAAATTTCTGGTCATTTACGCTGTAATGATAGAGGACATTTAACGTTGGGCTGCCGATGCTGTTTTGCGTATACCACACATCGGTAATGACCCCCGTCGCCTGCACACTTTGTTCTTCGATGATATTATCGCGCCAGAGCATGGTACTGAGTCCGGCACAGATAAACAGCGCCGCACACAAGCCTGTCCACGAGAACATAACCATTAACGTTGTCCCACAGCCTCCGAATGTGGGTAGAAGATTATCGCGGTGCATGATGTTGACCTTTAAAGTTATTTTGGTTAAGGCTAGGGTATCATCATTCTATCGGCGGATGTTCCCCAATGATTGGGGGGATAGCCATTCATTCACCTTAAAGCTGAAAGCCCTGTGCCAAAACACTTCGTATTTCTTGCATCACATCACCGGGTGTGCAGATTTTGATACCGGATTTTTGGGAAATATCTGGCGAGCGCAAAAAATCACGGTTGTCGAGTGTTACGAACCGATGAGGTTTTGCCTTGATTGCCGCTGCCAAAACCGGAGCATCTTTAGGGCGAATTACGGTAAGCCAAGGTAAGATTTCAGCATCAGCCGCATCTGGTACGGTTTCCCAATGGATATTTGCTTTAAGTAATTCAAAAATTGGTATTGCTTTAGGAAGTTTTGCTTGGATATTCCGTGCTGCTTCTTCAAAAACATATGGACAAATCACTGCGCGAATTAATCCAATCTCTGCCAGTACCAGCAAAGCATGACTGCCACCACTGCGAGAGGCAACACCAGAAATGATAACGCTGGCATCTAAAAATACACGCGGCATGTTGGGGTCAGGTGGAAAGAAGATGCCCATAACGCTCCTGAAAAAGTTTATCGCTTTCGCTATCCAGATGAGCCAGTAAATCTGTAAGCGTAATGCCAGCTTCACCCATCAATTGGCTTATTTGTGTGGCAATTTCCGGCGTTACTAATCGTCGTGGCAAAAAAACAAAGCCATTTTCTGTTTTGATGAGTGCCAATCTATCGCCTGTATGAACCCCAAGCAATTGCTGGAGTTCCAGAGGCAGTTGCACCGTTCCGTTTTCGCCCACTTCTAAATCATATTGTATGTCTGTCATCGCTTTGTCCTCATGCTATTTTCTCAGTATACCCTTTTTCCAGAAGCCTGCACGCTGGCAATTTGCTGGCGCAAACACTATGATGCACCCAATGTTTTCGTCAAAGGATGTACATCCATGCGCCAGTTTTTTTTCGTTCTCTTAGTAATCATCAGCATCTCATCGGCTGTTTTCGCCCAAGAGTTGCCCGAACTGCCCATCGTCATAACATCGCCTGTTATGAGCGATTTTGATGAAACGGCAGTCACAGCGATTGATGTGCTAACCGTGCCGATTTTGCCAGAACAGGTTAGCGAGATGGCGCAGGTGATTTATCAGCGGGGCATGATAACCGGGAATAATCCGCAGGTATTCTCTAAAGTTGGCGATTGTATGACCGCTTCTGTCGAATATTTTTTAGGCGTTTTTGAAGCTGATTATGATTTGGGCGATTACGATGACTTGCAGCGCGTGCTGGATTATTTTGCTGTGCCAGCACGCGCCGGGGAGTTCGCCGAAAATTCGTTCAGCAATCCCGGCTTGGCGACCACCAGCGGCTATAACACCGCCAGCGTCCAAGATGCGTTATGGGCAGACCCCGAATGGTGTGATGCAGGCGAGTCGCCATTAGCATGTGAATTTCGAGTATCCAAGCCTGCCTTTGCGCTCATCATGTTTGGCACGAATGATGTGCTGTTTTTTGAACCTGATTTCTTCGATTACAACTTGCGGCTGATTGTGCTTGCCAGCATCGAAAATAATACGCTGCCGATTTTATATACCGTGCCTTGGCGTCCAGAGTTCCCCGAAAAAATTACGTTATTCAACCAAATCATTGTGGACATCGCGCAAGATTATGACGTGCCATTGGTCAATTTGTATCGTGCCATCGCTGATTTGCCCAACCAAGGGGTAGATGAAGCCGAGCCGATACACCTCAGCATCCCGGAAACTGGCACTGCCGGGCAATTCACGCCGGAAAATTTGCAATACGGCTACACCGTCCGCAATTTGTTGACGCTGCAAACGCTCGATTTGCTGCTGACCTCGTTAAAAGTGGAAGGGTAATGAGGAACAATGCCTTATGAATTT
>JALHOR010000197.1 GCA_022842885.1 Anaerolineae bacterium
GGTCGCTCTGTGAGCAGTGCGGGGGATGTCAACGGGGATGGTTTTGATGATGTGATTATTGGTGCTCCTTTTGCTGACCCGAGTGGTAAGTCTTCTGGCTCCAGCTACGTGGTATTTGGTAAGGTATCCGGTTTTGATGCGACGATGAATTTATCCGATCTGGATGGAACTAACGGTTTCCGCCTGGATGGGCGGGCGAAAAATGATTATTCAGGTTATTCCGTTAGTGGCGCGGGAGATATCAACGGGGATGGTTTTGATGATGTGATTATTGGTGCTCGTTCTTTGGATCAAAATGGTAATGGATCCGGTTCCAGCTACGTGGTATTTGGCAAGGCATCCGGATTTGACGCCATGATGGATTTGTCCAGTCTGGATGGAGCTAACGGTTTCCGCCTGGATGGTGAAGCAGCGTCTGATGACTTAGGCCGTTCTGTGAGTAA
The DNA here is from genome assembly GCA_022842885.1 of Anaerolineae bacterium. Lineage (GTDB taxonomy): Bacteria > Chloroflexota > Anaerolineae > Aggregatilineales > Phototrophicaceae > JALHOR01. The sequence goes on from JALHOR010000197.1 coordinate 444, forward strand.
TGCAGGGGACGTCAATGGGGATGGTTATGATGATGTGATTATTGGTGCTCGTTTTGCTGATCCAAATGGTAATTATTCCGGTTCCAGCTACGTAGTATTTGGCAAGGCATCCGGTTTTGACGCGGCGATGAATTTGTCTGCTCTAGATGGTAGCAATGGTTTTCGTCTGGATGGTGAAGCAACGTATGATTTTTCAGGATGGTCAGTTAGTAGCGCGGGAGACGTCAACGGGGATGGCTTTGATGACTTGATTGTCGGCGCTCCTAATGCTGAGTCCAATTACTATAATCTTGATTCCGGTTCTAGCTACGTGGTATTTGGGCGCGCATCTGGTTTTGATGCGGCGATGGATTTATCCAGTCTTGATGGAACTAACGGTTTCCGTCTGGATGGTGAAGCAGAGTATGATGATTCAGGCCATTCTGTGAGCAGTGCGGGAGACGTCAACGGGGATGGCTTTGATGATGTGATTATTGATGTTCGTGGCTCCGATTCCAACCATAGCTACGTAGTATTTGGCAAGGCGTCCGGGTTTGATGCCACGATGGATTTAACCAGCGTTGACGGCAGTAATGGTTTCCGTCTGAATGATGGGAGTGGTTTTACAACGGGTCATTCCGTCAGCAGCGCAGGGGATGTCAATGGAGACGGTTTTGATGATGCGATTATTGGTGCTCTTGGCCCAGATTCCTATTACGGCTATGTAGTATTTGGGCGTGCATCCGGTTTTGATGCGACGATGAATCTATCCGGTCTTGGCGGTAGTGACGGTTTTCGCTTAAATGGCGGTGATGGTTATTCTGCAATTCCTTCCGTGAGCAGTGCGGGGGACATCAACGGAGACGGTTTTGATGATTTGATTGTTGGCGCTGAGCGAGCCGATCCGAATGGTGATGATTCCGGTTCCAGCTACATCATATTTGGTAGAAGCGATTTTATTGGTGACGGGGTGGATTTTTTCGGTACGCCTGGCAATGATATTTTCACCGGCACTTCCGTCTCGGAGATTTTTGTGGGAGGAGGCGGCAACGACCGCATGATTGGCCGCGGCGGTGCGGATTCGTTTGATGGTGGTGCGGGTAACGATTACATTCGCATATTGGGCGATGACTTCCAGTTTGTCGATGGCGGTTCGGGTACCGATACGCTGGGATTGTCTGGCAATGGATTTAATCTGGATCTGTCCAGCGTAATCGATAAAATTCACGGAATTGAGACCATCAGCCTGTATGGTGTCGGAGACAATATGCTGACCTTGAACGCGGAGGACGTTATCGATTTATCAGGCAGCACAAATACCCTGAAAATCAAAGGCAACGCCGGTGATAACGTGGTTGGACTGAGCAGCGGCTGGACGGATGGAGGCGTTCACGGCAATTTTCATACCTACACGCAAGGTGATGCGGTGCTGCTGATCGGGATAGATGTAACGACGGATTTCTCGGTGATTTGACAGGTAGTTAAAACAGACTCAAGATGCTCATTTATGTATTTTCTTGCTTTGCGTCGGCTGCTTGAAAAACGTTTTTTTACGGTCTGTTAATCTTAAAAGATTGATTCCTCTCAAACTATAATTCAAACGTCTCAGGATAATAATGGATACTAACGAGGCTGTTGCTACACCTGCTCCCGCTCCCGCTCCGATGCTGGAAATCAGTACTTCCCGCCAAATGCTATCTTGGCTGGTTGAGCAAAAAATCTCAATCGCCTTGACTACCTACCAGGTTGGCAAGCTGTATTTTATTGGTCTAAAACCAGATAATGGGCTTTCAGTATTTGAACGTAGTTTTAACCGCTGCATGGGTTTGTGCTCTACGCCGAATGGTTTGTATATGAGCAGTTTGTATCAGGTGTGGCGGTTTGAGAATGTATTCGAGGCGGGGCAGCAGCAGGATGGTTTTGATCGGCTGTATGTGCCGCAAATGGGCTATACCACGGGCGACCTGGATATTCACGATATGGCAGTGGATAGTGATGGCCGGTTGGTGTTCGTCAATACGTTGTTTGGCTGTTTGGCGACATTGAGCGAAACGCATAGTTTTAAACCACTCTGGCAGCCTTTTTTTATCAGTAAATTGGCGGCAGAAGATCGTTGTCATTTGAATGGTCTGGCGATGAGAGACGGACAACCTGGGTATGTGACTGCGGTCGGCCAATGTGATGTGGCCGATGGTTGGCGTGAACATCGCGCTAAGGGCGGTATTGTTATCGACGTGCCGCGCAATGAAGTTGTCTGCAGTGGATTATCGATGCCGCATTCGCCGCGCTGGCACAATGACAGATTGTGGTTGCTCAATTCTGGCACGGGGGAATTCGGTTATGTCGATCTGGAATCAGGGCGATTTGAGCCATTGTGCTTTTGTCCAGGTTATATGCGCGGTTTGAGTTTTCAAGGCGATTTTGCTTTGGTGGGTTTGTCCAAGCCACGTGAAAACAAAACGTTCAGCGGCTTGGCGTTGGATGATAATCTTAAGTTGCGCAATGCGGAAGCGCGTTGCGGCGTTCAAGTAATCGATTTGCGTCGTGGAGATATTGTCCATTGGTTACGCATCGAAGGCGTGGTTGAGGAGTTGTATGATGTGGTTACTTTGCCCCGTGTACGCCGTCCGATGGCATTGGGCTTTAAGACAGATGAGATTCGCCGGGTACTGAGTGTTGAGACTTAGATTTTAGAAAACTGAGCATAAGTTGCCTTCAGCATGTGATATTACTAAGGCAACGAGCATGATATGCTTCACCAGTTCTGGTGAAGATTCAGATTCATAGCGCCTGATGTCTATGCATTTCTATAGGCTAAATACTGGTTCATTCTGTCTGCCAACGGCTTGCCTCGTGCAATGTGTGGGTTTTCAGCTACAATTGCAGATATGAATTCGAGTAAGACAAAAATGCTGCAACCCATTCAGAAAAAGTTGGGAGATGCCAATATAATTTTAGTGGGGATGATGGGCGCCGGGAAAACGACGATTGGTAAAGCATTGTCGAGTTCTCTATGTAAGGTTTTTGTTGACTCCGATCACGAGATTCAAAAGCGAACTGGCGTAAAGATTCCAGTGATTTTTGAGATTGAGGGAGAGGCTGGTTTTCGTAAGCGTGAATCGGAAGTTTTGGCTGGATTGTCAGAGCAGAAAAATATCATTCTGGCTACTGGCGGGGGGGCGGTATTGAGCACAGAGAACCGCCAGTTATTGCGACAAAGTGGAATTGTCATCTATTTGCGTGCATCGGTTAATGATTTATATCGACGCACCCGTCATGATAAAAATAGACCATTGCTGCAAACGACTGAAAACTTATATGCACGATTGAATGAACTCTATGCGCAACGGGATGCGCTGTATCGTGAAACCGCTCATGTCATCATTGACAGCGGCAAACAAGGGGTTCGTTTTCTGGTACAGAAGCTGATAAACAAATTAATATCTATAGATTTCAATACAATCATGCAGAACAATCGTGGAAATGCCATGCAGACTATCGCGGTCGATTTTACCCCTTCATCGGAGAAGCGCAGTTATCCGATACATATAGGTTATGGAATTTTGCAACAAGTTGACTTGATCGTTTCCTGTTTGCCGCAAAAGCGAGTAGCTATCGTAAGTAATACAACCATAGCGCCTTTTTACCTGAGTAAGCTGCGTGCCGCATTGGAAGAAAAAGGCGTGAGTTCCGTTCCAATTATCCTTCCGGATGGTGAGGTGCACAAAAACTGGGAAACTTTAAATTTAATTTTTGATGCGCTGCTGGAAAATCATTGCGAACGGAATACTACAATATTGGCGCTGGGTGGGGGGGTGATCGGTGATCTGTCCGGTTTTGCCGCGGCGACTTATTTGCGCGGTGTGCCCTTTATTCAGATACCGACAACATTGTTGGCGCAGGTGGACTCTTCCGTGGGCGGAAAAACCGGGATCAATCATCCATCGGGTAAGAATATGATTGGTGCTTTTTATCAGCCGCGTATGGTGTTGACCGATAGTGCAACCTTAAATACCTTGCCGGATAGAGAGTTACGTGCTGGACTTGCCGAGATCATAAAATACGGCTTGATCCGCGATCCTGCTTTTTTTGAGTGGCTGGAACAAAATATGCATCGCTTGCTTGCGCGTGACCCTGTGATACTTAATGAGGCCATTCAACGCAGTTGCGAAAACAAAGCGGAAATAGTGGCTGCAGATGAGAAGGAGAAGGGAATTAGAGCATTGCTGAATTTGGGCCATACCTTTGGTCATGCGATTGAAAATGGAATGGGATATGGTGTTTGGTTACATGGTGAAGCCGTGGCAGCAGGAATTGTGATGGCAGCTGAATTATCACGCCGCATGAAACTAATTAGCGAAGCTGATGTACAGCGTATCCGAAAAATTTTGTTACAGGCGGAATTGCCCGTTTTTGCGCCTAAAATGCCGACGGAAAAATATTTGCAACTAATGACTTTGGATAAAAAAGTGGAAGCTGGTAAATCGCGCTTTATCGTGCTTAATCGGATAGGTGAAGCGGTGATGAGAGCGGATATCGCGCCGGCAATATTAAATGAAACGATTCTGGCATGTATGTCAAATGAATGAACTCGCTGTTTATGCTGTGTCTTGTGAAAATTCTCGAGGGCGTGAGTTAGATGAGGAATTGCCATCCGGTCGCAGTGAATTTCAGCGCGATCGGGATCGTATTATCCATTCTGCAGCCTTTCGTCGGCTGGAATATAAAACCCAGGTATTTGTTAACCATGAAGGGGATTTGTTTCGCACGCGCCTGACGCATAGTTTGGAAGTTGCGCAGATAGGGCGTTCCATCGCAAGAAATTTAGGTTTGAACGAAGACCTGGTGGAAGCAATTACACTGGCGCACGATCTTGGGCATACGCCTTTTGGCCACGCGGGCCAGGATGCATTGAATGAGTGCATGCGCGAATATGGTGGTTTTGAGCATAACCTGCAATCCCTGCGGGTTGTTGATGTGCTTGAAGAGCGTTATGCGGCTTTTGATGGGCTTAATCTTTGCTATGAAACCCGGGAGGGTATACTCAAGCATGTCTCCAGAAAAAATGCGCAGAAACTGGGCGCTGTTGGTGAGCGATTTTTACAGCGAAGGAGACCTTCATTGGAAGCGCAGTTGGCTAATTTTGCCGATGAAATTGCCTACAATAATCATGATGTAGATGATGGGCTACGTTCGGGACTAATTACATTGGGGCAATTGGAAGGCGTGGCAATTTTTTCGCATCATCTAGAACAAGTCAAAGAGAAACATCCGGCACTACCTGAACGCCGTATGGTTTATGAAACTTTGCGCGGTATGATCAACACGTTGGTGACTGATCTCATTCAGCAAAGTACGTGTAATATTAAAGAGGCAAAAGTTGATAGCTTGGCTACTGTGCATATGGCGCCGCCACTCATCGGTTTTAGCCAGCAAATAAAAAAACAGCAGCAGGAATTGAAGAAATTTTTGCTCGATAACCTTTACCGGCATTTTCGCGTGGTACGCATGAGTTCCAAAGCTCACCATACCATCGAAAAGTTATTTACAGCTTTTAGCTCGGAAACAAAATTACTGCCTACGCAATATCAGAAAAAATTTGATCAAGAGGGGCATCAGGCAATTGCTGATTATATTGCTGGGATGACTGATCGGTATGCAATCAAAGAATATCAACGCTTGTTCGCTATTGTTGAAAACTAGGCTGGTACCAATTGATGGATACGAGAGTCAGTTTTTATGCGAGTCGCCGGGTTCATTAATACTGGTTTGGCGATATACGTAATGGCCGTTCGCTGGTAATATTGTTGATTGGTATAGGTGAATCTTTATCAGGCTGTTGAAAAACCATCTGCAATGTTGTTACT
>JALHOR010000198.1 GCA_022842885.1 Anaerolineae bacterium
TTCAAGCATTTTTGAAGCAGTCTCTTTAGCAGACTTGTCGGTTTGGCAGCCGGAAACTTTAGTTTCTGGCGATATTTTCCTCATGTTGAGATTGCGTAAAAAATGTGTCGTTGTAGGGACACGGCATGCCGTGTCCCTACTAGAAAAATCGTATTTTGACATTATAGCTGCTTTTAACTTGCTCCTTTTAACCTTTAACTTCTATTGATAGCTAAGAGCCAATTGACTCCCCGTAGCCAGCGAGTTTTTTATAGAACAGAATGGCATTTTGACTCTTTCATTAATGGACTTCCACTTTACACATCGTCCGATAATCCAAATACACATTTTATAAGACCCAATTTTATCATGTCTGAGTCATTGCCATAACAACACCGGGAGTCATTAATCCATGATATTAGTTTTGATAAGTTTTTACAATTATCACGATAAGTTTTGATGCATCGTTTTCCGAAGTATTTGGGATAAAATCCCCCTCCCCCACCGACTCCCCTTCTAACCAATTTCTACATTCCCTCTTGCCAAAATACAAAAAAGGCAGTAGAGTCAACTTTAATTAACTAACATACTATCTGTGAGGCAAACCGGGATGGATGTGATACAACTGGATGCCATTCTGCAAACCCTAACTCCCCATCAGATTCATCTTGTCCAGGCGTTGTATAGCGCCGGCGGTAAATGGCTCACGCGCTCACGTTTGGCACGCGCAATTAACAAAAAACGCCTCACGCCTTACGACATCAATTGCTTGGCAATGTTGGATGAGAAGGGGATTATTGTCCAGTCTACCCGCCCCACCAATGCACCCGGTTCCGACTTTGCGTACATTTACACCATGACTGAAGACATGGCAATTCTGCTCCAAGCGTGGGCAGATTACCGTGACCAAGTGTATCGGTCACAGCGTCCGCCGCTGCCTGTTTTGGAAGATGCCGCCAATCGGCGGGGTAGGGGCATTCGCGTTTTGCCATTGCAAGCCACCACCACCGGGGAGCAACAATGAAAATTATAACGCTCTTGAACGAAAAGGGTGGGGTGGGCAAAACCACACTCGCCACCCATATTGCGGCAGGTCTCGCCATCAAAGGCTACCGCGTCATTCTGGCAGATGCCGACCCACAAGGTCATGCCACCGTCGCGCTCGGTGCCAACCGCGCCCCCGGTTTGTATGACTTGCTCGTGCGCGATGCCAGCTTCCGCGATGTCTTGGTGACGATTCCCACCAATCGTTACCAAATTCCGGGGCATGATGTCACCGGGGCGCTCTATGTGGTGCCATCTAATGAAGAGACCCGCGCTATCCCGCTGATGACTTCGGACACGTTGGTGGTGCTGAATCGCTTTAAAGAACTGGAAAACACGGTGGATGTCGTCATTTTCGATACATCGCCCACACCGTCTTTACTACACGGCTCGATTTACTTGGCGTCGCACGCTATTGTTTATCCCACCGAATGCGAATATTTGTCGTTGGATGGCTTGGCGCAGAGCTTTAAACACCGCGATATGGTGCAGCCGCTGCGTGACCAGCAGGGGTTAGGCAAGCTCGATATTATGGGGATTATTCCCACCAAATACCGTGCTTCGACGCTTCTGCACGCCTCCAACTTGGAACGCTTACAAAAAGCCTTCGGCGAAAAAGTTTGGACACCCTTAGCTCTGGCGACTATTTGGGGTGAAGCCTCATCGCAGCGCCGCCCCGTGTTTAATCTCGCGCCAGAGAGCAAAGCCGCTGCCGAAGTGTGGCATATCGTGGAACGGGTGCAGGAAAATATCGCATGAGCAAGAAGAAAGCCGCCCTAGAAAAAAATATGGCAGACCCCTTCGCCGCTGATGAGGGAGGGCTGCAATCGGCATCGAACACATCTACGCCCTTGGCACAGCGCCAAGTAGATGAGGCGATTTTTGGCTTGATTGGCGAAGTGGATAAATCGCGCCACAAAGCCGCGCCCATCAACATCTTTGAAATTTATCCCAATCCCGCCCAGCCGCGCCGCACTATTCCGCACAAAATCCGCGAGCGCCTGCGCGAAGGGCTGGCACCCAGTGAAATTTTTGCCGATTGGGTGGCAGAAGTCGAAAAAGAACGCGGTGGCAAGCCATTTCCAATTGAAGATTACCTAAAAGAAAAATTCCTTCCGGCAGAGTTTGACTCGGCTGCCGATAGACCCGGCTACAACGAGTTTGGCGAACCTGTCACTGTTCCGCCGATGGAACGCAAACTCATGGAAATCATCGAATTGGCGGTGAGTATCCGCAAAGATGGGCTGACCAACGCCATTACGGTGGTGCGCGTCAAACCCACACGCTACGAGATTGAGACGGGTGAACGGCGCTGGTTGGCGTTCCACTTGCTGTACCACTACCTACCAGACGAGCGCGATTCGTTCAAGCAAATCGCCGCCCGCACGGTGGAAAAAATTAATGTGTGGCGACAAGCCGCCGAGAATAATGCCCGCGCCGATTTGAACGCCATCAGCAAAGCCCGCCAATTGGCAATTCTGTTGATGGATTTGCTCTTTATCGAAGAAGAAGTCGAATTTACACCTTATAGCGAATTTTTGAACGAGCAGGGCTATTATGCCCAAGTTGCCGATGGCGATGAATTTCGTATCCCACGCGGCAGTGCCGACATGCTGTTGAACGCAACCGGCTTCAAGAACAAGCGCCAATTGCGCGATTACCGGGCGCTGCTGCGCTTGCCTGCCCGTGTCTGGAAAATCGCGGATGACCTCAATTGGTCGGAACGTTTTCTGCGCGATTTAATCCAATCTGCCCGCGACGATGAGGATTTGCTCATCAGCAGTGCCGAGTGGGAAGCGCAGCGCGTTGGTTATAGCGTCCCCATGGGGACGGTAAAGAAGCCCAAAATCACGCATATTCCCACGCCGGGCATTCCTGACCCAGATGCCGAATCGGTGATGTACGTACAACAACCCGCTGTACTGAAAGCACTCGAATCCGAAGCGGCTGGTCAAGTCCAGTTACGCCCAGACAGGGCATTGGGGTCGCAGCAGTATTTTTCTAATTTTGTCCGTGTCCTAAAAAAAGCCGGACCCACCAACCGCGAAGCCGCGCAAGCCGCTATCGAACACATTCAGGAGATGCGCCTTTGGTTAGAAGAACAAGAAGCTGTGTTGTGGGATTTGCTAAATCAAGAATAACCGTGTTTCTGGATAATCTGTCCGCAGCAAAAAACGTTCCAAATGTTCGACCATTTGTTCGCCTTTTAGGCATAAAATGTGGTATTCTACAACTAATTCTATTCGATTATCTTGTGCGAAATTCAGGTGGTGTAGCATGGGCAAAAAGCGACTGAGGTATAAAACAAAAAATGCTCGCTCGAAATTGCTGGAAATCAAGCGGGCAATGTAGCAGATACATCTTAAATAGAGAGCCGTGAAGCACTCCTCGTAAAGATATTTTACGGCAACTATTCGACTTTTGCAACCCATTCACTGCCTGAATTTCCATGAAAGGTTTGTTAAATCATGCCTCCTTTCAGTGGACTTCAGGGCGAGCAGCGCCTGCTGGAGGCTGCGCGTACCTATCTTGAGTGTTTTTATTATTCGGTCATACCAATTTTTGGGGACGCTTCACCAGAAAAATCCAAAGTCGCGGCTGTTGATTGGAAAAAATACCAATCGCAGTATCCGACTGATGCCGATTTTCAGCGTTGGTTTTTGCAAGACCAATTCAAAGGCTTGGCAATCATCACCGGCAACATTTCCAATTTGGTCGTGTTGGACTTTGATGATGCGAACTTATCGCGCCTATTTGCCTCGCAATATCCGCATCTGGCAGATACACGCATGGTACGCTCGGCGGGACGTGGATTGCCGCATTATTATTTCCGGCTGCCACCACATCTCAGCCTCGGCAGCCAAAAAGCGCCCGGCGTAGACCTCCAATCCAACGGACGCTATATTGTCGCGCCACCCACCAGTATCAACGGACGCGAGTATAAATTGGCTGTGGGCGGTATGCCGTATACGCTTACTGCCAACGATTTGCGCTTGCTGGATACGTTTATGTCCAGCGTGCGCCGCGATGCCACTCAGCATGAAGCAGCCAATCCCGTAGCTACACAGAGCAATCCGCCTGAAATTGCCAATCTCATAGACAATGATGGCAACCTGCTGGCAAAACCTGAAACAAGTACAGCAGCAATCGAAATTTCTGTCCATAAACCTGTACAAAATCCCGTTCCTGTGAGTCTGCAATTTGGCAATGTGTCGGCGCTCACTGTCGATAGGCTCATCCAGCAATATCGTACTCAAGCGCAACTTATCGGGCGTAATCAGGCGCTTTTTCAGCAAGCGTGCCTTGCCCGCGATGCTGGCTGGACACACTTCATGACCAGCGCCGCCCTAATCGCTGCCCATGTGGATTTTCCAGCGCCGCCTAACCATGCCCGCGAAACGGCTGCTCAACGCCAGCACGAAGCCGAAGCCACCATCCGCAGCGCCTTCAGCCGCCCACGCCGCAAAGCATCTATCATCGTCCAAAAGCGAACTGTATCTTCGCCTGAAGGCAACTTGCCGCTAAATCCCAACATGCTATCAGTAGCCCGCCCCGGTTTGCCCGGCAGCCTCCGCGAAAAATTATTGCAACTTGACCAGTGCCATACCCTGCGCGTTCTGGATGCCCTGTTGCTGGCGAATATTCAGCCCGGTACATGGCTCACCGAAAAACATATTTGTGAAATTCTACACAATATCGTCGGGCGCTATTCCATTCGGCAAGCATTGCACGCCACCTTGCCCGATGGCAACCCCATCTTCCAGCGTGCCAACCATACCCCTACAACGGCAATTTCCAATGTGCCAGCCAGCGCAACCCCTTCCCCCGCACCCCCAACCCCTACAGCCGTTGCTGCTGATTCGGTTGTGACCAAGAACAATAAATGCTTATTGTTCAGGGGGACAACATCAAACAAAAATCAACGGGGGCGACCAGCGGCATTTTTTGTGATGCCCTCCTCAGCCGAGTTGTGCGCTCGCTTAGGGCTAAAATTAACGGGTAGCGACGCGCTCACAGCGGGGGATATTGCCAACGCCAAGCACTATCGCCAAAGTTTGCACCGTGAATTTTTGAAGCGGCGTCCGGGGCAATATTCGCGCAAGTGGCTGGCGCAACGATTAGGGCTGTCTATCCGCAGCATCCAACGCTATCGCCAGAGCAGCGGCATCAGCACGAAACCCGTTTATCATGCGCTGCCGTTGATGTGGCACACCTTAACGCATATTCCGGTTGGACTGCCGATTGGCGGCATGTTCATCCAATCGGAAACTGGCAAACGTTACCCGCCGCTGCGCGAGATTGCTCGGTCACTCTTGGCGAAGAAAGAACGTATCGTCTTGATGCGCCAAGATGTGAATCATTATTCAGTGCCACAACCCGTCGCTGATGCCGAGCGCCCCCGTTTGTCGCTTGCCGAAGTGCAGCATCTCCCCGAAAAAGAGATGCTGCGCCGCCTACAGCAGCTTACTGAGACACGTATACTGCCTGCTAACATTATGCACTCAAAACCCAATAATCAACAACCCATACACAGCAGGTTCTCAAAAAATGAACTTATCATGAAAGATAATGATTTTGATGTCATGCCATCGCATCCAGATACCGACAGCATCATTATTCCGCGAGCAATGCCTAAATTTGTGCGCCGTACTCCACCACTGCCTATCACGCCCAAATCGTATGCCGCCCAACCACGCCGCTATTATCGCCAACCGCTGCCCAACGCCGACCATGAGCAAACAGCGCAGCAGTTATATTCGGCATTGCGTGACCGCAGCAGCGATAAAAAGGGGTATGTGAGCATGATGAAGGCGCGGCGCTTATCCGAAGAATTTGGCACTATACCGGTGCAACAGGCACTCACGACGCTGCACAATCGGCACAATATTCATAATCCCGCCGGGTTTGTGCTGACGTTTTTGCGAAGCACAGCGAAAAGTGGTTAAACCGCGAAGGCGCAACGGACGCGAAGCAAAGCGATTGCACCACAGAGACACAGAGGGCGCAAAGCAAAGCGATTGAACCACAGAGGCACAGAGAACGCAGAGGTTTCACAGAGGAAAAGATATTATTGAACCGCGAAGCCGCAAAGGACGCAAAGCAAAGCGATTGCACCACAGAGACACAGAGGGCGCAGAGGTTTCACTGAGGAAAAGATATTATTGAACCGCGAAGGCGCAACGGACGCGAAGCAAAGCGATTGCACCACAGAGGCACGG
>JALHOR010000199.1 GCA_022842885.1 Anaerolineae bacterium
AAGCTGGATTGAAATTCTAGCCGGAGACAACAATGGCAGATAAAGAACGCGGAACAGGTCAAGGTGGTGGCGGCGGTAGCCGTGGTGGTCGCGGTGGTGGCGCACGCGGTGGTGGTGGTGGCGAGCGCGGCGGCGGTGGTGAACGCGGTGGCAGCGGTGGTGGTGAACGCGGCGGTGGTGATCGTCGGGAACGTCGCCGTGAGCGTCGGCGCGAAGAAGAACGCGAAGAACTTGATGAACGGGTGGTAGACATCCGGCGCGTGGCAAAAGTAATCAAGGGTGGTCGTCGTTTCGCTTATCGTACTGTCGTCGTAGTGGGCGATAATAAAGGGCGCATCGGCATTGGTATCGGCAAAGCTCGTGCTGTGCCGGATAGCATCCGTAAAGCCACTGAAAAAGCCCGTGCCAAGATGGAAAAAATGGCATTGGTGGAAACTACCATTCCCTATATGGTGACTGGCGAATGGGGCGGTGCAACTGTGCTGCTCAAACCCGCTGCACCCGGGACTGGGATTATCGCAGCCGGTGGTGTGCGTGCCGTGTTAGAAGCTACGGGAGTTCGCAATATCCTCACCAAGAGCCAGGGCAGTAACAACCTGCTCAATGTGGCGATGGCGACCATGGATGCGATGCGGCAACTTCGTAGCCCTGAACAAACCGCTGCAATGCGCGATAAACCCGTCAAAGAAGTGCGTCCAGTATGGATGCGCCGGAGTGGGAGCTAATCATGCAGAACTTGCAAGACGGACAAAAAGTACAAGTCACGCTGGTTCGCAGCCCGATTCGTTACAGCCAACGCCAAAAAGATACCCTTAAAGGGCTAGGGCTGCGCCGGATGCATAACCGGGTGGAGATGGTGCTGAACCCCACCCTGCGCGGGATGATTTTCGCTATCCAGCATTTGGTAAAAGTGGAAGTCATGGACGCTGAGACTAATGAGGCGTCGTCGTAAGCGACGTGCTGGAGATAAAACACAATGAGATTACACGATTTAAAACCCACACCGGGTTCTAAACATAGAAAACGGCGCGTAGGGCGCGGTATTGCTGCTGGGCAAGGTAAATATGCCGGGCGCGGTATCAAAGGGCAAGGCGCTCGCACGGGCGGCAGTGTGTCCCCCTATTTTGAAGGCGGTCAGTTGCCATTAGTGCGTCGTCTGCCGTTCAAACGCGGGTTTACCAACCTGTTCCGTATCGAATATCAGGAAGTTAATTTGGATTTCTTGAATGACCGGTTTGAAGCAGGTGTTGAAGTGACGCCACAAGCCCTTGTAGATGCCGGGTTAATCCGCGATGCCCATAAGCCAATTGCTGTATTAGGGCGTGGTGAATTAGATAAGAAACTGACGGTGCATTGCCATCGTGCAACCAAAAGCGCCGTTGAAAAAATCGAAAAAGCTGGTGGAAGTATCCACAAATTGGAACTTACCGTCACCGGTGCGCGGGCAACCATCAAGAAACTGCGTAAAGCAGCTTCGGAATAATACCGCCATGCGATGGGGTTTCCCATGTTGTATAACTTAACCGCAGACAGGGGTGATACCATATCACAACCTCTGCGGTTTCTTTTTGTTATGGTGGCAGTTTATAATGATGCCCGATAGACCATGAGCAATAAGGACTATGAATTATGATACAAGCGATGCGTAATGCTTGGCGGTTGCCAGATGTCCGCAATAAACTTCTGTTTACGTTGTTTATCTTGGTGATATATCAATTTGCTATCCATGTGCCGGTGGTGGGCGTAGACCGAGATGCCCTGCAATCTGTCATGCAAAGTGACGCTGCCAGCGGTATTGCCAATGTGCTGAACCTACTTTCGGGTGGGGCGGTGGCAAACTTTAGTGTGTTGGCAAACGGCGTGTATCCCTATATCACTGCCTCCATTATTTTCCAATTATTGATTCCGATTGTACCCGCTTTGGAAGCGATGCAGCGCGAACCCGGTGGTCAAGAACGCATTCAACGCTATACGTATTTCTTGGCGATTCCGATGGCAGTGCTGCAATCATTGGCGCAAATTAGCTTATTTACGGCGCTTAGTCCGGGGGGAACACCCATTATTCCCGGCTTTGGGCAAGATATAATCCTCACGCTATCCGTGATTGTGACGATGACTGCGGGAACAATGTTTGCCGTTTGGTTGGGCGAACTCATTACCGAACAAGGCATTGGCAACGGGATTTCGATTATTATCTTTGCCGGGATTGTCGCCCGCACGCCGTATAACCTGTTTGCGATGATTACCAGCAATCCTGAACCAGCGCGGGCAATTTACAACATCGTCTTCTTCATCGTGATTGTGTTGGTCAGCCTCATAGCGATTATCTATATCCAAGAAGGCGTCCGCCGCATTCCGGTTCAGTATGGCAAGCGTGTCCGCGGTAACAAGCAATATCAGATGGGACGTGGGCAGCATATCCCCTTAAAAGTGAATCCCGTCGGCATGATTCCGCTGATTTTCTCGCAGGCGATTATTGCCTTTCCAGCGGTGATTGCGGGCTTATTCCAACCCGCAGCCGGCACCTTCCTCTGGAGCATCCAAAACACTTTCGGCAATCAGCAAGGCATTGTGTATTGGGGAACCTTTTTCCTGATGACAGTGGGTTTTACGTTCTTCTATGCTGATGTGATGGTGGGGAATTATAAGCTGGCAGAGACTTTGCAGCGGCAGGGCGGCTTTATTCCGGGCATTCGTCCGGGCAAAAAGACCGAAGATTACATCCTGAAGACGACACGCCGCATTACGTTAGTCGGGGCGCTGTTCTTAGGGATTATCGCCATCGTGCCGGGCATCGTTAGTTTCATCAACAGCATTTTCTTCCCGCTGGAAGTCAGCACCAATTTCGCCAGCAATCCGGCGAATGTGCTGGCGGGGTCGGCGCTCATCATCGTGGTCGGCGTAGTGATTGATACGCTGCGACAGCTAGAAGCCCAGCTTGTTATGCGGAACTACGAAGGCTTCATGAAGTAAATCAATGTTGCGTGATTAGACAACAGGTTGTGTAGAGGAGGGTTTCTAAACCCTCCCCTACAGCCAGCGTTATTTTTGGCTCATGTCCAGATTGCGTGAAAAGTAGGTATTTGTAGGGACACGGCATGCCGTGTCCCTACCGAAAATCACTCGCTTTGAACTTGATCATCAATATTTTGATGGATAGCATAATTGTCAATTAATTCGTTTTTATCATTTCCTCGACCCTACGAAAAATTACTCGTTTTGAACTTGAGCGTTATTTTTTGCAACAGGTTAAAAACATTTTGGCAATAACGAGGGGCGAAAAACACGCTGTGCAGGCGCGTTTATTCATCCACCGATTTTCTTGAAAGGCAGTTTTAAAGATGGCGTTATATGTTATTTTGATGGGCGTGCAAGGCGCTGGCAAAGGCGAACAGGCAAAATTCATCAGCCAAACTTACGATGACATCCCTCAAGTTTCGACGGGCGATTTGTTCCGCGCAATGAAAACACGCACCGACCCACTGGCACAACGCATTCAACAAATTATGGCAGAAGGACGCTTGATTGATGATGATACGACCAATGAGGTCGTCGCAGAACGTCTTTCCCAACCAGATGCGGCAAATGGCGTGATTCTGGATGGCTACCCGCGTACCCCTGCCCAAGCTGATTTTCTGGAACAATACTTGGCGGACAATGGTAAAAAAGTCGGGGCAGTGGTCTTGCTGGAAATTAATTTATTTGTGGCATTTAAACGTGCCTTTGGGCGCGTTAAAGCAGCAGATGGCGCTGTTTATAATATTTATTATCAGAATGAGGGTTTGACCTATATTCAAGAGGCACACCCGGAACATGCTTATCCGCCGCGCATTGTCGCCACCTTAAATGCCAGCGGCGAAGTGTTGCAACGTCGCCATGACGATGCCGATGCTGCCGCCGTGATAAAACGCATTGATACCTATTTAGAAACGACTGCGCCGTTGATTGCTTATTATGATAAAAAAGGCTTAGTCCAGCGCATTAACGCCGAACAAAGCATAGAGGCTGTTAGTGCCGATATTCGTAAAGTGCTGGATGCAGTGCGCTAACCAAGGGTATGCCATCCATTATCATCGAATCATCATGGACAAAATGTGTCTTTGAAGGCGAACATTCGTTAGATGATACGATTGTTTGGTATTCCGCAACATTTAAATTTTATGCTGGCAAAATGCAGGTACATGAGGAAAAATTTTCTCAAGTGACACAAATGCCGATTGCAGCAGTGGTGGCACAGCTTAAACAGCATGGGTTTAGGTGCGTGGCGGATAGAAACATCAAAGAAATGGTTTATCAAACTTATGAACGTTCAACCGAATCTTCATGGTTAGTTCGATTCTGACAAATGATTTTTGGATAAGACAAGACACATCTATTTGTAACCGTTGAGGACGCTCCCCACATGACACAACAACAAGAAGCACCGCCACCACCCGTCATCAAAACGGCAGAGGAAATTGCGATTATGCGCGAAGCCGGGCTTATCGTCGCGGAGGCACTCCAAGCCATGCGCGAAGCGGTGCGTCCCGGCATTAGCACGCTAGAGTTGGATAAAATTGCCGAAACCGTTATCCGTGATCATGGCGCAACCCCGGCATTTTTGAACTATGCGCCCGGTAATCATCCCCCATATCCTGCGACGATTACTGCCTCCATCAATAATGAACTGGTACATGGCATTCCCAGCGCCAAGCGCATCTTAAAAGAAGGTGACATCATCAGCCTCGATACGGCGTGCTTTCATAAAGATTTTGTGGGCGATGCCGCGTTTACAATAGGCGTGGGTAAAATTCATCCGATGGCACAACGCTTAATTGACCACTGCGAGAAGGCATTGTGGGCAGCCATCGAAGCCTCTGTCGCCGGGAATAGAGTGAGCGATGTTGCCCGTGCTACGGAAAAATACGCGCATAAACATGGTTATGGTGTGGCGCTGGAATACACCGGGCATGGGGTGGGGCGCAAAATGCACGAATCGCCACAAGTCCCCAATTGGTGGCCCTCTGGACGCCGCTTGCGACGTAATCAGATTCAGCATGAGGATTATATGCTGAAACCCGGCATGACCTACGCCATCGAACCGATGCTCATCGCCGGACGCAATGAATTGGCAGAACTGGAAGATGGCTGGACAGTCGTCACCAAAGACAAATCGTTGTGCGCCCACTGCGAACACACCGTTGCGATTACCGATGGTAAACCGCTAATTTTGACGCTGCCCTAACCATGAGCGAAGACCGCACCAAATCCGATAACCCGGAACGCGAAACCCGCATTTTAGATGCGGCTTCGCGGCTGATGATGCATTATGGTTACGACAAGACCACCGTCAGCGACATTGCCCAAGAAGCCGGCATCAGCAAAGGTGCGATTTACCTGCATTTTGCCAGCAAAGACGACTTGTTTGAGGCGCTGCTGCGGCGCGAGATGGAACGTTATACTGCTGTGTGGATTGAACGCCTAGAGGCAGACCCGTTAGGTGGCACATTCGCCGGGATTTACAAGAATACACTGTATGCCATGCAATCCAGCCCGCTGATGATGGCATTGTTCCGGCGTGATAGGCGTGTTTTAGGCGCGTATGCCCGCAAAGAATCATCCGGCTTTGCGCTAAAAACTGAGTCCAATATAGCACTGCTGAAAATGATGCAGTCTGTTGGTGCGGTTCGGCAAGACATCAAGCCAGAAATTGTCGCCCATATCATGACGATGCTATCGTATGGCTTGGTCAGCATGGATGAAGTTGTGCCAGTAGACGATATTCCGCCGTTTGAGGACATTATCGAAGGCATTGCCGATTTATTAGACCGGGCATTAAGCACTGGCGACAATGCCGAAGCGGGTAAGCAGATTGTGCTACAAATGATTCAAGCTGCCAGCCAGCAATTTGCGGCGACAACACCCTCAGAAATGACTGAGACCTAAGTTTTTTGGATAGCTGTAGAACCTCTTTTCATCATCACTGTGGTGGGCTATGATAACCCTCTGTTATTTTTTAATCGATGGGTCAAAATCATCATGGAAACCGCCGCATCCCAAATGCCACACCGCGAAATTTATAAGCTGCTCACAGGCTGCATTGTGCCGCGCCCGATTGCGTGGGTCAGCACTGTAGATAGCGATGGCAACCCGAATCTTGCCCCCTTCAGCTTTTTTACGGCAGTCTGCTCGAATCCGCCGACGGTCTTATTTTGCCCCGGTGTTCGCGCTGGTGATTTGGAGCAGAAAG
>JALHOR010000200.1 GCA_022842885.1 Anaerolineae bacterium
AAATGCCAAACCAATCGGTGAAATTAAGGTTGGGCTGTAACGTTCTGTGCTGCCATCGGCATTCATGACATAGACCGCGCCGTATAACGAGCCGTTTTCTAGCACCGTCGCATATAAACGCCCATCGCCGCCCGTCGTGATTTGCATGACCTGACCCGGAAAACGCCCCACAAATTCCACCGCAAAACCGGGCGAAACCCGAATCCGCTGCAAAAAGCCAGCAATATCGTCTTCGCATGGGAAATCTCCGCACGACCAACCACTGCTGGCACTAAAACCCGCATCCATCATATCAATCGGTGCGCCAAACGATTGTGGTACTGGTGTCGGGGTTAGCAAAGCCAATGTTGGGGTCGGCACAACAGTCGGGGTTGTGTCTTGCGCCAACACCACCGGAGTCAGACCCATCAAGCTACTTATTGCTAATAACAGTACCTCAAATACCAGACGGCGCATGAGCTTTCACAGACAAAAATAATGGGTGAATAACGCGCCGGATTATCGCACGCCAATTACAAATTCGCCAGATTTAGCCCTATGCCAGCGTCGTTAGGGTGACTTTACATAAAATTTACAACTCTTTTACACTCCGCCAACCTATCACATATCTTTTCAACATTCTGCTCTTAGCCTGAACATGCATTTCTAGCAATTTTTACACATTGGCAACATTTTATTTGTATCAGGAGGACAGAATGCATAGATACCGCTTTGGTCTGGCATTGCCGCTAATGCTGTTGATATTGAACATCATTCCGGCGTTGCAGGCACAAGAACCCATCACCATATCGTTGGCAGTTCAGGGATTTTTAAAAGAGCTACTCGCTGACCCCATCGCCCAATTTGAAACCGAAAATCCGGGCATCAAAGTTCATTTAACCACCCCACCAGAGCGCACAATTTTTGAAATCAACGATGCTGATTCGCTCAATGCTTATCTGGATGAAATGCAGGACTTGGTTTCATCGGCAGATGTGCTGGCGGTAGACAATGGACAGTTAAGTTTGGCAGCGACGCGCAATGGCTACTTTTTAGATTTAGCGCCGTTGGTACGCTCAGATGTGGATTTAAACATAGATGATTTCTATCCGACGGTGTGGCAATCGTTCCAGTGGGATAATGGCATGTGGGGGCTGCCTGTCGGAGCGAGTCTCATCGGTTTGATTTATGACCAAACCGTTTTTGACACCGCTGGCTTGGCATATCCCGATGAATTTTGGACGATGGCAAACCTGAAAAATGCCATTGAAACACTGAACGAATACGATGCTGAAGGCAAAATCACCAGTTCCAGCCTGATGATATTGGCAGATTCAGGCGGGGCAGGTTTGGTGATTTCGTCGCTGCTGTCTGCGCCGTTGTTTGATGCCACCCAACCCGATACATTACCAGATTTCAGCAGTGCCGAACTGGAAACACTGCTAACCGAATGGGCAGAATTGGAAAAATTGACTCGCGCTGAAGGCACTTCGATAGTCAGCGTCAGCACCGATACGCCGTTGATGATAGCGCCGCAGGCACTGATGAATTTTGGGCGCGGCGATAGTGAAAGCCAATTGGGTTTTGCGCCGCTACCCGGTGGACGCTATGGCTTAAGCGTTAATGGGGTTGCGATTAGTGCCGGAACGTTATATCCCGAAGCCGCCTATAAATTGGCGAAATTCCTTACGGGTAATGTGCAAGCTGTGAATTCATTTTTCAGCACGATTCCAGCGCGGCGCAGTTTGCTTGGTGTTGAAGCACCCGAAAACGAAAATGCACCGATTTTGTTTAGGGGTGGCTTAACGCCGGAACAATTAGCGACGGTAGAACAAGATATGGCGAATGCCGTGCCGTCATCGCAGCAATTGTTCGCTTCGATTTTGCAGCAAGTGGCAGCGCGTATCATTGATGAAGACATTTCAGCGCGGCAAGCATTAGATGAAGCATTATTGGTGATAGCCGATTTCCAAAGTTTGATTGAAGAACGCCGCGACAATACGGTGATTGCTGTTGCTCCGCCGCTTGTCGTTGCCGAAGTTGCTGAAGGCGAAATTGCGCTCAAATTTGGTATACAAGGCTTCGCTGACCCATTGCCCAATCAAGACCAGTGGGATACTTTTGCCGCTGATTTTGCCGCGACTGATGCTCAAGTCGGGCGCGTGGATTACAGCGTATTGACGCCCTTTAACAGTGATTCGCTGGAAGTTATCACCGAACAAGTGGACTGCTTCTATCAAAGCAGCAATATCGTTCCTTCGGCAGATACCAGTTTGCTGCTGCCGCTTGACCCCTTAATGAGCAGCGATGCCAGTTTTAACCGCGATGACATGGCGGGCAATACGTTGGCGCAGATGCAGCGCGAAAACAGCACATGGGGGATGCCGCTGCATATTCAGCCGCAGACGATGTATTATCTGCCAGAGGCATTCCAGAATGTGGGCGCGTTGGAACCTTATTCTGGTTGGACGGTTGCCGATTTTGAAAATGCGTTGCGGACGCTAAAGACCAATCCCGATGATGCTGAACCATTTGAATCGCGCGGGTTTGATGGCACGTATTTGTTGACGCTGATTGCCGCTTACGGGGGTCTGCCGATGGATTACCGCACTTCTCCCGCGACATTGAATTTTGATGACCCGGCGACAATGGAGGCGATTCGGCAAGTTTTGGATTTGGTCAAAGCGGGCTATATTGCGTATCAACCGTTGGCACAAACAGGTGGCGGTTTCGTTGTTATGATGGCAGAAGAAACAGGCGCACCCGTCCCAATGTATAGTGAATTATTCTTGGGTGGCTTTTTTATTGGCGGTGGTGGCGCACAAATTGAAATTGTGGGCGATGTGCCGCGATACAAGCGCGTCACTTTCCCGCAGGGAACCGATTATACGGCATTGGCATATACCGTGGGTGGCGCGTATATCAGTGGCAATACTCCTCATGCCGAAGCCTGCTATCGTTTTATCAGTGCGTTGGCACAACAAACCGACCTGCTGCCGGGGATGCCTGCCCGCCGTTCCGTCATCAATAGCGATGCTGTCCGCACGACGCAAGGTGATGATGCGGTTGCCTTCTACAATGAATTAGACGCCATGATGCAGCGCGAAAATATCGTTGAATTTCCGATTGGGATTGGCGGTAACGTGGTCAACATCGGCGCCAATCTTGCCGAATATTGGCTGTATCGGGTGTTTGATGAATATGTGGATGATAAGACGGACAGCTATGATTTGGGCGCAAAATTGGCAGAAGCACAAGTGTATGCTGAAAGTTATCTCGCGTGCATCGCCGCGATTCCCCCGTTTGCAGGCGGCAGTCAGCGCGACCAGCAAGCCTACATCCAGCAATATTTCCAATGCTCAATAGATGTTGACCCCTCAACCGAGAGCCGCTTCCCGGATTTGGGTGGGTGAATAAATTGAATAATGTAGGAGAGGGGTTTAAGACTCTCTCCTACAAAATACCCGATGGGTTAATTCTCTTTGCCAATTTCGAGAACGACACGCCCATTAATGGTGCCTTGGTGCATCCGTTCAAAAATGGTGTTGATGGCTTCTAACGGCTGGGCTTCAACGGTGGTTGTGACCTTGCCTTCGCCAGCGAATTGCAATGCCTCTTGTAAGTCGCTGCGTGTTCCTACAATTGAACCACGTACCGTCAAACGCTTGAGAACCACTTCAAAAATGGGGAAGGGAAATTCACCGGGCGGCAAACCGACGAGTGAAATCGTGCCTTTGGAACGCACCATGCCAATCGCTTGCCGGAAGGCACTGGTGGAAACAGCCGTCACCAATGCGCCGTGTGCGCCGCCAATCAGCCGCTGCACTTGCTCAATCGCGTCGGTATCTTTGGCATTCACGGTTAAATCCGCGCCCAACTGCCGCGCCAACGCCAATTTATCGTCGGCAATATCCACCGCCACCACATGCAAGCCCATCGCTTTGGCATACTGGACTGCCACATGCCCCAAGCCACCAATGCCGGAAATCATCAACCATTGTCCGGGGCGCGTGTCGGTTTCTTTGATGCCTTTATAGGTAGTGACACCGGCACATAAAATAGGCGCAATTTCCAGAAAAGAGACATTCGCAGGCAAATGCCCCACATAACCTGCCGCCGCTAAAACATATTCGGCATAACCACCATCTACAGAATAGCCAGCATTTTGTTGATTCGGGCAGAGTGTTTCCCAACCCGTAGTACAGTATTCGCAATGCCCGCACGCGCTATACAGCCACGGCACACCCACCCGATCGCCTTCTTTAACATTTTTAACATCCTTGCCGACAGCCGCGACATACCCCACGCCCTCATGCCCTGGGATTAATGGCAGTTTGGGCTTCACGGGCCAATCGCCTTCGGCAGCATGTAAATCAGTATGGCAGACGCCACTGCCATCACGCGCATGACAATTTGTCCTACACCCGGTTCTGGCATTGGCACATCTTCGATTTGGAGTGGGGCTTTGAATGAATGTACAACGGCGGCTTTCATGGTTTTAGTCACGATGAGTCACTCCTGAAACTATTGTTTGTTCTACAACAATTTCAGTTTACACGGGATAAAAACCGAACCAAAGTTCATTTGTACTTTTTTTCACATGATGAGTGTCGTAATCAATTTTGATAGCAGTAGGCAAAAATATTAAGTTGTTTTCGGTGCAATTGGCAGGCGTACCGTGAACATTGTCCCGGTGCCTTCGGCGCTGACGCATTCAATCTCGCCGTTGTGCTGCTCTACAAATTTTTTGACGATTGCCAAGCCTAAGCCAGTGCCACCCGGTTGTAATAATTGGGCATTTGCCGCCCGGAAAAAGCGGTTATAAATCTGCGATAATTTTTCTTGCGGAATGCCAATGCCGGTATCTTTGATGCGAAACAAAATAGTGTCGCTGGTGGCTTGCGTCTTTAGGCTGATATGCCCGCCCACTGGCGTATACAAAATAGCATTATCTAGCAGATTGTGAATGACGCGCAGCAAATCATCTTCATTGCCCTGCACATTAGGCAAATCATCGTCAAGTTCTAACAGAACTGTTTGGGCTTTTTCTTGGGCAGCGGCGGCTAATTCGTTATGAACAGTGGTGACAAGTGCATTCAGATTCAATGCCTCATGCGGCTGCTGCGCCATATTTTCGGCGTGTGCCAGCGTCAGCAAATCATCAATGATGCGGCTCATCCGTTGGGTTTGCTGGGTCACTTCTTTGCCCAATTGTTGGCGTTTTGCGGCATCATCGCTTTTGATTAAGCCGAATAATTTGAGATTGATGGCGGTCAATGGACTCTTGAGGTCGTGCGATGTTTCGCTGAGGAAATCTTGTAACAGCTTCATGCGTTCTTGCTGAAATTTATATTCCAGTTGATAGTGTTCATGGTCTTTGCGGGCGGTAATATCCTCCGTGATACCCACCACCCGGTACACAATGCCATGTTCATTGCGAATGGGGAAAGTACGTTCCCGCAGACAGCGCCACTTGCCATCGGCATTTAACACGCGATATTCCATATCATGGACTGCCGACAAACGCCGTTCTAGCCCGATGCTCACTTTGTCACGGTCATCTTCATGCACTTTTTCTAATAGTAACGCCGGATTTTTGCGGGCTTTGGCATCTAGCCCCAAAAGACGGTCATACGCCGGATTGAAGTAGGTGACTGTCGGAGAGTGGTTGGGCTGAATTTCTAGCAACCACAATGCTTCCTGAATATTCTCAGCAATTTGTTCAAAATAAAGGGCTTGTTCGCGCCGTTCTGTTTCCGATTTTTCGAGGGCGGCTTCAAAACGGGTGAGCGATAATTTCATCGCTTCAACAGAGCCGAATACTAAATCCAGCGTCCGGCGTTTTTCAGCGCCAGAATAATCTGCCAAGCGGGGCGCAATGAAGCGTAAATAAATCCCGATGGGCAACCATAGCAGCAGGGCAACAAACGTTTTGCCCACCACATCGCCCGGCAAAACCTGAAAAAATTCCGGTGTTCCTCCCAGCGATAATAACCGAAACACCAGCGCATCTGCCCATAACGCCGCCAACAACGATAACCCCACCCGAATAAACTCAGACAAATAGGGGGCATAATTGCGAATGCCTTGATAAAACACCGCAATCACAAACATATCCACGATAAACGCCGCCAAGCCGCTGAGGGTCGTGCGAACATCGGCGACGGGCGTCATAATATCGCCCGCTTGACCCATAATGCCGCTATCGGGCAAACTCAGTTGCAACCGAAA
>JALHOR010000201.1 GCA_022842885.1 Anaerolineae bacterium
AATTAAGTTACTTTCGTATTGGGTGGGATTGGTTAATTTCAGAATTTAGCCAAGGACGACCTTGGCCTCTTATCTCCACTCTTTATTCATGAAAAACGTTGGTTGATAAGAACAGCCAATAGCTGACAGCTAAAAGCCCTGAAAAATGCGTATTCGTCGTGCCTTGTTATTCATGCCAGGGGATTCGCGCCGCAAGATTGAAAAAGGTGCTGGTTTAGGCGTGGATTCGATTATTATGGATTTGGAAGATGCCATCGCGTTTAATAACAAAGAAATCGCTCGGCATTCTGTCGCGGAGGCACTGCGCGAAGTTGCCTTTGGGCGCAGCGAAAAATTGGTGCGGATTAACCAAGTGATTCCGGGGTGGCTGTACGCCGCCGATATTATGGCAACGGTGGATGCGAAACCCGATGGCTATGTGCTGCCCAAAGTCGAAGAAACCGCGCAAGTACAGCGCGTATCCGAATTATTGGCACTGGCAGAAGATAACCACAATTGGCAGCGCGGCAGCCTGAAAATTCTGGCGATTATCGAGACGGCGAAAGGCATCGTCAATTTGCCAGAAATTGCCAATAGTGACCCACGTTTAGAAGCGTTAATTTTTGGCGCGGAAGATTTAGCCGGGGATATAGGCGCAGTCCGCACACCAGAAAGCTGGGAAGTGTTTTATGCCCGGAGTGCGGTGGTGCTGCACGCCAAAGCCGCCGGATTACAAGCCATTGATACGGTATTTATTGATTTGAACGCGCCGGAAGATGCCCTCATCGCAGAAACACAACTGGCACTGACTATGGGCTACACCGGCAAATTAGCGATTCATCCCAAACAAGTTGCCCCCATGCAAGCCGTCTTTACCCCGCGCTTGCCAGAGATAGAAGCCGCCCAACGCTTGATTCATGCTCATCACGTCCACCAAGCCGCCGGAACAGGCGTGTTTGAATACGAAGGCAAAATGATAGACATGCCCATGATTCGCGCCGCCATGACCATCATCGCTAGGGCGAAGGCGTGCGGGGTGCTAGATTAATCCTATGCACCATTTTCATCGCGCAATCGTGTTGCTAATTTTGCTATGCGGGTTTTTTGTCCGTATGGTCAATATTGAGGCGCAAAGCATTTGGACGGACGAAGGCTTCACCTATTTCGTGACGCAGTATCCCGACCCGCTGCATGTGCTAGTCAATGATGTACATCCTGCGCTATATTTTTTATTGATGCGCGGTTGGGTGCTGCTAACAGGCAGCAGTGAATTGGCATTACGCTATTTTTCGGTGCTGCCGGGCATTCTCTCTATCGCCTTGGTGTATCAAATCGGGTGCGAAATTCTGCGCCAGCGTCAACAACTGGATAACGGATTCATCCCCCTCACCGCTGCTTTATTGATGGCACTTGCTGACGCTGAAATTTTTTTGGCGCAAGAGGCTCGTAGCTATACATGGGTCACCTGTTTTAGCTGCCTGAGCCTGTGGGCATTTTTGCGGTGGCAGCGTAGCACTCAGCACTCAGCACTTAGCACTCAGCACTTTGTCTGGCTTCTCAGCACCATCGCCCTGATTTATACGTTTTATCTGGCGGCGCTGGTGGGTGTCGTACAAGGCATATTTGCGCTGGTTTTTTTGCGTGGCAAACAACGCCTTATTGCCATTGGCACACTGCTATTGGCAGCAATAACGCTGCTGCCGTGGCTGATGGTTAGCGTCGGCAATCAAACCGAGCGCATCAGCTATGCCGATTGGATACGGCTGAGTCCGTTTGTGATAACTGAATTTCGAACCTATTTTTTCGGCAATCAATGGGCGCTGCATGGGGGATTGCTGCTGCTGGCTCTGGTGATAATGGGCTATGCAGGCGAAAAAATTATCTGGCGTTGGCGACCCTTTGCGCCGATTGCCCTGATTTTTTTGTGGCTCATTGTGCCAATCATGATTATTTTTGGCGTGAACGAATTTGTGCCGTTGTATACCACGCGCCGCATCGCTTTCATCGCGCCCGCCATTGCAATGTTGATAGCGTTTGGATTGGGCAATTTTCGCCCATTTGCGCGTGGTTTTTTACTGAGTGTCATTGTGATATACAGCCTCACCAGCGTGGATTTTTATCGCCCTAAACAGCCTTGGCGCGAGATGATGGCGGAGGTTGCACCGTATATTGCACCCGCTGATTTGGTCTTGTCAGAATTAGGGGCAGGCGATTATGAAATTTTGTATCATTTTGACCGCTACTTGCCACCCGAACAAGCCACCTATGGATTAGCCACTTGGCGCTTGCTTGAACCGGCTACCTATGAACCGCGCATTGGCGGCTTGATTGATTCGCATGATACCGTGTGGTTATTTTATTGGCAAAGTGAGAATAGTGACCGCGGCGCGTTGAACTGGTTGAATACGCTTAATTTTCAGCGCACTGCCGAATTTACGTTTGATTTTAATCCGAATATCTTCTTTTATCGCTATGACCGTTTGCCGGAAAAACCCTTGGTCGAATACGAAAATGGCATGGTTTTACACGCCGCCGATTGGCAAGCGGATTCGCTGCGCGTGGATTTGGTATGGTCTACGCCCAATGTCTTGCCTGTAGATTACACAACTTCTGTATTTTTATTAGATAGCAGCGGGCAAACCGTCGCGCAGATGGATTCGCAACCCTTTTTATCGCAGCGTCCCACGACCCGTTGGCAACCAAATGAGAAGATTTATGACCCCAAAATTCTGCAACTCCTAGGCGCTGATTTGCTACCCGGCGATTATCAGATTGGGGTGACAGTGTATCATTTTACCGATATGGGCTTGGAAAATGTGCCGACACTGAACAGAGATGAGCGTAGGCTAATAGGCACCCTAGAAATAAGAAAACCGTAGCCAAAAGCGTCTAAAGAATGCGCTACAATGACAGCATTCTTATTCTGTTCAGCCCATAAGGAACACAGCCCTATGATACCGACAATCCCCGAAGCCTATATGGATTTGGTCACGCGCCCAGTAGTCGTCACTTTAGTGACCGTCATGCCCGATGGGCAACCGCAGGCAACCCCCGTCTGGTACAGCTACGACGGCACGCATATTTTGGTGAATACTGCCCGTGGACGCCAAAAAGACCGCAATATGAAAAATCGCGCCAAAGTGACCATTTTGGCAGTTGACCCGGAAAATCCGTATCGCTATATGGAAATTCGCGGCGAAGTGGTGGGCGAAGACGAAGAAAATGGCGTTGCCCACATCAACGAATTGAGCAACAAATATCGTGGCAACCCGGATTATTACAGCGCCAATCCGGCAATGCGCGGTAAAGAACAGCGCGTGATTTTTAAGATTGCCCCCACCAAAATTATGGCACGTTAAAGCCACACCTTAAACAAGCCATTCTTGCAGATACTTACGGAGTTCCTGAATATTGAATGGCTTGGCAAAATAAGCATCGCACCCCGCCTGAAAAGCCAAATGGCGGTCATCGGGTTCTATCTCGACACTGATTGCCACAATGGGGATATGAAACAGGCGAGCATCACTTTTGATATGGCGCGTCAGCGCCCACCCATCTACCCCCGGCAAGCGTAAATCTACCACAATCAAACACGGAATAATCGATTCCAACACTCGCAATGCCTGCTGACCATCGGTGACATGCAGCACGTCACGCCCCAGCGCCTTTACCAGATTGATAATGAGTTGGGCATTCAACAAATTGTCTTCTATGATCAGCACTTTATCCACAAATCAGAACCAACGATAATATTTAGTTAGCATTATAGTTCATGATATTACAAGCAAATGGTGTGGAAATCCATTGAATATTAGCGTGTCATTCTAATGACATTTGTTTTAGGTGTTCAACCAGCGATAAAACATCATGTTTATTCTGGGTTTGGCTTTGCCGCCGGAACAAAATGCGCGTGCCATAATCCACAATTTCGCCCAAATCCCATGCCAATTGATAAAACTTCATCACTTCTGGGCGCGTGGCATAGTCCCCAACGCCATTCTGATAAGCGGCGATGACCACTGGCTGATGCATCAGAAAGAACAAATCGCGTTCTCGCGGGGCATACACCGGGGCATCCCAATCAATTAACACCACATTCTCATCGGGCGTGATAATAATATTGCCAGATGACGGGTCGCCATGACACAGTACAAAATCGGCTTGCAAGCCAGCGTCTTGTTGCAACGATTTTTGCAAGCGCACCAACTCTGCCAATTTGCGTTCAATGGGGTCGGTCAATTTTTGTAGAATCCCTAAGATTTTTAGGTGAAACGGCGCATATTGGCGCGTGGGCGAATAAATTTCATCCAGAATGCGGCGGAGCATCATCGGGATATGGGGGGCAAAATCTTCGGTCTGCGGGCGTTCACGCGGGTGCAATTTGCAGCGATGCAAGCGGGCAATCAAAATACCTAACTGCCTCTGTTGGGGTTCATCCAACGGTTTTTCAGAGGCAGGTGTCCCCTCCAAATATTTGATGAGAACGGCTGTCCAATCGCGCACGAGGTTGATATACGCGCCTGTTGTCCCACGAATGGGCGGCGGCGGCATTTGGGTGATGCCAAATTCATAATACAACGCCTGCCAAGCGCGAATCGTCTGGTCATTAATTTGCCCACTGCCGCACAAGCCAGATTGCGATAATTTTAAAACATAGGTCGCATCGTCATCAGCGATGACACGATACTGCCAACCACACTCGCCTTGTGGCACAAATGCCAGTGTTTTGATGCCAAGGGGATAGGTTTCCGCCAGCCAATCGCGCAGAACGTCTAGGTGAATATCAGGTTCACTCATCATAGTCTTATATGGTCTCAGGTGTCGGTAATGAAAATGACAGAAATTTCGCCTATAATTAAACAGATAAACTTCATAAAAATTCAATTTTAGCCACTAGGAATTTTAGCCATGCTCCGCGATAAGTTTAACCGCCCTCTACGCGACCTGCGAATCTCTGTCACCGACCGGTGTAATTTTCGCTGTACTTATTGTATGCCCGCAGAGGTGTTTGGCGAGGCGTATCAATTCTTACCAAAGTCCCATCTGCTGACGTTTGAAGAAATCGCCCGGCTAACTGGATTAATTGTACAGCAAGGCGCGGTAAAATTGCGGCTGACCGGCGGCGAACCGCTGGTGCGCCAAGAACTGGAAAAATTGGTGGCATTGTTGGTAAAAATTGAAGGCGTAGAAGATGTTGCCCTCACGACGAATGCTTATTTTTTGCCGCAAAAAGTGCTGGCGCTGAAAATGGCGGGGTTACAACGTATCACCGTAAGTCTGGATTCATTGGATGAGGCGGTTTTCCAGAAAATGAACGGCAAGCGTTCCAGCGTGGCGAAAGTCTTAGCGGGTATCGAAGCCGCTGTAAAAGCGGGCTATGCACCCATCAAAATTAACAGCGTCGTTCAGCGCGGCGTGAATGATGAAACGCTAGTGGAATTGGCAGGCTGGGCGAAAGAACAAGGGCATATCATCCGGTTTATTGAATATATGGACGTGGGGACGCTGAATGGCTGGCGCATGGATGATGTTGTTCCGGCAAAAGAAATTATTGAGCGCATTAACGCCGTTTTGCCCTTAGAACCCGCTGACCAACATTATTTTGGTGAAGTGGCAGAACGCTGGCGGTATAAAGATGGTGGCGGCGAAATTGGTGTGATTGCTTCGGTGACACAGCCGTTTTGCGGCGCATGTACGCGCTTGCGCCTCTCGCCCGAAGGCAGATTATTCACCTGTTTGTTCGGCACACACGGCGTAGATTTGCGCGACCCCATGCGTGACGGTGCCAGCGACGACGACTTGACTGAGATTATTCGCGGGACATGGCAAAAACGCGCTGACCGCTATTCTGAAATTCGCACGTCTCTCACCCAACCCGTTCGAAACAAGGTGCAGATGTATCATATCGGGGGGTGAAAAACATTTAATTATCCATGCGTAAATTATCACAAGAGCAACAGAATGATCGATGATTTTGATAATTATCTCAGCG
The DNA here is from genome assembly GCA_022842885.1 of Anaerolineae bacterium. Taxonomy (GTDB): domain Bacteria; phylum Chloroflexota; class Anaerolineae; order Aggregatilineales; family Phototrophicaceae; genus JALHOR01. The sequence continues at coordinate 5,972 of JALHOR010000201.1, forward strand.
TTTTAAGTGTTTCACTAAATTTCAATTTTAAAGGCTTTGGCGAGATTGAATGGTCGCCTTTTTGGTTAAATCCACGTCGTTTAAGACAATACCTTCGCCAATTATGCGGCAACTTGATCTGAATAACGAGTTCGGATCGAGCCTAAACGAAAGAGCCGTTGGCGAATCCGGGCAATTAAATTAGGTTCGGGTAAATCGGGAAGC
>JALHOR010000202.1 GCA_022842885.1 Anaerolineae bacterium
AAACTGCAATGGTCGGCGGCAAAAACGACGGTGGATGGGCGCGATGCGTGACCGATAAATCTTCCAAGAGGATAAAAAATTGTTTGGTAAACGGCTGAAACGTTACATCCAAACAACGAATCAGCGGTAACTCATCACGGGCAAACGTCGAATAAAATTCCATCTCGCGCAAGCTGCCCTCGATTGCATCTTTTGGCACTTTTAAGATGAGGCGTTCTGGCGCCGAGGTAGACGCCACCGAATACGCGATTCGCAGCGGGATAATCAAAGAACGCCCCGGCAGCGGCGTTTGTGGCATCACATCACGCACTTGCCCGGCAGGCAGCCAACCGCGCTGTTTTAGCACCTCTGTCAACCAAGCGGGGGTAATCGCATCCTGAATGTCTTCAAGCGTGGACATGGCATTTCTTCTTGCGCTATTGGGCGAGGCGTTTGCCTGCAATAAACATCTCAATAAAATAGGTCATATCTTCATCGGGTGCCGCCCCTAAGTGCGCCTCAGCCGCCGCTTTGACGGCATTTTCATCTGTGCCAAGTTCGGCAACCAGTTGATGTGCCAACCGCATTTGCTGCACCATTTGCTCAAATTCAGCGCGGGACAAGACCGTCTCGCCGTGTCCTTCGATAAAATAATCGGCGTCAAACTGCTCAAGTGTTGTGATGAGTGTTAGCAATTGGTCGGTATAGTGCCACACTGGGAGAAATCCCATATATAAACAATCGCCCAAAAACAACACTTTATCCGGCAGCACATAAGCCACACACGAATCCGCTGCATGGTCGCCGCCGACATGGTGCAGCATAATCGTCACATCGCCCGCCCGAATTTCGAGCGATTCATCGTAAACCAATTGCGGGAGCGCAAATTGTATGCTGCGCGGTTCGGGCAGTTCTTCCTTAATATCGTTTGCCAGCATGACCAATTCTTCGCCTGCCGCCACTCGTGCATCCAAAGCGGCATTGCTCCAGTCTTTTTGTGCCATCTCTGCCACCCATACCGCGGTTTGGCGATGGGCAATCACTGGCACGCCAAACGTTGCCGCGCCAAACACATGATCCCAATGCCAATGGGTTAGGGCGATGAAACGTGGGGCAGCCACCTGGACATTTGCCAACGCTGCCAAAAACAAGCGAGCGTGCGCCTCCGATGCCGCGCCATCCAGCATGAATGTGAAGTCGCTACCCGCCACCGCCGCCAATGAAGGGCGGTCTGGTTTGCCGGGGGACATCCAATAAACATGCGGCGAAATTTGGCTGAGGGTCGTTGCGGGCATTGGGCATCGTCCTTATCGTCAAGCTAGTATAAAACTTGTTTCAAAAATATCTGTTGCAGGGGCGAGGCATGCCTCGCCCCTACCCGAAAAATTGAATCTTGAAATGATTTCTACACAAAAAAGCATGTCTAATTTCAACGTTGATTGTACTGTAAAAAATGGGGTTAGCGTGTGGTCATATTGGCAATGCAGGGGATAAAACGAAGGCACCTAGACTACCTTGCAGCCCTCACCCTAAATCCCTCTCCCAAAGGAGAGGGACTTCACACGCTACTCGTTTGTCGCTCCCCTTCTTCTGTGCTGCACCTTGCGACAGCAGTTTAGAAAAGGGGGCGGGGGATGAGGGCTGAGTAGTACAAATCAGCAACAATGGCGAATTTATGGTTCGCCTATTAGTCTAACATTTAGCCTTCTTCAGTAGCAGCGGGTTCGGGAGCCGGCGCAAGTTCCATGCCGGGCGACACCTGCCACACCTGACCACTGCCGGGCGGCGCAAAGGCGCTGTTCACCGAAACAAAGAAATTGCCATCACCAGCATCCGCGATACCATAGGGGAAATTCAACCCGGTCACAACCGGTTCAATCCCATCGGCAGTCACCGCAACAATACGACCACTATCCGGGTTGAAACCAAAATCACCGAAACCACTGGCATATTCGACCGCATAAATGGTGCCATCTGCGCCAAACCACAAATCTGTGACCAGCGTCAGCCCATCAATTCGCATGATTTCCGTGCCAGTAGCATCAAGCATTTCAATCCAAGAAACGCCCGGCAAGAAGGGGAAGCCCGTCAAGAAACCGACATAGACATTGCCATCGGCATCAATTTCCAGCGCCGTCGGCACAGCAGCGGGATTTGTGCCATCAGGAATATAGGTTTTAAAAACCGATACGCCTTCGCCTTCAACCCATTTTAAGACCGTGTTCGCACCCGCATCGGCAATATAAATTGCCCCATCAGGCGCAACAGCAAAATCTACTGGGTTAGAATCGATATTGCTGGTATCGGGGTTATTGGCTTCTTCAAAAGCATACAAATCAACCGTCTGAACGACTTCTAACGTCGCGCGGTCATGCTGCACCAACGCCATCGTAGCAGCATCGGTAGGGCGGTCATCACCAATCGGTCCCAAGCCATGCAGCACCCACACGCTATCTTCAGTTAAGCGCACAGCACTAATGCCATTGGTCTGGGCAAATTCATTGGAGACGCTGTAAAAACCACTCACAAAAACACTTTGTTCACCGTCAGCCACCGCAGTGATTTGACCTGTGGTGCCACCGAGTTCGGTACCAACGGCGGTATCCACTTCTGTCTCGCCGCCAAAACCCGATTCGACGATAAACAGTGTGCCATCTTCTACAAACAAATGCCGGGGCGAATTCAAATTTTCGGCAACCGGGATGGGGGCATCTTGGGCGAAGGTCAACGCTACCGCGCCGACTAGCACGCCCATCAAAGTCAATACCAACAGCAATTTACGCATAACCTATCTCCTTGATGTGGTTGGAAAATGCCGCTGTCAGCATACAATATTTCATTTTATCTGACAAGCGGACACAAGTATCATTTAATAAAAACACAAAAAACATTACAAAACGATGATGAAATTCATCGTATAGATTGCCCTAACTTATCGCTATCGCTTCGTTTTGTAGCTATAATGTGTTTATGATTTTCGAACAAACTACTCACTTAGGTAAATCATGCCAAGCTCCGAAATTAGCCCCGAATTGCTGGACAAATTGCAGCAATTCGCCCAGCAGAAGAATACCACGGTAGACCATCTGCTCTCGAATTGGCTAGAGGGACACAATCCAAAAACAGCTTACGAAGCAGCGGTAATCGAGCAGATTTCGGATGCGATTATCATCACGGATAACAGCTTGCTCATCACGGCTTGGAATAAAGCGGCTGAAAGCATTTATGGCTGGACAGCCGCCGAAGCCATTGGGCAACTGCTGGATGTGTTGGTCAAAACCGAATGGGTTAATGAAACCCAAGCGCAGGCACGGGCAACGCTTCAGCAAACGGGTTCTTGGCAAGGTGAGCTTATTCAATACACACGCAGCGGGCAAAAATTGGTTGTTTTGGTATCCGTTAGTTGGCTGCGCGATGCCAGCGGTAGCGTCGTCGGCGGTGTGACGATTAACCGCGATATCACGGCGCGTAAACAAGCAGAAGAAACGCTACGCCAGAGCGAAGCTCGCTTAAAGTCGCTGCTGGAATCGCAAACTGCCTATATCTGCCGCACCGACTTAATGGGTTATTATACGTATGCCAACCAACGCTTCTTAGAAAAAACTGGTTACAAAGAAATCGAATTTTTGAATATGCATTCTTTGGATACGGTCGTCCCAGAAGATCACCAAAAAGTCCGCGACACGGTTCGGGAATGTCTTAAAAAACCTAATCAACCCGTGCAAGTGATTGTCCGCAAGCCATCCCACAAAAGCGGTGAAGCCTATACATCATTATGGGAATTTACTGCCCTCACGGACGAAACGGGGCGTCCGATAGAAGTATTGTGTATCGGGTTCGACATCACTGCCCAAGTCAACGCGCAAACGGCGCTGCGCCAAAGCGAAGACCGCTATCGCCAGATTGTGGAAACTGCCCAAGAAGGCATTTGGCTGTTAGATGCCCACGCCAATACCACCTATGTGAATCGGCATATGGCAGACATGTTGGGCTATACGGTTGAAGAAATGCAGGGGCGTAATTTGCTGGATTTTATGACAACCGAAAATCAGCAATCGGCACTGTATTATCTGGAACGACGGCAGCAAGGCATTATCGAAGACCATGAATTTTGTTTTGAGCATAAAACTGGCAGAGCCGTATGGACGACAATTGCCACCAATCCACTCGTCAATGAAGCCGGGGTGTACGAAGGCACGATGGGCATGATTACGGATGTCACTGCTCGCAAAAATGGTGAGGCACTTAAGATTGAGCAGGAACGCCTGCGAGCTATTTTATACCGCGAACAAGAATGGAATGTATTAATCCAACGGGCAGTCGCGGCGCTTGACCACGATGTTCGCACGCCGCTTTCGGTCATTGCCACGAGCAAAAATATCTTAGAAAATTATTCTGACCGCTTGGATGCCGATAAACGCCAAGAAAAGTTGGATACCATCGGGCGGCAGTTAGATTATGTCACCAAGTTGATTAACGACTTAACCAAGATGATGAAAGGCAACCTCAGCGAGCGCCAATTTAATCCGAAATTGGTCAATCTGGGCGTCCTTTGCCAAGTTATTGTGAACGAAATTCAGGCGACGCTGGGGGCGCAGCATCGGTTTGAGTTGATTAATCATGCCGAGGCGGTGTATTGGACGATTGATGAAATCTTGGTCAGCCGCATTTTGTTAAATTTGCTCTCTAACGCTGTCAAATATTCGCCGGAGAACAGCACCATTCGGCTGGAATTGGCGACGCCCACCGAAGCGATTATTCTGCGGGTGGTGGATGAAGGCAAGGGAATTCGTGAACAAGACCAAGCACGCATCTTTGAGCCATTTTTCCGGGCGGAGGATGTGGGCGATATTGAAGGCACAGGGCTAGGATTGAATATTGTGATGGACTGCGTGCAGCGGCATCAGGGCAGCATTCGCGTGGAAAGTGAACCGGGCAAAGGGGCAATTTTCATCGTGGAACTGCCCCAGAGTTATGCTTAAAACCTCACCCCAACCTCTCTCCAATTTTCATCACACTCAAGTTCAAAACAAGAGGTTTTCCGTAGGGACATGGCAAATGCCGTGTCCCTACAAATACGCACTTTTCACGTAATCTGAACATGGGTCTTTTTCAGCTACAACCGCGTAAAAATGGCTTGCAACGCCGGATACAATGCTTGATAGGTTTGATAGAGCGCCGGATAGAGGCTGCGATTTGCCGATGGCGCGATCACATCCGTTGTTTTGATGGTGGCTTGGCAAGCGGTCGCCACATCGGGGTAAACGCCCGCCCCCACCGATGCTAATAATGCCGCACCAAATGCTGCGCCTTCGGTGGTGTTGATGCTGGCGAGTGGCGCATCCAAAATATCGGCGATGATTTGCTGCCACACCGGGCTTTTTGCGCCGCCACCGCTGATACGCACTTCGATATTGTCCGGCAAGCCTGCTTGGGCAATCAACGTAAAACCATCTTTCAGCCCGAATGCCACGCCTTCCAGCACGGCACGAGTCATATGAGCGCGGGTATGGCGTGTCGTCAGCCCGATGAAAGCACCGCGTGCTTGTGGGTCAGGATGCGGCGTGCGTTCTCCGGTCAGATATGGCAGAAAAAATAAGCCTTCGCTGCCCGCTGGAATTGCTGCCGCTTCGTTGACCAGAATATCAAACGGCACATCGGGCGCTAACGTATCCCGATACCATTGCAAACTGCCTGCCGCGCTCAACATTACGCCCATAAAATGCCACTGCCCCGGCACAGAATGGCAAAAAGCGTGTAAACTGCCGTGCGGCTCATACGCATAAGTTGCCAGTGGCGCGAACACGACACCCGAAGTCCCCACGCTCAAGCCGATGATATGCGGCTCGACTGCGCCGACCCCAACTGCGCCTGCTGCTTGGTCGCCGCCACCCCCAACGACAGGTGTACCTGCTTTGAGTCCGGTTTCTGCGGCACCCGCCGCGCTGATAACGCCCGTTATCGCTGTGCCTTCGTACAAAGGCGGCATCCATTCACGCGGGATTTCCAGCGCGTCTAAAACTTCAGTTGACCATTCACGCTCGGCAACATTCATCAAAATCGTGCCAGCGCCATCTGCCATATCCATCGCATAATCGCCCGTGAGTTTGTAGCGAATATAATCTTTGGGCAGCAGCACATGAGCAGCGCGACCATAAA
>JALHOR010000203.1 GCA_022842885.1 Anaerolineae bacterium
CAAACTTGTGTTCATCGCCAATATCATCAGCGCGAAAATGCCCTGCATTTGTGAGTCTTCTCGTTTACAATTAGGGGAGTGTTGTTCGCTAAATAGGGAGTATAAAAGATGAAAATTATCACGTTTTTGAACGAAAAAGGTGGAGTGGGCAAGACCACCATGGCGGGGACAATTGCCGCTGGATTAGCCATTTTGGGGCATCGGGTATTGATGATTGATGCGGATCCGCAAGGACATTTATCGCTGATGTATGGCATCAAAAAGCAGCACAGCTTATATGATTTGTTGGTGCGCGATGCTGAATTTAGTGACCCCGGTATCGTTCATGCGCTGCCGCCAGAAGTGTATGCCATGCCCAATGCCAAGCAACCGACAGAAGGGCGCTTGTTCATTGTGCCGGGCAACCGCGAAACGCGCCTGATTGCCCAAGCGTTAGAAGGCGAACTCTTTGCGGTGCGGCGCAAGATGGAAGAATTGGCAGAGGCAAATGTCGTGGATGTGGTCATTTTCGATACCAGTCCTACACCATCGGCGCTGCATGGGCAGATTTATGTGGCAACCCAATACATCATCTATCCCAGCGAATTGAGTTATTTGAGTCTCGATGGGCTAGTCGAATCCATCAAAAGCACGACGGGCTATAGTAAGCAAAAGCAAGAAAAAGGGCTGGAAGAAATTAAATTAGCGGGCATTATTCCCACCAAATTCCGCCCGAAAGTATTGGAGCATCAAGAAAAATATCAGCAGTTGCAGGGGTTACGCGGCTTCGGGCATTTGGTATGGCATCCCATTCCGTTAAGCGTGGTTTGGGAAGAATCGATGGCACGGCATCGCTCGATTTTTAGCTATGCTTATGACCAGCCTGCCGCCAGCGATGCTTGGCAAGTGGTGCGGGCTGCCAAGGAGAAGATTATTGATGTCTAATCGGCGTAAACGCGGCGAATCTGCCAGCATTGGGTTTGATGATTTGGGCGATGCGAATGATGATTCGCCAGAATTAGCAGCAGAAGCGCCCGTCACCACCAGCGAATTTGCCAATCGGGGGTATAACAGCCGCGTCAATCCGCTGGCAGATGTGATGGGGCGCGACAAAATTGTGGCGAAACCGCTGCCTATCACTGATATTCGCCCGGATGCTTTGCAACCACGCCGCATTATTCCTACGGCGCTGCGCCATTATTGGAATGGTAGCCCGGATGCTGTTTCGATGGCACGTTTGTTTGAGATGTGGCTGAAAGAAGTGGATATTGAGCGTGGCAAGCCGTTTGATGTGGATGCCTATCTCATAGGTGGGGCAACTGACCGGGTAGTCGCTGTCAGCGAAGGCAATGATGAAGTGGTGTTAAGACGCATTGGTGCTGAACCGCAAATTGGCGTTTTAGAAGCATCGCTGCTGAAAATTATTTTGCTGGCTGCCAGCATCCAGCGCGATGGTTTGACCAATCCCATTACGGTGATTAACGATAATGGCAGCTATATCATCGAAACAGGCGAAGGGCGTTGGTTGGCATATCATCTGCTGCATTGGCGCACTATTCAGCCGACGCACAGCAAAGACTGGTCGCAAATTCCGGCGCGGGTTGCCGATAGTTTTAATTTATGGCGGCAAGCCAGCGAAAACAATGCCCGCAATAACCTGAATGCCATCGCCAGAGCGCGGCAGCTTGCCCGCTTGTTGATGTATGAATATGAGATGCAAGGGGTTCAGTTTGAGGCGGCGGCGCAATTTGAGCATGAACAGGATTATTATGCCCAAGTTGCGGATGGCAATCTGTATCCTATTCCAGTGGGCGAAGGCGAAAAATTCATGAATGGCATGGGCTTTAAGCATGTTGTTCAACTGCGCCAATATCGGGCATTGCTGCGTGTAGCGCGTGAATTATGGGATCACGCCAGCGACAATGATTTGACCGAAGGCGAAATCCGTAAAATGGTGCAGCAGGGCATCCGCGTAACACCTGTTACGCGCTCGGCAAAACGCTTTAAGAGTTGGCGCAAAACCGATGCTCACGAACTTATCAATGAATTGGATATGCTGGATGAATCTGAGCGCACGGTTATTCTGGATTTGATGAGCGCCGTCGTGCGCCATTATTTGAGGTAATCAACACTATGACCACGATGGATAAAGTAGCGGCACTACTGCCAGAATTGACCCGCGCTGAGAAAGCCCGTCTTTTGCAATGGGTTGTTCGTGATTTGGGGGATGATTTTGCCGGGATTGAAAGCCGCCCAGATGTTTTGGGCGGCGAAGCCTGTGTTGTGCGAACTCGGATTCCAGTGTGGGTACTGGTGCAGGCACGTCAATTGGGTATGAGTGAAGCGGCAATATTGCATAGTTACCCAAGTTTGCGTGCGGAAGATTTGGTCAATGCTTGGGCATATTATCGCGCTCATCGTGAAGACATTGAGCAGCAAATTGTGGACAACGAGACGGCATAATCCATGGCGAAATTGTATTCTAACGAAAATTTCCCTTTTCCAGTTGTAGCTGAACTGCGCCAATTAGGTCATGATGTTCTCACAACATTAGAGAGTGGCAATGCTGGACAAGCGATTCCTGATGAAGCGGTTTTGGCATTTGCCACAGAACAAGGGCGAATTCTTCTTACTCTGAATCGGAAACATTTCATTCGCCTACACCTTGAAAATTCTCATCACAATGGAATTGTTGTTTGCACTTTCGATGCTGATTTTGCAGGACAAGCTCAACGAATTGATGATGCTCTCAAGGCACTTCCTGAGATGCAAGGGCAATTGGTACGTATTAATCGCCCACAACAGTAACTCTCTTGATTATTTTTAGACATGCCTCTAATCTTTTTTGGTGTCTTCGCGGCTAATCAGGCAGCACAGCGAAAGAAAATGTATCCGTAGCATCAGTGAGTAGTATTCGTGTATTCGTCGCCGGGTCATACCAACCTATGCGAATATCATAATCGCCTTCTGGCACATCAAAAGCGTGGTGGGTGGTGATAATTTCATCAGGTATCCAACCGGTTGTTGGACGTGTCCAATCGGCGGGGATGCCATCCCACTGTGCCACAATGGTATCGCTATCTACCACATGCACAAATAAGCGCAAATTTTGGTCAATGAGTCCCTCAGTTTGCCAAACGAGCGTAACACCTGTTACGCACCCCTGAACAGCATACCCCAATAAACGAATGCCATTCTGCCAAATCGCATCCGACGAAAAAGGCATTTCCGGCAAATCAAAATTACGCTCTGGCACAGCAATGGTCATGTCGCCAATTTCGATGTTTTCGCCAATCGCTTGTTGATTTATATCCAGCAATTGCACGAAAACCTGATAATTACCCGCTGCCAAATCACCCGGCACGATAAGCGCATGATGCCCGTTCCATATTTCGCCAGTTTGCCAACTTGTTGCGGAAAAATTGGTAATGAGGGGCAGGGGGCGACTGAAAAATGCTTGATTAGCCTGCTGCCAAATCAGCCGAAAATGATAATCCTGTGTGGGTGTTTGCTGCGCGACCCATTGCAGACCAAAAATCAATTCATCGCCAACCGTTATCTTTTCGGGCAATGGCGTTAGCAAACCAGCAAATCCGATGTCTGTATTGAGAGCAATATTTTTTTCAGGACTCAGTGGGGCAGATGGGCGCAAAATCTCGATTTGCCCAAGTGTGATTTTGACATCTATTGGATTATTCATCTCGTTTAGGATATTCAGGCGTTCTCCGGTTTCGACAGAAAATAAGCCTGCATCCAATGTATAAACACCCGGTGGTGTGCCACTAGGAATTTCCAACGTGAGGATTTCTTGCAAATAATAGCCCGCTAGCCATGCCGATGTTGCCCGATTGCCCGGTGTGAAAGACCCGGTTTCGGCAATGACGAGTCCAGCACTGTTTCTTAAATGATAAATGCTGGAATAATCACGGGTAATGCTGCCAGAAGACAACCGCCAGAAGGCGTTAAAACGGGCAAAATCGCCGGATTTGGCATTTTCAGGCAATTCTAACCCTATCAACTGAATTTCGCCGCCAAAATTAGCGTCTAACACATTATTCACGCCAACATTGCCGGCTCCAAAGCGTTCAGCCCGAAATGGATTTGGCACCACATCTACGATGAACATTTTGATGCATAGCAGGGTAATTCCAAGCACAATCATTTGCCCATTGATGTTGTGAACCACAAAGTGCCAAACAGGATTTTCATAATGCTTTGCCTGTGCTGCGTTCAACCGCACTGCACTAGCATCTTTTTCGTTTAAGGGCGCGATATATCGCGCCCCTACAAACTTCCGACCTATCCACACACTAAAAGCTAAAAGCCAAAAGCTAAAAGCCACTAACGCTATCCCATTTGCCAAGGCTTGCAGCGGGGTTGCTTGTAAACCAATTTCCAAAATATGCTCGCCTGCCGGAATTTCGACGCTGACTAAGCCATGCGGCGCAAGTGGTTTCACTACTAAAGGTAATAAATCCGCTGGTGGGTTGCTAAAACGGGCAGACCATCCCGGAACATAAAGCCAATCAAAAACCAGCGTAACAGGTGTTACGCTGCTTAGGGCAATCGTCGCTGAAGTGCCACGCCAATCAGCAGTTTGAATCGTCACCCCTTCAGGCGGAAGCAAGCGCGATAATAGGGGATATTGCCCACTAAATGTTGCCGGATTAGGGGGTGTTTCCACCCAATTGGGCAGATATTCACTGTAGGATGAGAGCGCCAATTGCCCGGTGGTGCGTTCATGCTGTTGGGCGTCCAAGATGCTGTTGGCAGGCAGCGGCACATATAACGCGACCAACCACGGCAAGCTGTAAATGATTGTGAAACTTATGATAAAAATCGGAAGCAACCTCACCCCCCAACCCCCTCTCCTGAATGAGAGGGGGCTTTGCATCGGCACGGTAGGCATGTCTATTCTTGCCGGAGTGTAGGGGGCAAGTTGGCTAAAACCAAATATGCTGATACCCGCCAGCATTGCCAATGCCAAACTCGCAATGCCCAAGGTGCGCCATGCGAATTGTGTATAATCTAACAATGGGATGGTCTCCCACAGCCAAACAGCGAGGGGAGTATCTATATTTAGCAAAATCATGAAAAATGTAATGCCAGCACACAACCAGAAAAGCCGAAAAACGACTTTATCCTCACCCCCCAGCCCCGTCTCCATTGCATAGCGAGAGGGCGTCATGGATCTTTTCTTCAGAACAATCAAAATCATGGTTATGGTTGCCAAAATTATCGGAATCCAGCCCACGACAATCGGAATCGGTTGCTGCAACTGGGTTGGGTCGGCGGTAAAAGTGGGGATAAAAATTTCAGAAAGCGGACGCAGTGATCGGGTAACATCCACAAAATTGAGATTGTCTGCGATAGCATTAATTTTGACAGCGCCAGTTTCGCCCAAGGCAGGCAGCCAGAAAAAAGTCGTCATCAACACAGCCAAGACACCTGCTGAAAAAAGTGCCAAAAACGTGCGAATTTTTTTCTGAGCAGTCAACCAGAGCAACGCACAATAGGGCAGCAGCAAGCCTAATCCCAAAAGGGTGACGATATTGTGCAGCGGGATAAACAGCGCAAAAAGTGCCGCTGCCAATATCACACTTCCCCCCATGCTTGGGGGGAGTGAGGGGGGTACGCCCATGCTTGCGAGGGGTAGCGATATTTTTTGTTGTAATCGTCCGAATGCCCACAGCACCAACGGCAGCATTGCCAGCGCCGCCACTTCGGTGAGAGTGCCACGCCGGACAGCATCAAACAAAAAATAAGGGGCATAAATATAAGCCACTGCTGTGATAAAACCGCCGATGCGATTTGTCCACTGTGCGCCCCAAGCATAGGCACCGATTGCCGCCAGAACAATGTATATGCACATCGCGCCGAGCCATGCTTGGGTATAACTTAAGCCCACATGATGCAGCAGCACTGAAGGATAATATGCCAGCGGCGAAAAATAATTGAACAGCAGCGCACCGTAGCCATAAACCAAACCGGGCGCATAGCGTGGGTAAAGCTGTTCCGTTTGTTGGATAGCATCATCTAGCGCAATGATGCGATACAGATGCAACGTGCCGTCATCGGTAAGGGGCATTTGATTATGCAAAAACGGATGCAACGCAGGCAAACACAAGCATACCAACGCCAACAAGAT
>JALHOR010000204.1 GCA_022842885.1 Anaerolineae bacterium
ATTGGACGGTGGTTTCCGATGTGGATGAGGATGGCACGATGCGTCCCCAATCCATTTCGGACTCTTTTTATACGACGATGGGCTATACCGAAGCCCACCATCCTGACATGGCATCGGATCGTTTATCGCTGGTGCATCCTGATGATATGGCGCAGGCACACCAGCATATTCAGCGCCTGCGGGCAGGGCAAGAAGACACGATTGAGTTACGGATGCGGGCTGCCGATGGCACGTATCGCCATATTCGGTATTATGCCCGCCCCGAATGGAATGACCAGAAAACACAGATTGTTCGCATCTTGGGGGCAGCCCGCGATATGACCAGCGAAAAACAAGCTGAAAATTCACTGCGCGAAGTTGCCGAGCGCGAACATGAATTACTTGAAGTGCAAAAACAATTTATTATTCAAGCCTCGCACGAATTTCGCACGCCGCTGGCCATCATCTTATCTTCGGCGACTCTGCTGTATCAATACCATGAACGCCTGACGCCAGAACGCCGTGCCGCCCATTTTGAACGGATACAACAGCAGGTGCAGCATCTGGTAGACTTGTTGGATAGCTTGCTATATCTGGTAGACCAAAACGCCTTAGACCCAGAACGTTCCAAATATGTTGAACTCTTGCTGCGTTCTCGCCTATAATTAACCCAGACGATTCGCATTTTAATGACAATTTCAGCGCGAATACGTCTGGATATTGGCTATGACGACGACCCGACCCTCTGCTTGGACACCTGAATTATCAACGCGCTTGCGAACAATGGCGATTGGCTTGCCGCTGATTCTGCTGATTATTTTTGTAGGAGCGCCCCTTACCGATGTGGCAGTTACGTTGATTGCCATGTTTGTTGCGGTAGAAATTACCGTGATGATTCAACCGCAATGGCGGCTGCGGCTGTGGCTGCCCCTGACTGCCGCCTTCCTGACGGTGCTGCTGACGATGAATCAACAAACGGCGTGGTTGTGGCTGCCGATGGCGCTGGTGGCGCTGGTTGGCATGGTCGAATCGCTGTTTGTCACAGGTAATCGGCTGGTACACTGGGTCAACATTTATGGGCATTTGACCTTGGGCATTTTGTATGCCGGTATCCCGTTGGGCTTTCTCATCGTCATTCGCAATACGGGCGGTCTGCCCTGGACGATTTTGCTGCTGTTCGTCACTTGGACGACGGATACTTGGGCGTTGTTGGGCGGGCGGTGGTTCGGCAAGCGCAAACTCGCGCCCACCATTTCGCCGGGGAAAACGATTGAAGGTGCTATCGTCGGCTATATCGCCGGGGTCATCATGGGCGGCATCATTACGCTGGCAGCGGCATTACCAATGGTGGCATGGGCTGCGATTACGGTCATACCATTTTTGGTCATTTGTGGTGATTTGGTCGAATCGTGGATGAAACGTTATTTCGCCGTCAAAGATTCGGGGTCGCTGCTGCCGGGGCATGGCGGTTTTTTTGACCGCGTGGATGGCTTGCTGCTGGCAACCCCGGTGTTATATGTGCTGATGTATTGGAGTGGCATCTTGTAATTTTTCTGGCAGCCAATACTGAGGATTTTTTGCCAAGCGCGTGTATTTTGTTCTGTACAGAATATTACGTTATGAGCCAAAGGCAAGTCATATGCAAACGCTACGTTCTCTTTCCAATTCGCTGCCTATTCGGTTGGCAGGTCTCGCTGCCATGCTCACGCTGGTCTTGATTTTGACGACGCAACCGGGCGCTAATCCCTTGGTGCGCGGCTTCAGAAATTTGTTTACGGCGTCGGTCTGGCGCGGGGTCGTGGGGCATACCGGGTTAATGTTTGGGCTGATGATTGCCCTCTATTTTGGTTTGGCACTGCGATTACGCTGGCAAGTGGCATTCATCCTCTCAGTGGGCAGTGGGCTAGTCGTTGGCACGCTGACCGAACTTTATCAACAGGGCGTCGCCGGACGAGACTACTCGCTGGCAGATTTGCTTTCCAACTGGCTCGGCGTTTTCATGGCTGCCACACTGATTTTGTTCATCGTCGCGTGGCGCTTATCACCGAAAGAAACTGCCTGATGCCCGTGTATATCTCATTGCTGCGCGGTATCAATGTCGGCGGCAACAAAATCATCAAAATGGCAGACCTGAAAAAATTGTATGAATCGCTAGGGTTCAGCCAAATCACGACGCTGCTGCAAAGTGGCAATGTCGTTTTTAGCAGCGATGCCGCCCCGATGCCGGAACTCGCGCAAAAAATTGAAGCGGCGATTGTGGCGGCTTATGGCTTTGACTCCAAAATTATCCTCCGCACGCCGGAACAGTGGCACACAGTCATCGCCCAACACCCGTTCAGTGCGGAACAAATGCAAGACCCTAGCAAAGTGTTGGTCGTGTTTTTGCAAGCCATGCCCAATGATGCTGCCCATGTGAACGGCGTCATTGCCAGTTACGCGGGCAACGAACAGATAACACTGCGCGGTGATACCTTGTATGTCTATTATCCCGATGGCATGGGCAAATCCAAATTGGATAATACCTTCATCGAGAAAAAACTGAAATTGATTGGTACTGCTCGCAATTGGAACACCATTCAAAAATTGCGGGCGCTGGTAGATTGACCTCATCATCCCGCTAAGAAACGAGAAAAAGGGCAAATCTGCAGATACGCCCTTTTTTTATTGTGACCCCTCTTTTGTCAAAACAATTGTTTAATCTTATAAATACCGTTAAAATCCCAATGCTTCTGCCCGAAATACTGTGTCACAATACAAGCAGCAATAAAATAATTGATGAGTCGCTATGTTGAATATCCAGATTGAAAAATTGTATCAAGACCAGTTGTGGGTGATTACGTTACCAACATTTGAAAAGCGCCATGTTGACCAATGGGAAGCGACAGTCCGGGCATATTTCCAGCATATGAATTATCGGGATGAGCGATATTTGGTGTATGATGCAACCCCCGTTGAGCATTTGCGGATGACACCGTATATGCAGCAGCGCGTGGCGAAATTAGCAGAGGCTAACCCGAAGGCAGTGGGGCGGGTGGCGGTGGTCATGCCGCTATCGCCGATGCTCTTGTATGTGTTTGAACCCTTCGGGCGGTATCGCATTAAAGCCATTCAGCCTAATCTCGATGTGCGGTTCTTTAGTCAGCGGCAGGCAGCGATTGAGTGGGTGGCGAAAATTTTGCCAGATGCCCTCGCCAAAAGCGAATGACCGGCATCTGGTTTGTTAGGCTTGTTTTTTGTAGTCGCGGAACCACTCCCAAGTGGCTTTCAGTCCATCGGCAACACCAACTTGCGGATTAAAGCGCAAGATGTTACGGGCTTTGCTGTTATCGCAAAAGGTGATGGGCGGTTCGCTGGCGGGGGCGGGCGTCGGGCGCAGATTGATGCGTTTGCCTGTCAATTCTTCGATAATGTCAATAAAATCGCTTAGGCTGACGGGCTGCCCATAGCCCATATTAAAAATTTCATAGCCAACGGGCTGCGCCAATGCCGCTAAAATGCCATTGACCGTATCATCAATATACGTCCAATCACGCTGCATATTGCCATTATCATACAAAGGAATTTCTGTCCCATCGAATGCGGCATTCAGCAGGCGCATGGGCATCATATCCGGGCGTCCGGCGGGTCCATACACATTAAAGAAGCGCAGCACCGATACATTCAGCCCCGTTAGGTTGTGATAGGTGTGTGCCATCAATTCCATCGCGCGTTTCGTCGCTGGATACGATGCTAAGGGGCGGTCAGCGTTATCGGTCTCTACAAACGGAATCACGGCAGTCTTGCCATACACCGAACCTGTCGAAGCCATGACCATCTGCTGAACGCCGTTTTCGCTGGCAGCCTCTAACAGATTGACCGAACCATTCACATTGACTTCCGTATAGAGTGGCGTATTTTTGATGCTATTGCGGACATTCGCCATCGCTGCCATATGCGCGACATGGGTAATCTCATGCTCGGCAAAAATGCGTTGGATGCAGGCTTTGTCCCGAATATCGCCTTCAATTGCCGTCAACTGCGTGCCATCGTTGAGGCGCTGTACGTTATAGCGTTTGAGCGCCGGACTATAAAAATCATTAAAATTGTCGAGTATCACAACCGTTTCGCCGCGGTTTAGCAGTTGTTGTGCCAAGTGACTACCGATAAAACCCGCGCCGCCGGTGATAAGATATGCCATGTTGCTGTGCCTCTGTTAAGGTGTTAATTGGACAAACCGATGTGAATTTTTGATGATAACGCAAAATCTGGAAAAGAGTGTATAAATCTCATATAAGTTTTTCAGCAACGAACCTATAAGCAAACCCTATAACACCCTCGCCGCGCTGCCAGCTATAATGCAACCTACATTACAATGCAGCTATCGTTTCATTATAAGAAAATTTGTAACTATGGCAAATTGCAATCTGCCAACCGCAGGTAGTCATTAGTCCTGTTGTTTAGAATTTATTTCAAAATTTTATATTTCGGGCATGAGACGCGGCAGGTGGCGCCCCGGCATTTTGAAATTTGTTCGCGTATTTACGCTTGCAAAATCGGTTCGATAATTGTTTCCAATTCTGCCAAAGAATTTGCTCGCACGATTTGATTGCGAATGATGACTGACCCCGGCTCATCCAATTGATATTTGGAAATTTGTCCGCGCATCTCTAACACGGCTTGGCGTTCCACCATCCATGATGTTTCTAGCCAGCGGCGGGCATGTGCCAATGCCAACTGTGCCCGTTCAGCACGCGAGGGTTCGGGCAAAGTTTCGCCGGTTTGCAGATAATGGGCAATATGCTGAAACACCCACGGTTTGCCCATCGCGCCGCGCCCAACCATCACACCGTCGCAGCCTGTTTGTGCCATCATGCGGGCGGCATCTGCGCCGGTATGCACATCGCCATTGCCAATCACCGGAATATCCGTGACCATCTCTTTGACGCGGCGAATAACGTCCCAATCGGCGCTGCCCGTGTGTCCCTGACCAGCAAAGCGAGCATGGACAGCAATGGCTTTCACACCTGCTTGTTCTGCCGCCCGCGCAAATGGGATGGCTGTCACTAGGCCGTCTTCCCATCCGCTGCGAACCTTCACCGTGACTGGCACATCCACCGCTTTGACCACAGCTTCCACTACGGCAGTCGCGGTACACACATCGCGCAGCAGTGCCGCGCCGCCGCCTTTTTTGGCAACTTTTGGCACCCAGCAGCCCATATTAATATCCACAATTGCCGCGCCATAATCCACGACAATTTTTGCTGCTTCGGCGACTTCTTGCGGGATAGCGCCAAATAATTGCACCGCCACCGGAAATTCGCTCGCACGCCAATCGAACATGCGAATTGACCGGGCGCGAGAACTTTTGTCGAGTAGGGCAGGTCCACTTAACAATTCAGTGCAAACCATGCCACAGCCGCCCAAGTCGCGGCATAATGAACGAAACGCATAATTGCTATAGCCTGCCATCGGCGCTAGGGTCAGAGGTGTGTCTACACAGATGGTATCAATCAGAAAGGGTTTAAGGGCGGTGGTGGTCAACATGCATCTTTTCCTGTTATGTCGCAATCTGCAATTTAACCACATAATCGCCATTTACTCAAACAACAATTTTAGCGCCATCCCGATTTGGGTTGTAAACACGCCCATTTCTCCCATCTAGTTATGGTGTTTATTTTAGTTGATTTTCGGCATTTTAATCTTCACCCTCATTATCCAGAGTGGGCAAAATAGCGTCTATCATTGCCCGTACTTCATCGGCACTGATGTCATCTTGCTCGGTTTTGGTGTAAATCGTCAGCAAAATTACCTGCTCTGCCACGCGCACATAATAAATGACGCGGAAACCGCCACTTTTGCCTTTGCCCGCCGACGGATTTTTCAGCCGCACTTTGTACGCTTCATACCCGACTCCTTGCAATTGGTTGCCGGGGCGGGCATCGTTTTGTAATTGCTCAGTCAATACCCCTAGTTCGGTTCGAACTGCCGGATATTTTCGTAACAGATACTTAAATGCCTTGTCGAAATAATCTGATGAATTAACTCTCGTTGGCATGTGCCGCCATTTCTGCATCAACCTCAGCAAACAATTCTTCTACTGGG
>JALHOR010000205.1:0-2841 GCA_022842885.1 Anaerolineae bacterium
AACGAAACCGCCGCCTTATTAAACATCCCGCGTTTGGCGCAGTATGGCATTCAACCCGCCCACTTCGCGGACATCATCGCCAAATCTGCCCGCGCCAGCAGCATGAAAGGCAACCCGATTGTGCTAACCGAAACCGAAATGCACACGATTTTAAGCGCGGCGGTGTAGAACAATGTTCGGAATCGGTGATTTTCCGCAGGAACACGGCAGGCCGTGTCCCTTCAAACATGCGTTTTTCACATAATCTGAATATGAGCCTATACTTTTAGCAATATGCCCGATATGACAACCGAATGCCTTACACCAATTTTAGCGGCAAGTCGCGCAGGCGTTGACCTGTGAGCGTGAATAAGCCGTTGGCGATAGCAGCCGGTACAATACCGATGATGGCTTCGCCTAAGCCCCCGACGGGCGCATCGCTGCTTTCTACAAATATCACATTGATTTCTGGCACATCGCGGATGGTAATCAGCGGGTATTGACCAAAATTATCGGCGCTAATCAAGCCATCTTTCAGCGTGATTTTTTCGTAGAGAACAGAACTCATTGCCATGACAATTGTGCCTTCTATTTGGGCGCGAGCGCCATCGGGGTTGACCACCAATCCGGGGTCGGCGGCGCACCATGCCCGATGCACGCGGAACTTGCCATCGGCGGCAGAAACTTCCACAACAATTGCCACGACCGTTTCGCCCAACGTGCCAGCAGCCAATCCATACGCCCGTCCGTCAGACGCCCCGGCTTGCCATCCTGCCGCGTCGGTTGCTGCCATCAGTACTGCTTGCATCCGCTGTCCAAAGGCATCATCCGGCAGATGCTTCAGCCGCATTTGCAGCGGGTCAAGCCCGGCTTGATGCGCCAATTCATCTATGAAACTTTCGACGGCAAACGTATTCGGCATCGTCCCCAAGCCGCGCCACGAGCCAGTGGGGACTTGTAATTTTTTGCGATGATAAATCACTTGGCGATGCGGCACGTCGTAGCGCAAGTTGGAAATCGCCAAGGGATCAGCGCCTAAAATTTCGCCCACAAATTCTGGAAGTGTGCCAGTGCCGAAGAAAATATCGCCGCTGGCAATTTGATGTTGCAGCGCGGTAATTTCGCCTTCTGCCGTCATAACTGCCCGCAGACGATTCTTAGCAGGTGGACGATGATAACCATACCGCATTTCTTCCGTGCGATTCCAACCCACATGCACCGGGAAACCGCTGGCTTTCGAGAGGCGGGCGGCTTCGGCGGCGGCATTCATGCCCAATTTGCGCCCAAACCCACCGCCCAAATACGTCGCCACCACATTAATCTTGCTGGCTTCCAAGCCCGTCGCGTCAGCAACAGCATCGCGGGTATAGGTGGGACCTTGGGTTGCCGCATAAATGATGGCGCTATCCGCCTTCACATCTGCCAATGCCGCTTCGGGTTCTAAGTGAGCATGAGACGCCATCGGGGTGCTGTAATGGGCTTCGATAATCGTTTCGGCAGCATTAAATGTGCCGTCTAAATCACCGATACGCTGGACTAATGTGCCACCGGAATCGGGGATTGCCATGAACGTTTCTAAGTCGGGCTGTGACCACGTAGTGCCACCTTCCCAAGTCAGGTCAAGTAACGCCAATGCTGCATACGCTTGGGAGCGTGTTTCGGCGACGATGCCCGCGAAACCCTCTTGGATAACCACCGCCCGCACACCGGGTTGATTGCCTGCATCCCCGGCTTTGGCACTGATTAACTTCGCGCCATAACGGGGCGGACGCGCCACCGCGCCATACATCATGCCTTCGACCCGCGCATCAAACCCATACACAGCACGCCCGGTCACTTTTTCGCGCAAATCTACGCGCTGAATCGGCTTGCCAATAAATTCAAAGGCGGCATTGGGTTTCAGCGTTGGTTTTGTTTCTGGCAGCGTCCATTCGCCTTGATGTGCCGCCACAATCTCACCATAGGTCAGCCCATTATCCGGGTTGTTCTTAAGAAAAACGCGGCTGCGGCGAGCGTCTAAATCGTTGGCAGGCACATTAAGCTGTGTAGCAGCGGCATCCACCAGCATGACGCGCGGATTAGCAGCAACCTCGCGGATAGGTTGGTACATCGAGAGGGTAGATATGCTGCCAAACGTGAACGATGTCAACGCATCAAACCCGGTATCACTATCGGCTGTATACGTCTTGATAGTGTCCCAATCGAGTTCAAGGTCTTCAGCGGCAAGCTGCGCCAAGGTAGTATGAATGCCTTGCCCCATCTCCGATTTTGGCAGATGTAGATGGGCGGTGTTATCGGGGTCAATGCGAATCCAAACGAAAGGCATTTCCGGCATACCTCCGGTGGGCGCACCCCCAGAAGTAAAGGCTTGGTTGACTGCCAATTGAAATTCGCGGCGCAGTGTGGGAAAGCCCACCACCATGCCCACTGCCAAAGTTCCCGTTCCGATGCCTAAGACGCGCAAGAAATTGCGGCGTGAGAAGCGGCGTGGTTGCCCTGTTGTATTGGGGGGTGTTGTCGGTGTTGGTGGATTGGTCATGCGCCACGCTCCTGTAATAATTCCGCGGCACGGGCAATGCCGGTTTTGATGCGGGTATAACACCCACAGCGGCAGTAATTCGCGCCCATTGCGGCGGTGATTTCTTCATCAGTGGGATTAGGTGTCTTGGCAAGGAAAGCCGCAGCAGCCATCATCTGCCCACTCATGCACCAGCTACACTGCGGTACTTGTTCATCAATGAAGGCTTGCTGCACCGGATGCAATACTTCTTCGCCCGCGGCATTCACCGTTGCCAGCCCTTCAATCGTCGTAATTTCGCTGGCAGCGATTGCTTCTGCCGAAATGATACAAGCACGGCGCGG
>JALHOR010000205.1:2851-6055 GCA_022842885.1 Anaerolineae bacterium
GCTCACCATCCACATGCACGGTACAGGCACCACAAATGCCCACTCCGCAGCCGAATTTTGTCCCCGTCAACCCAACGGTATCACGCAATACCCACAGCAGTTGTTCCCCCGGCGGAAACATGACTTCGTAAGTTTCGCCATTAATTTTTAACTGCATTGCCCCAACTCCGTTAGTGATTGTTATATAATGCCATGATGCCGCGTATCATAGCGCAGATGCCACAACATACGATGAGTAATTGTTGAGAAAATGGTGCATAACACAAAAGAAACCCAAAACGGTGGGATTCAGCATTTTCTGCAAGGAGTTTGCCGTTGAAAAACGGGGTAAAAGTCGCCAGATAGCAGTGAAAGCACTTTTTACGGCGTGGTGTCACTTTTTGAGATGGTCTGGTATGGGATGACAGAGGCATATAATGAGGATTGACGACCCCACCCCAAACCCCTCTCCATACCACAGGGAGGGGCTTTCTCCCCTCTCCGTTTTTTGGAGAGGAGTCGGGGGGTGAGGTTAATATATTTGGCAGTTAGCCTTTTAATCCTCAGCATCCACCAGATAAAACTGCCCACGCATATCGCCGAAGTAGGTTTGTCCTTTGGTGTGCAGGTTGAAATACAATTCGCCTTGCCGCGCAATCAGTTCCATGCCTGCGATGGTTTTGACTTTATCTAACGGATTGCTGGTGATGATGGGGCAGCCGGAGGTAAACCCATCAATCGGGCTTTGGATCGCAGCGACTACCGCCTCAATATCAGCATTGGTAACTTCGATGCTCATCATGCCATCTGCTAGATATTCCTGAATATTGCCCGCCATAGAAAAATCCACAATGATGGGACCCAATTGCCCCGGACGCCCACAGTGCAAATGCAGCATGTTAATATCTTCGATGTTGACATTTTCGATGGCGAGATACACATAGGCTTTGCTTAAATCGTTGGTAAATTCAATGGCGGCGTGTCCGCGTGATGTGCGTTCACTGCGTGGCACAGAAGGCGCAGTAGACCGGAACACTGGTGGAATCAAGGCAGGTGTATTTTCTTCTTCGCCGCCTTCCTGATGCGGGCTTAAAAATGCCTGATACACAAACCCCACTTCGGAACCCGCCGCCGGATTTAAGATGATAGGGCTTGTCCCAGTGTGTTCGGGGCGGGCTTCGCCGCTATGCCCATGTCCTTCTTGCGCGGCGCTAAAACTGGCAGGTGCAAAAATCAAAACGCCCATGACCAGCACCAACAGAATTGTATAAAACGGCATTGAGATACGATTTTTCATGCGGTTGCCCCTTCTCGGATAGAGTTGATACCTACAGTCTATTCAAATAGCACATCGGCTGTCAACGTGTGTGATAATGAACAGATGTCTATTTTTGTGGAGAGGGCGGGGGTTGGTTGAAGATAAATACGAAAAATTCATCTGCCAAGGCATCGGCATCGCCCAATTCTGGGTGATGTGACCAATAATCCAGCAGTTCCATGATAGCGGCAACGTATAACCGCGCTGCGATTTCTGGGCGCACACCGGGCATGAGTGCAAAGCGCCCAGCGTAAAGATGCTGCAAAAACTGGCGCACCAAAAATTCTTTGGCACGCTGCCGCCACTTAGACACCATAACGCTATCGAGTTTGGTAAAAAATTCGCGCTGGTGATGAAACGCCTGAAAAATCATGCGCCATGATTGATATTCGCGCTGCGGTGAGTCAAGCTGTTGGACGCTCTCGATTAATTGGGTGTCCAGTTGTGTCATCCAATGGATGAAGGTTGCCCACGCCACATCCTCTTTGCTCTCAAAATACTGGTAAAACGCCCATCGCCCATAATTGGCTTCGTTGGCAATATCCGTGACCGTAATTTGGTCAAGCCCTTTTTCGACGATGAGCCGTACCAGCGCATTCATAAACATGAGGCGGGTTTTTTGCTGACGCCTGCTAAGGAGTTGTTCGGTCATCACCACGACATCACATCATCATCAATAATCCCGATCCATCTTACGCCAAGCGCGGCATTTGCGGTATGTGGAGGTTGTGAAGCATCCGCCTCAATCGTCGGTGATGGTGGGGTCGAAGGCGTCCCGGATGCCATCGCCAACGACGAAAAATGCCAACACGGTGATAAAAATCATCAAGCCTGGGAAGATAACAAGATGCGCCCCTTGCCGGAAAAATTGCTGCGACTTCGAGAGCATATTGCCCCAAGTGGCTTGTGGTGGCTGTACGCCTAACCCCAAAAAGGATAACGCCGATTCGGTCAAGATTAAGCCGGCGATGTTAATTGCCAACGACACGACAGTGACAGAAA
Organism: Anaerolineae bacterium; assembly: GCA_022842885.1. Taxonomy (GTDB): domain Bacteria; phylum Chloroflexota; class Anaerolineae; order Aggregatilineales; family Phototrophicaceae; genus JALHOR01. Next base: position 5,151 of record JALHOR010000205.1, read on the forward strand.
TCAAATTGGGCATGATGTGGCTGAACATAATGCGCCAAGGCGAAGCGCCCAATGCTTGCGCGGCATGAATATATTCGCGGTTGCGGAGCGCCAACGTTTGCCCACGAATTAGGCGCAATGTACCTGTCCAACCGAGCAGTACCACCGCTAGAATCAATGATTCGGCAGACGGGGATAACACCGCCGCGAACAAAATCAGCAAGTATAAACCCGGAATGGAATCCACCGTTGTGACAATCCAATTCATGATGTCATCCACAACGCCGCCAAAATAGCCCGTCACCATGCCCAAGACTACCCCCACAATTAACGATAGGGTCGCGCCAAAAAAACCAATTCGCATCGAAACGCCGCCTGCGTGCAGCAGCCGGGCAAATTGGTCGCGCCCAATATCATCCGTCCCCAGAATATGAATATTCGTCAAGGGGGGTAAAAAATTTTGAGTGGGGTTGGTTTCGTTGGGGTCAATTTGCAGAATAGTTTCCGTGATGAATGGGGCGAATGCCGCCGCGCCCATAATCACCCCAATGGTGATGAGCGCCACCATCGTCATCCGGTCACGCAGCAAGCGGCGCACGGCTTTTTGCAACAACGAGCGACTTTTGACATATTGGTCGGGTACATCTTTCATATCCATACGCGCAATGGTCGCGGTCATGAGAATTTCACCTTTCGGGATAGCGATTGGCTTTTGGCTATTAGAGCCTGTTTTAGATTTGTCATTTACCGCAATTTTTTCACCACAGAGACACAGAGACCACTGAGATTTCACTGAGAGATAAGCCAAAAGAGCAAGACTGGAGCATCTTTTGCCTGTTTTGTTTTCTTCGCCTATTTATTTCTTAGTCCTTAATGCTTCGTCCTGTAAGTCTCTTAATTTTGGGTAGGGGAGGGTTTAGAAACCA
>JALHOR010000206.1 GCA_022842885.1 Anaerolineae bacterium
CGATCTCGTGTGCTCTTCCGATCTCTGCCTGAACGCTTTTTACTTGTTCAAGTTGTGCCAGCGATACAAAGGCAGGTTTAGCGACCGAATAATCTTTGCCGTGCTGCATCACCCGTATCCCCAAGGGCGCACGCTCATAAGGTGCAACCGCGCTGACAATCATGTGTATCGTGGGGTCTTCCAAAATTTCGTCGAGCGTCTGCGCTTGTTTGACATAGGGATAGCGTGCCAAAAATTCCGGTGTGCGCTCTGGTTCATCGCTATACAGCCACACCAATTCCGCGCCCGCTTTTAAAAGCGTCTCCACCTGATTGTAGATATGGGCATGACCCAACCCCACCGCCGCAATCCGAATGCTCATGCATCATCCTCTAGTGATGCTGACGGTTGTTTCATCTGCTGTTTGATGTTGGCGAGCGTTTCGGCTTCTGGGCGCGTCTTATAAAAATCATCTAATGGATAACACCCGGATACCAAGCCATTACGCGGCGCAGTCGTACAATCGCTAAAGGTGCGGCAAATGCGTTTACGCTGGAGTGGCTTGCCCGCTAAGATGTGTGCCGGTAATTCAGGATACGATAAGACCATGCGACCCAAGCCAACAAAATCACTCTTGCCTGTGCGAACAACAGCTTGCGCCACATTCGGCAGCCAATCCTGCAAATACGAATACCCTGTTCCCACCATCAATAATTCCGGGAATGCCGCTTTCAATTGGGCGGTCACATTAATTTGCCGTGCTACACCGACTAATGGGTCTTCAGGCGGTTGATAGCCATCCGATGGCGGGAATAATGCCGGGCGCTGAATATGCGGATTGTAATAAGGGCTACCTGCCGTTAGGCACACCAAACGAATGTCCAATGCTTGCAGTAGGTCTAAGAAGGCTTTCGGTTCGCTTAAATCAATACCCAAGCCAGTAACATCGCTGCCAAACGCATACGGATAAGCGCCATTCGCCCACATTTCTGGCACACCTGTAACATCTTCGCCGGGGCGAAAGGGTATCCAATCAAAGGCACTCAAGCGCACCCCAATATGCAAGCCGGGCGCATCACGGCGAATGCCCGCCACGATGTCGCGCAAAAAACGAGTGCGATTTTCAAAACTGCCGCCATAATGACCGGGGCGGTCTACCGCGCTCAAAAATTCATGCCCTAAATAACCATGACAATGTTTGATGTCCACAAAATCAAAGCCGATTTGCTGCGCCAAGACCGCCGCCTTCACAAAATCACCGATTAAATCCTCAATTTCGGCATCGGTCAGCAGCGGGTAATCTTGCGAGAGGTGAAATTTTTTGTTGAGAAGCGGGTGATGATACAAAATGCGCGGCTCTAATTGTTTGCTGTTCGGGCGCGAAAAACGCCCGGAATGCGTAAGTTGCAAGCCAATTATTAAATCGTCCGCAGTACCAAAATGGTGTTGATGCGTGTGTATCACCGTCTCGCGCAATTCGGCAATTCCGGCGGCAGTATCGGGCGTGAGGAGCAGTTGCAACGGATTCGCTCGCCCATCATGGCGCACCGCCACCGCTTCGCCGCCCCAAATCAGTTTCGCGCCACTTGCGCCAAAATGCTGCCAGCGGCGTTTGACCAATGCTGTCGGCTGACCATTAGCATCGCCATCCCAGCCTTCCATCGGCAAAATAGCGAAGCGATTGCCAATCGTTTTGCCATGAATCAAATACGGTTGTGCCAGCGGCGCTTCATGTCCAGAAAACACCTGCTCATCAAACGGCAGGTCTATGCCCAAATTGGCGCTGTGCTGCTGAAAATCGTGGGCGGTTCGTAATTGGGCAATGCGACGATAACTCATGCATCCCTCCATTGTTGCAAGCGTTCTAGCATCTCCGCCAAAATCGCTATGTCACTTTCTGGGCGCGTCGGTGATTTAGGATGCGTGCCATCATATCCTACCCAACCGCGCAATTTCAGGAATTGGGCGGCGCTGTGTTTATAGGCTGGCACAGGCGCACGAAACGCAAAAAAGCCCAAATATTGCAGCACATCATTCAGTTCGTAAAAACGAGCATCCCCTGTTTCCCAAAAAGCATCGCGTTTGGCGAACAAATCTGGCGCAAAGGTGCTGAGTCCCAACAAATAATCGCTGCCGTACATGACCATATCAATCGCCAAATCATTGCCCGTAAACACTTTAAAATCCGGGCGGTGGGCATCACGCAGGCGCAAGCGTTCCCATTCCAAAACGCGACTCAGCGATGAATGTTTCGCGCCGATGCATTGGGGAATAGACAATAACCCTTGGTAAACGTCTAAATCATAAATTTTGCCAAAGGGGGCAAACATCGTTCCTAATTCAAAGGCGATAAACTGCGGGCAATATCGTCCTAATTCGGTATACGCAGCGATGATTTTATCCGGTGTTTGCTGCGTCAGCCCATACGATTGAAAAATCACAGGGATACCACCAAATTGCTGGATGAATTCGATTTGGCGCTGATAGGCAGCCGCATTCCAAGCAGCACCCGGCGTATCGCCCACAAATGCCCCTGCCGCAAACGCCGCTTGCCCCAAGGTATCGCGGGTCAACTTCAGGATTTCGCAGCGTGTCGGCTCATCCAATAAATTGCCGTAGCCCGTATCCATATTGACGGCAGGCATAATGCCGGCTGCCGCAGTCCGGGCAACATGGGCGCAAAAGCCAGCATAATCGAGCGTGCCATCTGCATGAAATGGCAGCAAAATTGCCGAAATTCCGGTAATCTTGCGGTGGGGTTTTAACATCTCAATCGGGTGAGTCATCATGTTTATGCCTTTCGGTATTGGCATTCGATTATGGCACAGAGTCATAGATATGGCAGTATTTTTTATAAGCAGTAGAATGTTTTTTACCACCAAAGCACCCAAAATTAGATTTGAATCATCTTTGTGTCCTTTGTGGTTGAATCAATCGTGTTTACTAAAGGATTCACACCCTTGGCGAAAAAACGGTATGCACTGGTTGGCACAGGCTCACGGGCGGGCATGTATGTCGAAGCATTGCTGCTCACCTATCCGCAAAACGCAGAATTAGTCGGGTTTTGCGATGTCAGCCAGACGCGCATGAATTGGTATAATCAGCAGTTGCAGCAGCGCGGATTTACACCCCGCCCCACTTTCCACGCAGCGGATTTTGACCGCATGATTGGCGAGACACACCCGGATACAGTGATTGTGACCACCGTAGATGCCACACATCATGAGTATATCATTCGGGCAATGGAACTGGGCTGCGATGTCATCACCGAAAAACCTATGACTACCGATTTGCCCAAAATGAAATTGATTTTTGAAGCGATTGAACGTACCAGAAAAACTTTGCGCGTCACGTTTAATTATCGCTATGCGCCCGCCTTTACGCAGGTGCGGCATCTCATGCAACAAGGCAGCATTGGCAAGCCGCTGGCAGTGGATTTTGCGTGGATGCTGGATACCAGTCATGGCGCTGATTATTTCCGACGGTGGCACCGGGAAAAACATAATAGCGGCGGACTGCTCGTTCATAAAGCCACGCATCATTTTGATTTGGTCAATTGGTGGCTTGCCTCGTATCCGCAGCAAGTGATGGCAATGGGCAATTTAGCATTTTATGGGCAGGCAAACGCGGCACAACGCGGTGAACACTATGCCTATCATCGCTATACAGGCGTGTCAGCGGCAAAAGATGACCCCTTCGCGCTGCATCTGGATAAGAACGCCATTTTACGCGGCTTATATTGGGATGCCGAACCAGAAACCGGCTATGTGCGCGACCAAAATGTGTTTGGTACGCCTATCACGATTGAAGATACCATGAGCCTGAATGTGCGCTATCAGAACGGCGCGATTATGTCTTATTGTTTGTTGGCATATGCCCCCTTAGAAGGAATGCGCGTGGCAATCACTGGCACAAAAGGACGCATCGAACTAGAGATTATCGAAAATATACATGATTTATCAGTGGCGGGGCAAAGCCCTTCTGCCAGCACTGGCACTTTTGAAAAAACAACCTTGTGGTTATATCCCATGTTCGGGCAACCGCAAGCCATCGCCATCCCGGAAAGTGAAGGCGGGCATGGTGGTGCTGACCCGCTGATGCTGGAACAACTTTTTTCACCTGCCCCACCCCCCGACCCTTTTCAACGTGCCGCGACGCATATAGATGGTGCAGCCTCTATCTTGGTGGGCATTGCTGCCAACGAATCGATGTTAAGTGGGCAGATGGTAAACATTTCAGATTTATTTTTGCTCCCAGAAAAATAGAGGCATTATGTCCGAAGACCGTTATTTTTCGCCCGACCCGGCACAACGCACGCTTGCTCGTACTCTCTATCAACAAGTGCAGCATCTCCCGTTGATATGTCCGCATGGGCATGTAGACCCGCGTATTTTTGCCGATGAATTTTACTCTTTTGGGTCGCCTGTGGATTTGTTGATTATCCCCGACCATTACGTGTTTCGGATGTTGTATTCGCAGGGCATTAACCTTGAAGCATTAGGCATTCCCCGCCGTGATGGCGCTCCGGTAGAAAGCGACCATCGTAAAATTTGGCAAACCGTATGTGACCATTGGCATTTGTTCAGGGGGACACCGACTGGCATTTGGCTGCGTGATGAACTGCGCGATGTCTTTGGCATTGAGGCAAAACTCAACAGCGCCAATGCCCAGATGATTTATGACGCCATTGCCGAAAAATTATCCCAGCATGATTTTCATCCCCGCCGCTTGTTTGAACGCTTCAATATCGAAGTGCTGGCGACCACTGATGCCGCGACGGATACCCTGCCACATCATCAAGCTATCCGAAATTCTGGGTGGTCAGGGCGCGTGATTCCGACGTTTCGCCCGGATGCAGTGTTGAATATGGACACAGACAATTGGCGACAACAGATTGAAAAACTCAGTGACGTTTCTGGCGTGAACATTATCGGCTACAAAACCTTCACCGAAGCACTGGCACAACGGCGAGCATTTTTTAAGACGATGGGCGCGACCGCCACCGACCACGCGGCGCTAACCCCCTATACCGAACTTCTGAGCAAAAAAGAAGCCAATGCCATTTTTCAGCGGGGTTTGGCGGGAACTGCCGATGCCAATGAAATAAGGCGTTTTACCGGACACATGCTCATCGAAATGGCACGCATGAGCGTGGATGATGGCTTGGTGATGCAGTTGCATGTCGGCAGCTATCGCAATCATAATCAGGCGATTTTTGAACAGTTTGGGCGTGATATGGGCGCGGATATACCGACGGCAACTGAATACACGCGCAACCTCAAACCCCTGCTAGACCAATTCGGCAATCACTCCAATTTGACACTGATTTTGTTCACATTAGATGAAACCACCTACAGCCGCGAACTTGCCCCACTTGCCGGACATTATCCAGTTTTGCGATTGGGACCACCTTGGTGGTTTTTTGATAGCCTAAATGGAATGCAGCGATTTTTGGATAGTATTGTCGAAACAGCGGGTATTTATAACACCGCTGGTTTTAACGACGATACCCGCGCTTATCCGTCTATTCCAGCACGACATGATGTTTGGCGGCGTGCCTGTGCCGATTGGTTAGCCGGGCGCGTCATGCGGCATATTCTGGACGAAGACGATGCCGCCGAACTAATCGTCGAGATGGCATATGCATTGGCGAAGCGAGTCTATAAGTTGTGATGCTTTATCGGAAAATTACGTTCTTGCCACAAAAAACCAAATTATAAACAAAAAACGGACGAGTCATTTTTGTAGACTCGCCCGTTTTTATTACAGCTAGGAATTTTTAGCTGGTGCTAATCGGTCACGAATAACCGATTTTGTGGGATGACCTGCTTGGGTTGGCTGGCACTTGACCACAACAATCGGATCGTTGACCACTTCTGGCTCTCAAAGTATTCCAATACGATGTCA
>JALHOR010000207.1 GCA_022842885.1 Anaerolineae bacterium
AATCTGTCCATGGGCGGGCGGTAGCGGCGGTAATTTCTGCCAGTTTGTTGATGCGCGGCACGGCAACCTCCGCTAAAAAGTGTTGTCGCTCGGCATCGCCCATCGTGACCGCTTCTTTCCAGATAGCACGCCCTGCTAGAAAACCACTCGCACCAGTTTCGCAGGCGATGCGCGTCTGGTCAGCGAAAGTCGCAAAATCCACGCCCGCGCTTAAGAGTACCCAAGGCACTTCGCACACGGCACTGACCGCTTCACATTCTTTTTGCCACTCGGCTCTATCGGTATGAAAGGCAGCATCCACCGGGAATTCCAGTTTTAGTACATCCGGTTTGAGGGCGCTCAAACGGCGGGCAGTTTCCCGGATGACATGCGGGCGCGTAGCAGCAAATTCGGCGCTTTCTTTGGAGACACCCGCCGCGATGCTGTACGACATGGGTTCTAAGAACAGCGGCATATCCGCAGCGTGGCATTCGGCGAGCAGGTTGGCAATCACCCCTTCGATTTCGTCCGCAAGAGCGCCAGTATCCGGGTGATAATATGCCATCATTTTCACCGCTGATGCGCCCATCGCTTTGATTTTGGCGACGTTCCAACCATCAATAAAATCAATCCGACGATAAGTGGAATCGCCGCTGTAGCCTGATTTTTCGACAGAGAGCAACAAGCCGCTGCCGCCCGACATTTTCAGCGCGGGATGCAAGCCGTATTCATGGTCTAATAACACAGCACTGGCATGGTACGACAATGCTGTCACCACTTCGGTCTTGATGTTGACCGCTGTGGTGTAATCCGTGCCTTCTGCCAACATCTTGCGATAGCTACCGCGCTGGTCAAATGCCAAAATCGTAAACATATGGTCGCGGGTGCTGGTGGTTTTTAAACCGCGCCAGCGTCCGGGGGTGAGTGTGGTCGTCAAATTGGGAGTCTCCTGTGAGCGATTAGCTGTTGGCTTTTAGCTGTTAGTACCTATTTTTGCAGTGTCATGGTAGATAATTTAAGTATCGAATAAATTAACGATTAAAAATCCACATGATTTTAGATGATGTGTAGGGGCATGACGGGTCATGCCCTATTTTGAAATTTATTTACAACCTCGCCACTATCCCCACCCCTAAATCCCCTCCCCGCTTCGCAAAGAGGGAACTTTCCGCGCTTTTGTGCTCCCTCCCTACGCAGTGGGGAGGGTTGGGGAGGGGACTACGCAGTTGATAGGGGATGGCTGTCATAACCGGCAGCCTGCAATCGGCGTACCTGTTTGTTGCATCGTTTCAATTTCCTGTGTGGCTTTTTGCACGGCATCTGCGCCATCATGAATACGAAAAATCAGTACGAAAGATGTTCTTTCACCCGGCGCGAGCATCTGTAAACGTCCGGCTTTGCGGGCGGCGTTCTGCCCTTCGGGGATGCAATTGCCCGGTTCGATGCCGGAAACATAAATGCCCCTGCGCGTATTTTTCCACTGCGTAAAATAGGGCATAGTGTCAGCGACCCAATTGACTTCCAAGCCCCAATCATCATTTGCTAACAAAACGTGTAACTTTCGGTTCGGCGATTTTAAATGATGAAAAAAGACTTGTTCGGGATACCCATCACTCGCGGCTGAATAATCGGCATAAGTATCAAATCCCACTTGGGCAGCAGCATCGCGTGGGATAACTTTTTCGGCAGGGGTGATAAGGCGCGTGCCTTGTGCCACCAATGGGAAACCAACATTCACATGATACAGCAACATCAACGGCGCAGGGGTATCGCCTATGTTGGTGACATCATCGTAAATTATTAGCGCTGATTCACCTAACGGCAGGCTATACTGCCGCCTTAGTTGTAACTGCGTGCCAAATAAACTTGACTCATTGAAAATTGCCCCAAGATGATGCCTATATGATTTCCCATCAGTAGGATCCCAATAGCCTTGATTATGGGTGATTTGCCCGGCACACAAGCGCGTAAAATTGCCGTGCAAATCGCGTTTTTCGCCTGTGATGTCGTCCACTTCCGGCGGTCCCGCGTGGGTTAAGCCGCACGTCGTCAGCAAGCCGCCGTTGAATTGCTGCAACCATGACGCGCCAAAATCCGCCACATGCGGCGAACCGGGACTCAGCCACGTTAAAGAGCGCCCCTTATAGCTGGCGGCATAAATATCCATGCCTCTATCCGGTAGCAGCGTAAAATTTAAGCCACTGCTATTATGGGCATCAATAACGCGCATTCCGTTGGGCAGCGTGGACTCGCGGAAATCAATAAATTGGCGCATGTCCAAACTGTGTTTTTCCAATGTTTCGCGTGACCAGTCCATCAAGTACCTCTTTCGCGCATAAACGCTTCAATGACGGCACGCGGCATTGCCCCGGTTGCGGGTCCTTGTTTCGTCACAGATAGAGCGCCGCAAGCACAGGCAAAGCGGGCAGCATCCTCAAGGGTTGCGCCTTCTATCCAGCGCACCAAAAAGCCCGCATCAAAACAATCGCCTGCACCCGTCGGGTCTACTTCGTCTACCGCAAAACCGGGGATTTGCAAGCCGGTCGGAATCAATGCTGAAAAAATCGTGCAACCGTGCGCCCCTTGCGTCATCACAATCAGACGGTCTGGGCGTTGGCGCAACAAAAAGTTCACGGCGTCCTGCACAGTGTCCACGCCGACCAGCAAACACAATTCTTCGGCAGTTGGCAACAGCACATCGGCGGCATACAAAATAGGCGCAAAGACTTCGCGGGCTTTTTCTGGTTTCATCAATTGGGGGCGCAAGTTGGGGTCAAAGCTGATTTTCGCGCCATTTGCCCGTGCCAAGTCCAGCGCCCGTAATCCGGTTTGCAGAGATTTATCGTGGATAGACAGCGTAGACCCCATCAGATGCAGCACGCCCAAACCTTCAAACCATGCCGGGTCAAGCATATTGGGGTCTAAATCACCCGCCGCCGCATTTTTAATATGATAGACAAAATCGCGTGAACCATCGCCATTATACGCGACGAATGCCACGCCAGTCGTAGCATCCAATGAGACGCGCACGCCGCGAATATCCACGTTATCGTGCTGCAAACTTTCGATGAGGCAGCGCCCAAATGGGTCAGCGCCCACCGTGCCAATTGCCGCGACGGTTGCGCCCAAACGCGCCGCTTGCATCGCAAAGATGAACGGTGCGCCACTCGGATAGGGACCCGTGAACAGCGCCGCTTGATGCAGCGGTTCATCAATGCCCGTCCGCATGATTTCGACCAGTGCTTCGCCAAAGGTGAGCAGTTGCAGCGCCACGACTTTACTCTCCGACTTCTGCCGAACCGACGATATGTCGGACGATGATTTCTTCAGTGGCTTCGCTGCGCGGCATATCGGCTGCCACGCGCCCACGCCGCATAATCACGATTCTATCGGCGACTGCCATCACATCTTGCATGGTATGGCTAATGAGAATGACCGGAATATTTTGTTCGCGCAACGACTTAATCAACGCCAAGACTTTGCGCTGTTCCGGCACGCCTAAAGCCGCTGTCGGTTCATCCATGATGACCAATTGCGCGTTCCAATACATCGCCCGCGCAATCGCCACTGCTTGGCGCTGCCCGCCGGATAGATTGACCAATTTTTGCTTGAGCGACGGAATATGAATATCGAGCTTATCCAGCACCGTCACCGCTTCGCGCCGCATATACTCATCGTCCGTCACGGGCAAAAAGCCAAATAAATATTTGATTTTCTCCTTGCCCAAAAAGACATTCGCGCCCACATCCAAATTTTCTGCTAGCGCCAAATCTTGGTAAATTGTCTCGATGCCCAAATTACGAACTTCGGACGGGCTGCGTCCGGCGATTTGCTGCTGCTGAAAATAAATATCGCCTTGTTCCGGGCGGTACACGCCGGAAATGCACTTAATCAGCGTGGATTTGCCCGCGCCATTATCGCCCAAGAGTGCCACGACTTCGCCGGGGACAACCTCAAAATCCACATTATCCAGCGCGGTTAAGCCGCCAAAAAATTTAGAGACGCCACGCACGCGCAAAATGGGTTCATGCATTGGTCTTCAGCCTTTCTAGTGCTGCCTGTGCCTGATTGACCAAGACGGCGACAATAATGACCACGCCCACAACGATGAACTGCCACACAGCATCCACGTTCAGAATCACTAAGCCTGTTTGCAGCACGCCAATAATCAACGCGCCAATGACCGCGCCGCTGATTTTGCCTTCGCCGCCGAACAAGTTGGTACCACCAATGACGACGGCTGCGACAGATTGCAAAAGTGCCGCTTCACCGGCTTGCGGTGCGCCCGATGTAAACCGGAACAAATATAACACGCCCGCAATGCCCGCCGTGAATGCCGATAAAACATACACCCACACCAGATGATTTTTGACGTTAATCCCGGCGCGAACCGCTGCATCTTGGTTGCCACCGACGACATAAGTATGCCGCCCAAATTTAGTGCGTCCTAGAATAAACGCGAAAATCACCACGATAACCGCCGTGATAATCACCGGATACGGCAGCAGCGGTGCAACCCCGCGAATCACCGCTGGTTCTAAACCTTCTGGACGGGCAAACCACGCGACGCCTTGCCCCGGTATCAAGTAGACCAAGCTGCCGCTGCCAATTGCCCGCAGCACTTCGCGCAGATTATCGGGCAACTGCCCCACCACCTGCTGACCATCGGTGAGCAAGAAGGCTGCACCGCGCACAATCCCGAACATGCCGAGCGTGGCAATGAACGGCGGAATTTTAACGCGCCCAATCAGGATGCCGTTGATAATGCCGGGGATGAGCGCCACCAACAGCGCCGCCACCGTGCCAAGCAGCATTGCCGGGGCAATCTCCATACCGCCATTAACCAAATCGCGCATGGTACGCGCCGCAATGACCGATGCTAAACCGACTGTCCAGCCGATGCTCAGGTCAATCCCGGCGGTGATAACGACATACGTTTGCCCGATTGCCATCAACGCCACCAGCGTACTGGTGACGAAAATATTAGCGAAGTTATTGACGGTAAAAAAACCCGTCCCTGTAACCGAGAAAAAAATAACCATTGCTAAAAGAAAAAGATAAGACCAGCTTTGCGCCACAAATTCGACCAATGTCGTGCGCGAAAGGCGATTTTGCCGCGGTTGTATTTTTGCTTTTTCTGCCATGTGCTGCTTCCTTACCGAAAGGCTGTTTTCGTGACTGCGTTACCGTCCCCAATTTTATTATCAATCTCACCCCCTGCCCCTCTCCACTGCATAGTCCCCACCCCAACCCCTCCCCACTGCGTAGGGAGGGGCTTATATCAGCGGCGCAGCAAGTCCCCTCGCCTTTAGGAGAGGGATGAAGCCCCTTCGCAAGGTGGGCTAGGGTGAGGGCAAATACTTAAAAACTTCGCACATGTTCAAAACAGATGATGTTTCGTAGGGGCGGGGCGATGTCCCCGCCCATGCAGGCGACCACATCGGGTCGCCCCTACACATTGCTATTTCTAGCCATCATCGTTTGAATTTATTGCAATTCTTCTTTAGTTGCCTGTATAGATGAACTTGGCAACCTCGGGGTCATCTACATTTTCAATGGTGATGACGGCATAGCCCGTCGGAACACGTTTGGGCATGGAGGTCACGCCGCGCAAATTGGCAATCGCCGTAATCACGCCCATGTAACCCATGTCAGCAGGTTTCTGAGCAATGACCAACGAGACCGTGCCTTCGCGCAAGTAACCAATGTTTTCTTCGCTGGCGTCAAACAATGCCACCTGAACCGCACCCGCTAATCCGGCGTTCTGGATAGCAGCACCCGCGCCCAACGCCCCGAAGGTGTTGGTGGCGAACATGCCTGTGATGTCGGGGTTGGCAGTCAACACGGCAGCGGTTTGTTGTTGGGCAGTGTCGGCGCTGTTGTCGTTATAG
>JALHOR010000208.1:0-842 GCA_022842885.1 Anaerolineae bacterium
TTGGCACATTTAACATTGGCAAGCCAAATCAGAAATGGATTGATGTCGAATAAATCACAGGTTAAGCCCCTTTGGGCAGCCACTAAGCCCGTAGTGCCTGTGCCAGAAAAAGGTTCTAAAATATGGGTAATGTCGGGGTGTTGATCTAGAATTTGCTGCACAACTTGGACAGAATAAGCTGGTGTTAAGCGCACCCAACCATGTCGCCCCCGCTGCAAATTATCCCGGAAAGTTAATTCGGCATGTTGTTTATAGGTCATTATCGGCTCGCAATAAATTTTCTAACACTTCCAAAGTGAACGTTTTGAGTTGCAGGCTATTCCGTTGGAAAAATGCTGCCAAATCATACCCAATAATATCGCGCACGAAATGATAAGTAGAGGTCAGGTCATCCCCAACCGTTGTTCCCATCAGGACTAACGATTTTCCGCGTTGATAGCGTTCCACAACGTCATCATCAATTTGTGTGGAAAAAAGCAGCAGCACAGGCACAAATCCTTTGGTATAGGCTTCAGCCGCATTCGCAATATCAGCATTTTGCCGCTTGGAATCTTTGCTCTTGTAGCCTTGCCGGATTTCCATCACGATACCTGTCATCGCGGTGGCAATGGCGGGAGATAATTGTAAATGGATAGATGCTTTTTGAACCCAGCCTGAAACAATGTCTCGGCGTTCTTTATTGGCAATATCCGCACTTGTTATCCGCGCATCTAATGACAATAGCCGGGATTTCCCAGAACTCGCCACCACTTCGTATGTCCAACTGGCTTGGTCGGTTGATAAACCGAGTTGATCTTGAAGTATCTGCCGAAACAATTCTTCGCTGCCAATCCCTAATTGCC
>JALHOR010000208.1:852-5806 GCA_022842885.1 Anaerolineae bacterium
AAGCCAAACCAAGCATAAAAGGCATCGGCACTATACAATGATTGAAACTGGTCTAAAGAAAGACCTGCACCACCATGACCAAACTTAGGTTGATACGTCTTGCAAACCGCCAAGCGGTCAAGCACTATCTGTAAATACTTTTCATCAGATGACTGTATTATGATTGTTTTTAGCTCCCCCTACCCTCTTTCCTGCAAGATTGCCTCCACTACCGCTGTTAATGTGGGCGGCGTGGTAGACTCCCATGCGGCGGTAATCGTCTCCTGCGATAGCTGTAAATCATTCAAGGTAAGATTTAAGGTGTCGCGTATTTCAATATACGATTCGGTCATCGGATGATGTTGGACGACACCGAACCACACTAATGCCCGCCCTTCATCGCCCAAAGCCATCAACAGCGCGGCATAATACACCACATTTTGCAGCACAAACGGCATATTGCCCAAACGATAGGCGATTGCCACGCTATCATGCAAATAGTGGCGGGCAGCATCCCACACCTTTAGGCTGAGGGCAGCCAAGCCCAAATTATTCAGGGCAATGGCGATAAAATCTTGTTTGCCCGTCTTGCGTAAAAGTGCCAAACCATTGAGCAAGTGTGTTTGAGCAGTCACAAAATCGTGCCGATGATTATGCAGCACCCCCAGATTATTTAGTGCCATGCCTGCCCGTTCTAGGTTGCCGGTGGTCTGCGCTTTTTCATAACATTCCTGATAATAATTTTCCGCTTCCACATAATTGCGCCGTTTAAAGCTGGCAATCCCCAAACTTTTGAGCGTATCTAACGTCCAAATCGTCTCATGGTGTTGTTCGGATAATGCCAAGCTCTGGCGCAAATAATGTTCGGCATCATCGTAATTGCCGATGCGCCACGCCACATCACCCAAGCCCCACAATACCCGAATCCACAACGACGGACGCTCAATCAGTTTGGTCATGGGCAGCGCCCGTTCCAGATGCCGCCGTGCCTGCGCCAAGTCGCCTTGCGTCACACAAATCTGGCTTAATTGGAACAGCGCCCGAATGCTGGTCTCGTTATCTACCGGGTCTTGCGCTTGGGCGGCTTGCAGCGTCCGCATGAGCAAATCCTGCGCGGTGGATAATTCGCCCAAACTGTAATAGGCAGTCGCCAATTTGGTGAAAATTTCACGGCGCGAAAACGGCGGTTGTTCCATATTCAGCGTCAATTCCAACGCCCGTTCAAAATGCCGCTGCGCCGCCAAAAAATTGCTGGTATGCAGCATCCGTTCACCCGCCAAGCGGGCATAATACGCTTCTTTAATATCGTTCTTCGCCTTATGCCAATGTACTACTAAGCGCAAAATATATTCTTGATGGTCAGGATAGACCGCTTCAATGGCTTCTGCCGCCAACATATTCAAATACGGAATTTGAGATTCTGCCAAGCCTTCTAACACGCCATCGCGCATTTGTTCATGCGTAAAGCGCCATTCGCCATCATTAATTTCCAGAATCGCAGCATCGGCGCATTGCACCAACCATTCATCATAATTGGTTTCATCATCCACTTCTCGCAGCAGCGCAAAATCCAATTTGCGTCCCACCACTGCCGCCAGCCGCAGCAGCGGTTGAGCATCTAGGGACAACCGCCGCAACCGCCGCCGCGCAATATCCAGCACCCCTTTGGGGAAAACGCGCTCTGGCAGCGTCATTATGGCAATGGCATCTGGGTCGCCGGCTTGTTCCGCTAAAGTACGGATGATTTCGGTAATCAAGAAGACATTGCCACCCGCTTCTTGTTGCAGCAGTTCCAGCAATTCAGGACGATGCCCGGCATCTCCCAATAAAGACACGCTCAACTCTTCTACGGCATTACCCGATAAACGCGATAAATGCACGCGCATTAACTGCGGCAGTTCAAACGCCAATTCGGGCGCGATGTCTGTATTCCAAGTACACACCAGCATCAGCGGCAGCGTTTTGGTCATCTCTGCCAAAATTTGCAGCATCGGTTTATTCTGTGGCGAGTATTGGATGTCTTCTAGGATAATCATCATGGGGGACGTTTGGCGGCGCAGCATATCAATCAACGTAATCACCACGCGCTCATCCGG
Organism: Anaerolineae bacterium; assembly: GCA_022842885.1. Lineage (GTDB taxonomy): Bacteria > Chloroflexota > Anaerolineae > Aggregatilineales > Phototrophicaceae > JALHOR01. The sequence continues at coordinate 2,928 of JALHOR010000208.1, forward strand.
GATGGATTCGGCGGGCAGTGCATCCAGCGGAATCGGCTTTTCCAACAAACGGGCAATATCCGGCACAAGGCGCTGTATGACGGCGGCTTCGGTCAGGGTAGGCGGAATTTCTAAGATAAGCCGTCGGGCGATGTCTTGCCACAAGGTCAACAACGCACTGCCGGGCGGGGCTTCACCGCGCAGCACAATAATCCCAGATGTGACCGCTTGGATACGTAATTCTTCCAACAAGCGAGATTTGCCCACGCCCGTTTCGCCCCCAATCAGCCATGCCGACCCACCCCGATTATCCGCCGGGGCAGGTTCTGTCAGTATGCGTAGCGCATGTTCAAAGCGATGCATATCACTTTCGCGCCCAACAAACCGCGCCGATTGCAAGAAACTTTCGTGCAGGCGTCCCAATTCGGGCAGTTCAACCGTATCGCGCAGACTCAGCGTAATTGCCTGAATCACCTCGCGGGCATTTGCCGGGCGGTCAGCCGGTTTTTTATTCAGCATTTTGGCAATGATTTGACGCATTTTGGGCGGTACAGGAACAAGCTCAACATCGGGTGTCATAAACACAATCGCCTGAAGAATTTGCGCCAAACTCGCGTCTGGGTAAGGATATTTGTCGCTGAACAATTCGTACATCAACATGCCCGCGGCATATAAATCGGCGGCTTCGCGCCCGCGTGACCCTTGTATCACCTCTGGCGCGATATACCGCAGTGTGCCGCCCGTACCCACATCAGCGGTGCGTTGGTCGCTCAGTGCCGCCAGCCCAAAATCTACCAAGCGCACCCGCCCATACACCACACGCACATTATCGGGCTTCAAATCGCGGTGGGTGATACCGCGCCGATGCAAATATGCCAGCGCCTCTAACATTTCAATGATGAGAATAGCTTGTTCTTGAAAAGGTCTATCTGCACCATATTCAATCAGCGATTGCGATTGGGGCAGCAGTTCCATCGTAAAAAAAGGTTGTTTATCGGCATCAAAGCCGTAATCCAGCACGCTAATCACATGAGGATGGCGCAGCCCTGCCAGCGTCCTAAATTCACGGGCGAGTGCCAACCGCACCGTGTGCCGATGGCTCTCGGCAGATTGGGAGCCGGAACCTGCCAACATCACCCGCTTCAGTGCCACAATTTGACCCGTCAGGCGGTCTTCGGCACGATATACTTGCCCCATACCACCGCTGCCCAACACTTCAAGCAGGCGGTAGCGTCGGTTGAGTTCTTCCAAGAATACGGTCACAATGCGACTCCCACACGATGCTGCAAGACGAATACCCTCAATTTTAACCGTTTGTAATGCAGTTCGCCATAATCGTCTGTGGGTTTCGCTTCCGAATCGGCTTATAATGATGATGCTTGCCGTTGTTTTCTTTCAAATAGTTTTGTTTTTTGCAATAAAGCGAAAGTGATGATGCTATGCCATTGCCCTTATTTATGGAAGAACGCCGCCGCATCATTTTAGAGACGCTACGCCAACGTGGACGCATTTCGGTGGCAGAATTAAGTGAGTTGTTGAGCGTGAGTGCGGTCACAATTCGCCAAGATTTGCGGGCATTGGAGCATGACCAATTATTAGAGCGCACGCATGGCGGCGCTGTTTTGCCTGTCAGCCGCACCCCTGCCCCCGAATTATCGTTTGAAGTGCGCCTGCGCGAGTATAAAGCCGCCAAGCATCTCTTGGCACAAGCGGCACTGAGTCGGGTTCAATCTGGGGATAGCATCGCGCTTGATTCAAGTACCACCGTGTTTGCGCTGCTGCCGCATTTACGCCGCCTAGAACGCCTCATCATCGTCACCAATAGTTTAATGGTCGCGCAGCAGTGTTTGGATACGCCCCAAATTCAGGTGTTTATGCCCGGCGGCAGATTGCGCCGCGATTCGATTTCGTTGGTGGGCAAACCGGAAGAACTGCCGGATATTAACCTGACGGTGGGGTTTTTCAGCGCCCATGGCATCTCGCCGGAAACGGGCATCACGGAATCCAGCCAAGAAGAAGTGCAAATGAAACGCGCCCTGATGGAGCGTTGCCGCGTCAAATACTGCTTAGTAGACGGGCGGAAGTGGGGCAAGGTTGCGCCCTATACCTTGGCAAACCCCGCCGAATTTACAACCGTGCTAACAACCGCCGATGCGCCCCCAGAACACATTGCCCTTTTACGTGACCAACAGATTCCCGTTGAAATCGTCGGGTCAGCGGTGGAAATGTGAACAATAGTCTGTGCTAGAATCAATGCAATAATCTATATCGTAAAAAGGGGGAAATCATGACACCAGAAGCGATTCAGGAGTTGTATCGTTACAGCTATTGGGCATCAGAGCGTGTCTGGGGCTGCATTATGCTGTTGACGGATGACCAGTTTACGCAGGACATCGCCTATTCAATTGGCTCAATTCGTAACCAAGTGGTGCATATGATAGGGGCGGAATATCGCTGGATGTTTCGGATTATGGGCAGCAGCGATACGCCAGAACAAATCACGTATGATGATTATCCCACCCGCGCTGCCACCAAAACCAAATGGGAATATCTCAAAGCGCATAATTTGGCGTATATTGACTCGCTGACGCAAGCCCAACTAAATGAACCGGTGATGTATCGTTTAGCGCATCGGGGTATTGATGCCCAAGAAATTCGTTGGAAACTGCTGCTGCACGTTGCTAACCACGCCACTGACCACCGAGCGCAAATTCTGGCGATGCTGCACCATCATTTTAATGCCCTCACAGTCGAACAAGATATGCTGTTTTATCTGTTGGAGAAACAGGAATAGACCTACGAGGAGACAACATCATGCCAGAAATTACGTTAGACGATGTGATGCCGCTGGTTGAACAACTCAGCCCAGCAGACCAACGTGAATTGGTGCGACGCTTGCA
>JALHOR010000209.1 GCA_022842885.1 Anaerolineae bacterium
TGTGGGTGCGTTGGCTGGGTGGCTTGCCAGCTTGGTTATGAAAACGAACAACCAACAAGGGTTACTCATGGATATTGTTTTGGGGATTGTCGGCGCGTTTATCGGCGGCTTTCTCTTTAACCAATTCGGAACACCGGGCGTCACAGGCTTTAACATTTGGAGCATCTTTGTGGCTTTTACCGGTGCTGTGGTGCTGCTGGTTGTGCTGCGTCTGCTAACCGGACGTCGGCGCCTAATGAATTAACTGTTTTACCTGCGCTCAATTTCGGGTGCAGGTGCTAAATCGCAAAAATATGGGGAACAATATACGATGACCAATGAGCGTGTTTACTATAGTCATGATGCCGAAATGCACGCACTACGCGATCGAACAATGCTAACAACTATTTTCCTGATGTTTGGTTTGGGGGTGGGTGCTGCCTTAGCATTGCTCTTTGCACCGTCTTCTGGCAAAACAACCCGCCAAGAGCTTGTTAAAGGGGTTGAGGAGAAATTGACTGCCGGGCGCGACAGTGTTGAACCCGTCGTCAAACGCTTGGAAGCCGAATTTGCTGAACTACGTAAAAATGTTGATGAGCGCCTAAAACGCGACTAAATGCCAGTGCCTGCTGTGATGCAGCTACCATGAAGCAACGGTAGGACTCACGATAGAATGCAGGGTTGCACGAACAACTACAGGCTGATGATTGGATACCGGTGCCACAAAATACGCTGGCACCGGTTCATCTGTTAGCATTTTTGATAACTATCACCTCCCCAGACTCAGACCCCTTCAGCCCTCTCAGCCGATAAAATCGGCACACATTGTTTTTCATGATGTGCGCCCCATTGGTTTTCAGGTAAAATAGACATATTAGAAAATTACCTCTTACAAAAACAGTTCATACAATCACCAACTGGGTCATGGTCTAGGAGAACACACGATGTTAATCCCGCAAAATCTGCGCTGTGAATATCTGGTCAATCCGATTGGCATTGAGGAGATAGCCCCGCGCTTCAGTTGGTCATTTGAGTCTAATCGGCGCGGCGCACGCCAAACAGCCTATCAACTGCGGGCATGGCGCGATTCGCCGGAAAACAGCGTGTGGGATACGGGCAAAATATTATCTGACCAGCACACCCAGATTGTTTACGTGGGCGAATCTCTCAGTTCGCGGCAGCGCATTTTTTGGCAAGTGCGCGTGTGGGATGAGCATGATGCCGTGTTTGAGAGTGAAATTGCCTTCTGGGAGATGGGGCTGCTGCATCGTGATGACTGGCAAGCGCAATGGATTGGGTCAACCATCGTCGGCGCACCACAAACCAGCGTGCCATGCCCCTACTTGCGAAAACCGTTCCGGCTGACACAAACACCCAAACAAGCCCGTTTGTATATCACGGCGCTGGGTGTCTACGAAGCGACACTCAATGGCAAACCTATCAGCGATGATGTGCTGCGCCCCGGTTGGACAGATTATAACCAGCGCGTGCCGTATCAGGTTTATGATGTGACCACCCTGCTGCAAACAGGCGAAAATGTGATGGGCGCAATTTTGGGGGATGGCTGGTTTTGCGGCTATTTGGGCTGGCAACCGCGTCAGCAGTACGGCGATGCACCCCTATTGTTCGCCCAACTCATGCTTGATTTTGACGATGGCACAACGGAAGTGATTGCCACCGATAGCACATGGCAAACCACCACGGGCGCGATTATGTCTTCCGATATGCTCATGGGCGAAAGTGTCCATGCCGGACGTGCATTGCCCGGTTGGGATGCGCCGGGCTATGATGCCTCGCGCTGGTTGCGTGCTGATACATTTTTAGAGCCGGGCTACAAATTGGTGGCACAAACCGCGCCGCCGGTTCGGCGTAAAGAAATGATTGAACCGATTAAAGCGCCACAACTGCGCGAACTGGCACACCATAACAAAGTCTGGATTTTTGACTTTGGCGAAAATGTGGTCGGGCGAGTGCGCCTCAAAATCAGCGGCAAAGCGGGAACAACGATTAAACTGCGCTACGCCGAAATCCTCAATACTGATGGCACGCTGTATATTGAAAATTTGCGGGCTGCCCGCGCCACTGATTATTACACCTTGCGCGGCAATGGCGACGAAATTTATGAGCCGCATTTTACATTTCACGGCTTTCGCTATGCCGAAATTTCTGGCTATGATGGCATCCCCACTCGTGAGACATTGACCGCCGTCGTGTTATATTCGGATACCCCACCCGCTGGCACATTTGAATGTAGCGACCCGTTGATTAACCAACTCCAAAAAAATATTGTGCGCTCACAAAAAGGCAATTTTTTGGAAGTGCCAACCGATTGCCCGCAGCGCGATGAACGCCTTGGCTGGACAGGCGATGCCCAAGTGTTTATCCGCACCGCAACCTTCAATATGGATGTGGCGGCGTTCTTCACCAAATGGCAGCAAGACATCGCTGATGCCCAAGATGCTGATGGGCGCGTGCCGTCGGTGTGTCCGAATGTGTTTCACCCAGAAGATAATAACGATGGCGGACCCGCGTGGGCAGATGCCATTTTGATTTGTCCGTGGACGATTTATCAGGTGTATGGCGATACGCGCATTCTAGCGACGCATTATGCGTCGTTTCAGCGATTTGTGACGTATCTAAAAAATGCCAGCCACGACCTGATTCGCGCTCATCCTCATATAGATGCTTGGGGTGGGTATGGCGATTGGTTGTCGCTGCATCCCGAAACCCCCAAAGATTTGATTGGCACTGCCTTTTTTGCCCACTGCGCCCATTTGATGGTGCAGATTGCGACATTGCTAGATAAACCCGATGATGCCTATTATTATCAGGAGTTGCATTCGCGGATTGTGGCGGCATTTCGTAATCGTTTTGTCACGCCCGCTGGCTTGTTGGTGGCGCAGACGCAAACCGCCTATGTGCTGGCACTGCATTTTGATTTGCTGCCGGAAAATATGCGTTCACAGGCAGTGGCACAATTGGTTAGTAATATTGAACGACGCGGCATTCATCTTTCGACGGGCTTTGTGGGAACGCCGTATTTGCTGCCCGTCTTAACCCGCTTTGGCAAGCACGGTTTGGCAACGGCGCTGCTGCATCAAACAACGTATCCCTCATGGCTGTACCCCGTGACACAAGGCGCGACCAGCATTTGGGAACGGTGGGATGGTTGGACGGAAGAAAAAGGCTTCCAGAATGCCGGGATGAATTCCTTTAATCATTATGCTTATGGCAGTGTGGGCGCATGGATTTATGAAACTGTTGGCGGCATTGATACGGAACAACCCGGTTTCCAGAACATTATTTTGCGCCCACGCCCAACCAATCAATTGAGTTATGCTACTGCCACCTATCACGCCCCTGCTGGATTAATCGAGAGCGCGTGGCGGCGCGAACAAGGGCAATTTGAATATCGTGTGACTGTGCCGCCGAATACGACTGCCACGGTTCATCTGCCCGTGTTGCCAACGAGTATCATCACCGAAAATGATATTCCGATTGAGCAAGCTGACGGGGTGACACTCATTAGTCGCAGCGATACCGAAGCGATTTATCACGTCTTGCCCGGAAAGTATGTGTTTGCGGTGGTGTAATGGCTAAAACTTATTTCAAAAATGTCTGTTGCAGGGGCGAGGCATGCCTCGCCCTACGGGAAAATCAAATTTTGAAATGGTTTCTAGCGAAAAAGAAGTTGTTTTACTTATTCTGCTATAGAGGAACTGTAAATAAAAATGACTGCACTGACACCCAATTATTCACACTATTTCTGGCAAGGTGAAAAAGTTAGGCTGCGCCCTTGGGGGTTGCAAGATGCCGAGTTACGTTTCATAGCCTCTTTGGATAGTCCAACTCTGGCACTCCATCAGGACGGTATTGTATTGCCTACCTCTGTGGAACTTCAGCAAGAATGGTTGGAGAATGCTGCTGGCTTAAAAGATAATGGCATGATCCGCTTCGCTATGGAAAATTTGGATGGTCTTACTATAGGATGGGTGACATTACACAGCCGCGATCAAAAAAATGGGACGTTTAGTTTTGGTGTTGCCGTTTATCGTGATTATAGAGGGCATGGCAATGCAGTTGATGCTGTGCGTATATTGCTCAAATATGGTTTTTGGGAACAACGCTACCAAAAATGCAATTCGGCATGTATCCATACCAATGAAGCATCAATTCGGATGCACGAGAAATTGGGGTTTACAGAAGAAGGCAGAATCAGACGTAATTGTTTCTTCAATGGAAAATACCATGATGAGGTGTTGTTTGGCATGACTCGTGAGGAGTTCGATGCCCTCATGCAAGCCTAAGACTCGTGCTTGGTGAAAGCCTTAGTGCGCTCTCCCGAAAATAGTACTGAGTGCCGAGAACTTAGTGCTGAGTCAAAAGCTGCAGTCAAATCGCCAATTTTTATTTCTAATTGACATTACGCACCTGCCCTCATCCTCTGCCCTTCTCCCAAAGGAGAAGGGAGCAAACCCACTGCTGGCGGTGCTTTAAGTCCCTCTCCCAGCGCCAGCCCTACCGGCGCGTTGGGGAGAGGGATTTAGGGTGAGGGCAATTCTGCGTAAGGTCTACTTCTAACTATGATACTAGGACACTATAGTGAAAATCTCTCTGTGAAGTCCTATAAGAGATAGGATAGCTAAAATGACGGTTCATGTGCTTGATGTACTCGATAATGTCCCAAATTATCTTGGGCAAAAGGTGAGTGTTGAAGGCAATCTTGTGATGAGATTTGGTAGGGGCGAGGGTTATGTCAGAAATATGATGTGGTACTTAACACCCTTAAATGATGCTGGCGACGATGCTAGAAAAATCCTCATTGATAGAACAGATGAAGTAGCGAATAAGTGGATGTCATTTCCACCAAGTTATTCAAATATGCAAAAATTGATGACAGTACCAGCAATAATTGACGGCATAGTAGCTTCAACACTTATCAGCGGTTTTTCTATAAGTATAGAAAATATCACGTCGCTGAAGTTGTTTTATGAGAATTTCACTTACTATGCCAGCAAAGATGAATTAGATCTTCGACAGATGGTTGACGATACAGTCGTTAATGTTAGTGACGTAATAGACCATCTCAATTTATACCACAACAAACCAATTGTTATTCTAGGCGATATGATTGGCATGGTTAGTGGATTGGGGAGAGAAATATTGGATTTTTATTTTTATCTAGTAGAAAGAGATGAACCTGATTGGAAAACATCACGCAGATTATATATTGATGCTGACAATGTACTAATGAATTACATTAAAAAAAGTGGCAATCAATTAATGGGAGGAGACGCCTCCTATTTTAGTATTGCTGTTGTGGCTGGACAGATAGATTCCCGCCCAGATGATAATAATAAAATCTATTTAAAGAATGTTACAAGATTGATTACGCAGCCTACGAAAACAGAGATCTACGATTGGACTATTTGATGTTTCGCTAGTCGGGATGACAACTCTATGCAGCAATGATGGCAACAGACGCTCTTTGAACACGCATTTTTCTTTGCGTCTTCGCAGTTAATATTAGGGGTTTCATGTCACCATCGGTTTTGAACTTCAACACTGGACACTTTTCATCTATATAGCCTTAATGCGACTGGACAAATAGCCCCACACCTCAATTGATGAATGAGCCAATCCCAGCCTATTCGCCCCAAACTGAGGTGTCGGCGACGTTTGTTATCCACCGAGCATCGCTGTCCGGTTTTGCACAGCCAGCGTCCGATACACACCACCCATAAATAGACCACTGCCAACATAATCAGTAAGCCTTCTTGCCGATCTGTGTGCTGCAAACGTGACCATGTTACATGCCAACCGGC
>JALHOR010000210.1 GCA_022842885.1 Anaerolineae bacterium
TTATATCATTCCCATCATGTGACCTGCTGGTGTTTTTTGGCATATTATGTTATGGTAAACATAGAAAAATTTTCGGGCAATACCTGCCCAGTATAAGCCATTGTTCGCATCAATAGTTTTTTTGAGGATGGGTATCATGTTCTACGAAGGGAAGGGCAGACGTATCTGGCGGCGCATTATGGCAGGAATGCTCATATTGGCAGCGATTGCCATTATCAGCGACTTGTCTAACCGTGCCAAACCCAACCAAGCCGATGAAGAACACCTTGCTCCTGAGAACGCTGCTTTGCACCAGCACCCCGAATTGATGATGGGCAGCGAAATTTTTACCGCCGCTATTTCTGGGTATATGGCAGGCACACCGTTTTATGATATGCCAGTACAGTATACGCTTGTGGATGGTCTGCCGATTTTTGAAGGCGATATTATCCTCAATTTGAATACGCTTACCACGGCGGGCAGCGGTCTGCCGACCAGCAATTTCTATTGGACAAACGGCATTGCCATTTATGATATTGACCCGCGTTTGCCTATGCAGCAGCGCGTGACCGATGCGATTGCCCATTGGGAAGAACACACCACCATTCGCTTTATTCGGCGTACATCAGCCAATGCCAGCCAATACCCAAATTATATTTACTTCCAACCGGGTTTGGGCTGCTCATCATATGTCGGCATGATTGGCGGCAAACAGCCGATTAATCTGGCGACGGGTTGCAGCACCGGCAACACTATTCACGAAATTGGTCATGCTTTGGGGCTGTGGCACGAACAAAGCCGCGCTGACCGCGATGCTTTTGTGACGATTGCCTATGAAAATATCATCCCGTCTATGGCGTTCAATTTCGATAAACATGTCAGTGATGGCGAAGATATTGGCGATTACGACTACGCTTCGATTATGCATTATCCGCGTTGGGCGTTCAGCAAAAATGGCAAAGATACCATTATTCCCAACGGGGAATATGAAATCGGACAGCGCGATAGCTTAAGCGCAGGGGATATTGCCGCCATTGAATACATGTATGATAAAGTGCGCGAAAAACAACGTGCAGAAATGTCTGCCAGCATGAGTCTTGCCCAAGATGGCAATGCCAGCATTACCATCCCAGATTATCGCCATTATGAAGGCGGCGGCTGTGGGCGTGGTGGCGATTACTAGGCTATTGTAGCAGTACCATTTTCATAATAATGAATCAAGTAAAAGGGCATGTCATGTGACACGCCCTTTTTTAATGCATTCTATACTGAAATGATACCAAATGTTTAAATATAACAATAAATAACACCTAACCTAACCTTTTTAAAACAAAAGAAGAATGAACTTAGTACGATAGTCATCTGTTGTCTTTACGCTAAATTTGTCAAAATAGCCAGACAATAAATAATAAGTCCGTTAATCAAGTATTTCTAAAGGTTACATTATGTCATTCTTCACTATTGTTGCCCTCTACCTTGTGACTTCACTTGTGTTCGGGTTAGGTCTGGGCAAAGTGCTAAGTGGTCTGGAAAAAACTGACACGATGCATTATCGCGGGTAAGTTGTACCAAAATACTGAGCAGCATTTGTTAAAAAATTTTGTGTCGGGCGCGAACATGCGCCCTTCATCCCCTTACTTCTCATCAAACACCCACCACCGGAAATCATACCCCGATAACACTACATCTGTTATGAAGGTCATCTTGGTGCCAGAAATTAATTCGTGGGCTGGTTTATCTAGCGCGACAAATGCGGCTAACACATTACGCTTAATGGTTTGCGCCTCTTCTGAAAAATTTGCCAGCACCAGCAGCCGCTGATTATGCAAATAGCCCAACACATGCGGATTTTGCGTGTTAAAAAAGAGGGTATGGTCGCCAGCAAAAACTGGATTTTGTTTGCGGAACTGAATTAACGTTTGTAAACCTTCAAACATTTGCCCTTGTATCGTGGTCAAATCATGGCGTTGGGCAGCGCGGGCAGTATCAAATTTGGAACGGTGTACCCAGCGGCTGTCATCGCGTTTTTCGGGGTCGTCGCGGTACGAATAATCGTTCAGCGTTGCTATTTCATCGCCTAAATATAATAAGGGAATGCCGCCCACACTGAGAATCACACTGTGGATGAGCATCAGCCGATTCACCGCATTTTCAACAAATACCGGGTTATCCAGTTCGAGAGCTTGTTCCAACCCCGCGAGTGATGCCGCAGTGCCGGAAATCCGCATATCGCCCGTGCGTGGATTGTAATTAAAGGGCAAGCCTTTGGCGAAAGAGCCTTCAAATTGTCCGGTATAAAAATAATTCAAAAATAGACGATGGTCATACCCATTGATTTGTAATTCGGCGGCATCTTCATTGGCGAATGTCCAGCCAATGTCATCATGCACGCGCACATAATTGACCCACGCGCAGTTTTCCGTCAGCGAAAAACGCCGACTCATGGAATGCTGCAATAACGCAACACGGCGTGTCGCTAATGATTCCCATAACAGCGCCATCAAAGTCGGATTATAAGAGATGGGGCTTTCTTCTACGCTGATGTAAGCGGCAACATCATCAGGATGCACAATAGCTTCTGATTTAAAGAGCAGGGCAGGCGCAGCGATTTTGACCAGCGCATTAAACGCTTGGATAATCCAATGCGCTTGCGGCAGACTTTCGCATGATGTCCCCATCTTTTTCCAAATGAAGGCAACTGCATCCAACCGTAACACTTCGACGCCCTGATTCGCCAGAAACAGCATTTCACCGAGCATGGCATTGAACACTGCCGGATTGCTGTAGTTCAAATCCCACTGAAAATTATAGAACGAAGTCCAGACCCATTTTTGCAATTCTGGCACAAAGGTAAAGCTGCCCGGCGCTTGCTCTGGGAAGATTTCGCGCAAGTGGCGTTCATATTGGTCTGGTATGGTGCGGTCAGGGAAGAAGTAATAATATTCCTGAAAATTTGGGTCGCCTGCCAAAGCCTGTTTTGCCCAACCGTGTTCGTTGGATGTATGATTAAAAACAAAATCGAGTACCAAACTAATGCCTTCTTGGCGGAACAGTATCGCTAATTCTGCCAATTCGGTCATTGTCCCCAATTTGGCGTCCACTTGCCGATAATCGCTGACGGCATAACCGCCGTCGTTATTGGTAGCTGGCACTTTAAACAGCGGCATGAGATGTAAATAGGTGATGCCCAGTTCTTTCAGATAGGGCAGCTTATCGCGCAAGCCATTCAGGTTGCCCGCGAACAAATCTACATAACAGACTGCGCCCATCATTTTTTCAGAAACATACCAAGTGGGGTGTGCCTCACGGTCTTTATCCAACGTTTTGAGGGATGTAGACCGCGCTACAAATGCCTCAGCAACGGTGTGTAAAATTTGGTCAAGATAATAGAAAAAATCATATTGGTCGCCATACAGCGCGTGCAACAACCGAAAGGCACGCGGAAAATGGTCATTCAGCCGTTGGCGAAAAATAGCAGCATCCGGCGATGCCTGCAGGGTTTTTTCCAAGTGGGGCAGCAAGCGTGCGAGCGTTTTTTCAGTTTGGCGTGCGAGCCAGGCATCATGTGACATAAAAGCCCCTTACGGTGTCGAGACAATAAAATTATCGCCTCCATTATAATGAATGCCAGCGTCAGAAGGGCTATCAAACATCCTGAATCGCAGGTGCTTTTAGGCAGTCGGGAAGTGTTTTTCGGGCGATGCTAGGGGTAGGGTGATGGTAAAGGTACTACCTTGCCCAAGCTGGCTGGTGACATCAATGGTGCCGTGGTGCATATGGATAATTTTTTGTGCTAATGCCAACCCTAACCCCATGCCGGGCGTGGTATGGGCGCTATCTTTGCGCCAGAAGCGTTCAAAGATATAGTTAAAATCTTCCGGGGCGATGCCGATGCCACTATCTTCAATGCTGATAACAATCTGCTGTGATTGGGTTGTGGCATTGAGGTTGATCTGACCTCCTGCCGAGGTGAAACGCAAGGCATTTTCCAGCAGGCACTTAATCGCCGTTTGCATTTGCAACACATCAACTGGCAGTATAGGGAGAGGCGCAATAGCTGACTGAAAGTGTATATTCTTTTGAGTCGCTTCCGGGGCAAACTGGTGTACCAAATCTTTCAGCAAAAATTCTAGCTGCGTGGGTCTTAACTTGAGAGGTTCACCGCCATCGAGCGTCACCAACACCAATAAATTATCCAAGAGATGTGTTATCCGGTCAATTTGAGTGTCGGCTCTGGCGACTTGGATTTGTTGTTTTGCGGTATCGTGTAATTTGGGCAGCAAATGCAGGCTGTTTTTGATGATGGTTAAGGGTGTACGGAATTCGTGCGATGCATCGCGCATAAAATCGCGCAAGACACGCACTCGTTCTTCTTCGATTGCTAGTTTGAGAGCATCTGCCTGATTTTTACGAATGGTTTCTTCCATGTGTTTACGTTCTGTGATGTCGGTGAAGGAGACGACCACCGCATAGGGTTGGGGAGTGTCAGCATGGAGCAGCGGTTGTGAATTGAGCGATAACCACACGAGTTCATTGTCGGATTTATAAATGCCCATAATCACATTGCGCTGTGGTTGCCCGGTTTTTAGCGTGATGCTGGCGGGAGATGTATCATACAGAAACGGTGAACCGTCTTCAAAAATAGCTTGCCACTTGAGGTCAGACGAGAAAACATGGAGTAATTCATGGCGATTGTGACCCAAAATTCTTTCAGCAGCATCGTTACATGCCAAAATTTTACTCTGATTATCCAGCAGAATAATGCCTTCTGCTAACGAAGTGACAATGGACCGATAGCGATTTTCGCTTTCGGCAAGGGCAAGTTCTACGGCTTTGCGTTCCCGAATATCGCGCACCACACTTTGAATATATAAAGGATTATTATTGTCATCGCGCACCAATTCTGCACTGATTTCGACGGGGATAATGCTATTGTCTTTGCATCGGAATTTACGCTCATAAAGGGGGATGATTTCGCCGGATAATAATCTTTCGCGGATGTTTTCGCTGGCGTGTATTTCTGCGGATAAATCGCGCAAACTCATGGTGCGGATTTCGTCCAATGAATAACCGAGCATCTCTGCTGCTCGTTGATTAGCGGTCATATGTTCACCAGTTAAGGTGAGCAGAAAAACTGCATCATGCGATTGGTTGAATAAACTGCGATAGCGGGCTTCGCTGTTTTGCGTCAAGCGAAGATAATTGCTTATGACAAGTCTCAATACCAATGTGATAATTGTGATGCAAGCTAAAAAGATAATATAATGCCATATAAAAAAAGGTGCGACTTGCCAAGATGCCAAGACTACCACGATAATGCCGACGCATATTGCTGCAACCAAGAGGATAAAACCCATCTGCAAAAAAACGCCTGCTGTCAGAATAGCGATAGATAAATAATCAAAAATCGCGGTGAACTCTACACCCATTTGGGCTGAGTTGAGGGCAACAAAACAAGTAGAAACGGTTAAGGCAGTAATGAAGATATAGGGACTGATAAAGAAACAGCGCGTCCGGCTCATGAGATAGGCAATACACGTTGGAAGAAAATTGATGATAATGACGATTAGAAATAAATCGCTATTGTCTGTAAATATTGCCCATAAAGGTGCGACGATGATGGTTAAAATGAGGACGAGACTCAAGAACGACGATAATAATCGGGCGCGTTGTTG
>JALHOR010000211.1 GCA_022842885.1 Anaerolineae bacterium
GCTGCCAAGAAGCCAGTGGTGCCGATGAAATGCGGCGGGCTGTGCGTGAACAGGTCAAAGGCGGCGCAGATTTAATCAAAATTATGGCGTGCCACGACACGCTAGAATTTACCGATGCGGAATTAGAAGCGGTCATTGATGAAAGCCACCGCAACGGGCTGCCCATTACCGCCCACGCCACCTATAACGATTGCATTTATCGCGTGGCACAATTTGGCGTGGACTGCGTGGAACACGGCGGCTCAATGGATGATAAAACTATCCAACTGCTGGTGGATAAAAAAATCCCGATTGTGACAACGTTTGCGCCGCTGGTCATGCAAGCAAACGAAGAAGTTGCCCGCAAATTTAATATCCCAGAATGGAAAATCGAAGAACGCAAAAAAGCCATCGCTAACCCGGCTCGGTATGAAGGCTTGGTGAATGCATTTAAAGCGGGTGTACCGATTGCCTTTGGCACGGATGCCGGCAGTCCGGCAGTGGGGCATGAAATTGTCGCGCCGGAATTAAAATTCATGGTCAAAGTCGGCGTCGTCAGCGATAATTACGCGGCACTTCGCAGCGCCACGATCGTTGCTGCTCGCATCAGCCGTCTCGATAATAAATTAGGGACGCTGGAAGCTGGCAAAGAGGCAGACCTTATCGTCATTGCGGGCAATCCCTTAGACGATTTGGACGCGCTCAACCAAGTCCAGATGACTTTTATCGCAGGCAAGAAAATGATTGGCGTGGGAGACTAACCCCGGATTTTATGCTGGCTCGTCTAAAGCAATACCTGATGCTGGATAATCGGCGTGTAATGCTGTTTATGGTCTACACGGTGGCGTATCATATCGGTCTACTGGGCATTTTTGATGTGGTGTTGAATTTTTATTACGTCAGCCTCGGTTATGACATCGGCACGATTGCCTTCTTTCAATCCATGCCCCGCTTGGGTGGCTTTTTGACGAGTATTCCGGTGGGCATCCTCACCAATCGCGTCGGCACGTATCGCATGATGCTCATTGCCAGCGTTGGGGTGGCGCTGTCTATGGCAGCGATGGTGTTTTTTCCCACGCTCCTCCTGTTAGCAATCAGCCGCTTTATGTTGGGCTTCACCTATGGCGCACAGCAACTCGCCCAGTCGCCAATGATGGGCGCGATTGTGGAGCGCAATGCCCACACCCGTTTTTTCGCGTATCACAATGTTGTCAGCATGGGCGCAATGGCAGTGGGCAGTTTCGTTGGGGGGCGTATTCCGGCATTGATGGTTGTGTTGTTTGCGCCCTTCGTGCCAGCAGCATATGTCGCCAATGCCCAAACCACCTTTGCCTATGGTGCGGCGCTGCTGGTTGCCAGCATTATCGTTTTAATCGGCGTCATCCCCTTCTGGTTTGTGGGCGAAGTCCGGGCATCCCCTGATGATAGTGATAGCCAAGTGATGCTAAAACGCAAACGGATGGCAATTCCTTGGCGTTTAATCGCCATATTGAATTTGCCATTGCTATTATTTGGCTTTACAGGTGGCTTGACTTTCCCGTTTTACAATCTGTTTTTTCGCACGCAGTTTCAAGTGCCTGATGAGACGGTGGGGACGATTCTGAGCATCGGTTGGTTAGGCATGGCATTAGTACCGCTGGCAAACCCCATCTGGGAACGGCGCTTCGGGCGGGTTGGCACGCTGGCAATGACGCTGACGATTGGCGCATTGGGGTTTATGGGCTTGGCGGCTGCCCCCAATTTGGCATTAAGTGTCGTCGCTTTTATCATCGCTATCTCCTTTCGTAACGTCATGCAAACGTTGTTTCAGCCATTGATGATGGCATCGCTACCCGTGGAATTGCATAACATCGCCAGCAGCATGGGGCTAGTCATGTGGAATGTGGGCTGGATGATTGCGACGGCAATCAGCGGCGTGTTGCAAAGCACGATTGGTTTTCGCACGATTATGGATATTGTGGCAGTGGGTGTCTTGATGACCGTCGGGTTAATTGTCGTGATTTTCCGGCAGCGGGTGGCTTTTTCGCCGCGTTAAAAGGATATTGTTATGCGTATCGCTGATATGAATTGGATGCAGGTCGAAGACTATCTGAAGCACGATGACCGCTGCGTATTGCCTGTGGGCAGCACTGAACAACATGCTTATCTGAGCCTGTGTGTGGATAATATTCTAGCAGAACGAGTCGCGCTAGAATCTGCCGAACCGCTGAACATTCCGGTGTTCCCCACGCTGAATTATGGCATCACGCCGTATTTTCAGGCGTATCCCGGCAGTGTATCGCTGCGGGTCACGACCTATCTGGCTATCTTCAAAGACATTTTAGATGGCATCGCCAAACAAGGTTTTCGGCGGATTTTGGTGGTGAATGGGCATGGCGGCAACACGCCCGCGCAAACGTTTATCATCGAATGGATGGCAGATAATCCCGGTTGCGTCGTGAAATGGCATAATTGGTGGAGCGCCCCGCGCACGATGGCACAGGTCAACGCCATTGATGACCAAGCCTCACATGCGTCTTGGATGGAAAATTTCGCATGGACGCGCTTGCCCGGTGTGCCGATGCCGGATGTTCGTAAACCGATGCCCGATTATGATAAATTGCGCTTGCTTTCGCCACAGGCATTGCGCGATTATTTGGGTGATGGCAATTATGGTGGTTATTATCAGCGTCCCGATAGCGATATGCAGGCAATATGGGATGTAGCCATCGCTGAAACCCGCGAACTCTTGACAGGCGATTGGGCTTAATATGCGTTTTTTGATGTGGGGTGCCGGGGCAATCGGCGGCACAATCGGCGCGTATTGGGTGCGTGCCGGGCATGAGGTGACATTTGTGGATGTCGCCGCTGACCATGTGGCGGCGATGAATCAGCGCGGGTTGCATATCACGGGTCCTATAGATGATTTTGTTGTTCCAGCGCAAGCCTTTACGCCGGAAACACTGACCGGACACTATGAACACATCTGTTTGTGCGTCAAAGCCCATCATACGCCCGACGCTTTAAACGCCTTGCTGCCGCATCTCGCACCGGATGGTTACGTAGTATCGCTGCAAAATGGGCTAAACGAATTGCTGATTGCCGAAAAAATTGGCGCACAGCAGACGATTGGCGCATTCGTTAATTTTGGCGCTGATTATCTTGAACCCGGCATCATTCAGCGTGGCAATCGGGCGGCAGTGGTGGTGGGTGAATTGGACGGACACATCACCCCCCGTTTGGAAACACTGCATCAATGTCTGCTGCAATTTGATGATCGCGCTATCATGACCCCTAATATCATGGGTTATTTGTGGGGCAAATTGGCATATGGCGCACAATTGTTTGCCACTGCCCTCACCAACGATTCGATTGCTGATGCCCTCGCCCACCCGCGCTATCACGCCGTTTATATTGCGCTGGCGCAGGAAGTGTTACGAGTCGCCCACGCTTATCAGATTACGCCGGAAGGCTTTAATGGCTTTAATCCACTGGCATTTCTGCCGGATACGCCCAGCGAAATTTCACGGCAATCATTGGTTGAAATGGTGGTGTTTAATCGCCAATCAGCAAAAACCCACAGCGGCATCTGGCGCGATTTGGCAATTCGCAAACGCAAAACTGAGGTAGATGCTCAGATCGGCAGCATTGTTCAGCAAGCCCAAGCCAAACATATTGCTACGCCGCTGTTAGAGCGCCTCATTGCGTTGATTCACGAGATTGAAACGGGTCAGCGCGAACAACATCACGCCGCATTAGACGATTTATTGCGGCTTATTGAATGAATGACGCATGTCTAGATTGCGTGAAAAGTAGGTATTGGTAGGGTCGAGGCATGCCTCGACCCTATAGAAAGCCACTCGTTTTGAACTTGAGCGAAATAAATACAAGGCTATCAAAATAAAGAACGGAGACCAACAGCATGTCTGCTTATGACAATTTTCAAGCCCATATCGCCGAACTCAGCGATATTCTCAATGCGATTAGCATCCTCAAATGGGATGCACGAACCCAAATGCCCGCTGGCGGCGCAGAAACACGCGGGTATCAATTGGCAACCTTATCGCGGCTAGCACAAGAGCATTTCGTCAGCGATAAAACCGCCCATTTGCTCGATGCCGCTGAAAAAGAAGTTGCCGGAGATGACTCAGACTCGTATCGGCGGCGGGCAGTGGCACAAACGCGCCAATATTACGATATTATCCAGCGCATTCCGTTGGATTTGGTCAGCGAAAAAGCCGCGTTAGAACCGGTATCCGAACATATTTGGGCAGAGGCAAAAGCCAATAACGATTTTGCCAGTTTCGCGCCTTACCTGCAAAAACAACTTGACCTCGCCAAACGCCAAGCCGATGCTATTGGCTACGCTGACCACCCGTTTGATGCGCTGGTGTTTGAATATGAACCGAGCATGACCGCCGCTAAATTGCGGGTACTGTTCGAGAATCTTAAAGCCGGGCTGCTGCCGCTGCTCAAGCGCATTGTAGCGAATGATAAGCCGCTGGAAAAAGATTTGTGGGCGTATGAATATCCGCTGGATAAACAACGCGCTTTCGGCTTGGAGATGGCAGAAAAAGTCGGGTATGATTTGAATCGGGGACGCTTAGATATTGCGCCACACCCCTTTGAAATTTCGTTCACGCGCAATGATGTTCGTATCACCACGCGCTATAACTTAAATTATTTCCCAATGGCACTGTACGGCACTCTGCACGAAACTGGTCACGCCGTTTATGAACAAGGCGTAGACCCATCACTGACGCGCACCGCACTCACGATTGATTTTCTGGGCAAGTATCCGGTTGGTGGCACGAGTTACGGCGCTCATGAATCGCAATCGCGCTTGTGGGAGAATCAAATCGGGCGCAGCCGCGAATTCTGGCAAGTCAATTTTGCTCGCTTGCGCGAATTTTTCCCGGAACAATTGCACGGTGTTGATGCAGAATTTATGTATCGCGCCGTGAATCGCGTGCGTCCAAGTTTAATTCGCGTGGAAGCCGATGAAGTCACCTACAATCTGCATATCATGCTGCGCGTCGAAATTGAGATGGGCTTGTTGGATGGCAGCCTTCAGGTGAAAGACTTACCGGAAATTTGGAATGCCAAAATGCAGGAATATTTGGGCGTGACCCCACCGAATGATAGCAAAGGTGTCTTGCAAGATATTCATTGGTCAGGTGGCGGCTTTGGGTCATTTCCGGGGTATACCGTTGGCAATGTGATGTCGGCACAATTTTTGCAGGCAGCACGCCGCGATGTCTCCGGTTTGGATGATGCGCTGGCACAAGGCAATTATCAACCGCTGCTCCAGTGGTTGCAGCAAAATATTTATCGGCATGGACGCGCCTATAGCGCCACCGAATTATTGGAACGCACGACAGGCAGCGACCTAAAAACCGATGCGTATCTGGCGTATCTGGAAGCTAAATTTACTGATATTTACGGATTGAGTTAAAGAATCTACATCGCGCTTTGTCTCTTAAAAGAGCGATAATTGATGTGGCGCGACACCTGCCGGAATTTGTTGGATATTTTTTGTAGCCAGCACTTCCTGAGCAGGTGAGCGATTGCCATCACTGCTGATGCGTCGTGGGGCATCGAGAAACATCAATTCAAACCCTGCATCTTTATATAACTTGATAATTCGTTCAGTGGCTTGGTTCGATAAG
>JALHOR010000212.1 GCA_022842885.1 Anaerolineae bacterium
TTGCCGGTGCTATAGCCCTCCGCCTCATCCCAACGATTTTATTCTTTGCCCGTGTCAATCCGTTGCAACAGCCACTTTGGGAAGGTGGGGTCATTTTGCTGGCGGTAGCGGCAGGAGCAAGCCGCATTTTCACCGTTCGCAGTCGTTTGGATACCATGCGCTAAAAAGGAACTTATATGCAAAGATACGCCCTCTTAAGGCGGTTTTCAAACATGGAGCGCGAAAACCGCAATGTGTTGATCTCTTACAGCATGATCCTAGTGCTGATTACCTTTAGCACCGTGTTTATTACGCCCAATTTTGCCTCACCGACATTTTTGACGCAGCAGTTACGCATCGCTTCCTTTCTGGGCATTATTGCCGCCGGGCAGATGGCTGTCATCCTGACCGGAAATATCGACCTTTCGATTCCCTGGACGCTCAATCTGTCAGCCGTTATTGCCACTTCGGTTATGGCCGGTCAGGATGACCGCCTCTTATCCGGGATTGGCGTTGCGCTTGCTGTCGGCTTAATTGTAGGGCTAGTGAACGGCATCGGCGTCGCCTATCTGCGCATCCCCTCGATGGTGCTTACCCTCGGCGTCAATGCCGTGCTGAAAGGCGTTACTGTCGTTTACACCGGCTCGGCTCCGCAGTTTCAGCAAACGCCCGAACTCTTAAGTAAAGCTGCTACCGATGTCGTGTTCGGATTTTTACCAATTGCGGTCATTATCTGGGGTTTGGTATCGCTGCTGCATTACCTCGTTCTGAGTCGCAGCGGACTGGGACGCAAAACTTACGCGGTGGGCAATAATGAAATCGGTGCCTACCTCTCCGGCGTTAAGACACCACATGTATTGATTATGGTTTTTGTACTCAGCGGCGTGTTGAATGCGCTCGCCGGGTTATTGCTGGCAGGCAATGCTGGGCGCAGCTTTAACGAAATGGGGGAACCGTTCATGCTGCCGGCCATTGCGGCGGTAGTGGTTGGCGGCACATCCATTCTTGGTGGGTCGGGCAAGTATATGGGTACAATAGCCGGCGTGATTATAGTACGTCTATTAGATGGTGCACTGAATATTGTTCAAGTGCCTCCCGCCGCCAAAGATATTACTTTTGGAATTGTGATACTGGTCATGCTTTTCCTCTATGGACGTGGTGAAAAAGTGCGGGAGTAAAGTAAATCCGGTTCAACAAAATAGGAGTTTTTTGATGAAAAGACGCCTTATTTTGTTTTTAATGATACTGGTGCTAGTCGATGGGGTGGCTGCTCAGCAAAGTGGGGTACTTGAGATTTTTTCGTGGTGGGCAGGCGATGAAGGCCCGGCGTTAGAGGCGTTAATCGCGCTTTATAATCGCCACTATCCAGGCGTCGAGATCATCAATGCAACGGTGACAGGCGGCGCGGGGGTCAATTTCCGGGCAGTATTGAAGACCCGCATGTTAGGTGGAAATCCCCCTGATAGCTTTCAGGTTCACGCCGGACAGGAACTAATCGGAACTTGGGTGATTGCCAATCGAATGCAAGATTTGACGTGGCTTTATGAAGAAGAAGGTTGGTTTGATGTTTTCCCCCAGGCTCTCATCGACCAGTTATCCTACGCAGGCGGCATTTACGCTGTCCCGGTCAATATTCATCGGGCTGGAGTCATGTGGTATATCCCCGCTCATTTAGACTCGTGGGGCATTTCCTTACCCACGAGCCTGGATGAATTTTATGCTGTCTGCACTCGTTTACAGAGTTTGGGGATCATACCGCTTGTCCTTGGCGAAGCGTGGACAGTTATTCACCTGTGGGATCAGGTAGCCTTAAGTGTTTTGGGCGCAGATGGTTATGAGGCGCTGTGGCAAGGTGATTTGTCGCCCTCTGGCAGCGAAATGATCGCGGTGTGGGATACGTTTGGTAGGGTACTGGACTGCACCAACATCAACCAGAATGCTGCTGGTTTATCCTGGCAGCAAGCTACCGACCTGCTTGTCGCTGGGGATGCGGCCTTTAACGTCATGGGCGACTGGGTGGCGGGTTATCTCTCGACGACCCTGAGGTTATCCCCCGGTGAGGACTATGGTTGGGCAGATTTTCCCGGCACCGCAGACATATTCACCTGGCTTTCTGACACCTTCGGTTTACCCGTCGGTGCGCCCAATGAAGCCGCCGCCATTGCCTGGTTGCGCTTGCTCGGATCACTGGAAGGGCAAAATACCTTTAATCCGCTCAAAGGTTCGATTCCAGCACGTGCCGATGCTGTCAGCGCTGCACCGGAGCTTTACAATGTCTATCTGCAATATACAGCCGGTGAATGGGCGAGCGCCCGCCTCATAGGCAGCATGATGCATGGCGTCGTTGCCAATGAGCGTTTCATCGGCGATTTTAATCAGGTACTCGATATCTATATCCAGAGTCGCAGCAGCACCGGAGCCGCCGCTGCTATGGAAGCGGTTTGCATTCAAGCTGGTGCCTGCGGCTTTTGAGCAAAAATGAGAAACCGACGGGATCGTTTTATAGCCCTGCTCATGTTGATGCCTACTTTTATTCTCCTGGGAATATTTGTTTATTTTTTCCTCGGCAAAACAATCTACTACTCCACTACCGATTGGGGCGAGAATCCAGCGCAACCAGCCCTATCCGAAACGGTGATTCGCCAGAATGTGGGCTTGGAAAATTACCAGAACTTGATGACCGACGTTATCCAGGCCATGTTTCGCAACTCGCTGACCAACATGTTCTTTTTTTTCGTGTTCTTTGTGATCGGCAGCATCGGACTTGGCTTGCTGCTGACGCTTATTTTGGATCAAAAAATCGTTGGCGAGGCTTTCTTTCGCACCATCTTTTTATCACCGATGGCGCTTTCGTTTGTAGTAACAGGGACAATCTGGCGCTGGCTTTTGCAACCAGATGGCGGCTTGAACTACCTCCCTACTGTATTTGGACTGGAACCGTTCCACTTCAACTGGCTCAACAGTCAGGAAGTGTGGTTACAGTTTACGTGGGATAAAGTGCCGCTGTATCTGACATTCGTGGGTTTTGCGCTTTTCGCCTTGTTAGCCGTCCGCCGCGCTCTGCGCCAGGATTGGCGTTCACTGGGCTTCATAGTTTCGCTGGCCGTGATCGTGATCCTGATCTTTATTTCTGGCCTATGGAATTATATCTGGCTGCCGTTAGATGTGGTGCAGGTTGAATCCAGCATAGCCCCCAAAGGGTTTAACGCCGCATTGGTCGGGATCATCATTGCTGCAATCTGGCAAATGTCAGGCTACGTCATGGCAATCTTAACCGCCGGGCTGCGGGGTATTCCTGAAGATTTGCGCGAAGCAGCTCAGGTCGATGGGTGCAGCAGCCTCAGAGTTTATACGCACATCATTCTGCCACAGCTTCGACCCTTCGTAATCAGTACGATCATCATTTTAGGACATATCTCTCTCAAGGTTTTTGATCTCGTCTTTGCGATGTCGGGGCCAGACAATGCTCGCACAGTCATGCCGGGCATTCTGGTCTACACCAAAGGTTTTCGCCAAAACTCCTTCGCCCAGGCGAGTGCAATCGCCACAATTGTTTTACTACTCGTGGTCATCATCATCGTACCCTATCTGTATATGCAGTTGCGTGACCATGACTGACATAGACTTCCCCGGAACCAAATTCCGGCAGTACACCCTTCGTACCGCACTCCACGTCGCCTTGATCGTCGGAACGATTATCTTCCTGCTGCCGATTTTTGTGGTGGTCAATACCAGTCTTAAAGCACCCGCTGCAATCAACCTCGCAACCACCTGGCACTTACCGGCAGAAATTCATTGGCAGAGCTATGTGGAGGCGATTGAGGAGTTTGGGCCGCGTATCTGG
This sequence comes from Anaerolineae bacterium, assembly GCA_022842885.1. GTDB lineage: Bacteria > Chloroflexota > Anaerolineae > Aggregatilineales > Phototrophicaceae > JALHOR01. The sequence continues at coordinate 3,824 of JALHOR010000212.1, forward strand.
AACAGCATCACCCTCGTCACGAATGCCACGCTGTTGTCCGCGATCATCGGCTCATTGAATGGGTATGTCTTGTCCAAATGGCGGATTTATGGCGAGCGGATACTCTTCCCCTTAATTTTGCTCGGTATGTTTATCCCCTATCAGGGCGTGTTGATTCCACTGTTTGAATTCATGCGCGCAGCGCGGCTGTATGGTGGCATCCCCGGTTTAATTATCATCCACACCATTTACGGTCTGCCGATCACTACTCTGATTTTTCGGAATTTCTACGTCGATATTCCCGACGAAATGCTAGAGGCGGCGGCAATTGATGGGGCTGGTTTTTGGGATATTTATACGCAGATCGTTCTCCCGCTGTCCGTATCGGGCTTTGTGGTGGTCATCATCTGGCAATTTACGCAAATCTGGAATGAGTTTTTGTTTGCCGTTACCATGACGACAGGCGCATCTGAACCTATTACGGTTGGGTTGGCGCAGTTAGCAGGTGGCGAAGCCGTCCATTGGAACTTACCAATGGCCGGGGCAGTTATAGCCGCTTTGCCGCCGCTAATCGTGTATTTGATATTAAGCCGCTACTTTATTCGGGGGTTGCTTGCGGGGAGTGGGCATTAAGGGACTTGCACAGACATGTACCATATTGCTTTCATGCCTTCTCCTCCCTGGCTTGGGTCATAATTTGTGTGTAAATCTCAGCGCAGCGAGGGCATTTCTTATTCTCCCGTACTAATGTCTTAAGTAACCCCTATAACTGCTATGCTGTGCAACCGTGAGAGCTTGAGTCAATGAGCTCCCCCATAGTACCTCTTAACTTTACCTCACTTTGTGTCTCGCAGGTTCTGAAGTCGTACAAATTGACCCTAGCTAAAAACCCTGGTAAACAAACACGTCAACCATCGCATCCTGAGACAAGATCAGAATTAAGAACAAAGCCACAGCAAGCAAGGCTGATTGGAGTAACAGAGGCCATCGAAGAAACACCAATTCCTCTTGATTTTGGAGCCAATCGATGCCTACTGCTATAGGTAAGAGCAGCAAAATGGCGACAAAGATGCGCGCGTAGTTGATAGTCCAATTATTCCACTGAATTAATGTGTACCAGAAGGAAAAGGCAACTTCGGGTTCTGCGCGAAAGGCAACCCAAGCCAGAGACACAAAGATAAATATCACGCTCGTGGCAACTACTTGCCTCCACCGAGATTGTCGCTGTGATGCGATTACAGGGCCGCGTAGTATAAGAAGGCGTTCAACAATTAGATAAACCCCGTGCAATGCACCCCATAGCACCATATTCCAACTTAGGCCATGCCATAAACCGCTCATTAACATCGTCAGCATAGGTGGAATGACAATGTTTGCGAACGCATACCGATTCGTGTTGCGACGCAGGAATGCGCGCAGAGTGGGAAAGTAAACGTAATCGCGCAACCAAAGTGAAAGTGTAATGTGCCAACGATTCCAGAATTCTGAAAAGCTGCGCGCAAAATAGGGTCGGTCAAAATTTGATGAAAGCCGGATACCGAACAACCCGCTGACACCACGCACGATAGTGGTATAACCGGCAAAATCGTTGTACAGGTTAAAACTATACACAAATAACCACCCCCACA
>JALHOR010000213.1 GCA_022842885.1 Anaerolineae bacterium
GCTCATGGTTGCCCAATCACAAAACGATTCAATAACCACTGCAACAACAGAAAGCCGTTCAGCACTAAAAAGCCATCGCGCACATTCGGCGTAAAAAATAAGTCAGAATTCGTCGTCAGCGATAATTCATCACCCATGCCTGTGGTTGTGCCTTGGACGTTGACAGTTTCGCCAGCGGCTTCGGCACTTTCGGCGGTTGTTGCCAACGAAGCGGGCGCAAACGTCATTTGGGCGGCAACTGCGGGTATAGGATTAGCATCATTCGGCTCAATTTCGGGTGGCAGCGGCGTGGTGGTCATCTGCACATAATACAGTGCATCCGGCGGCAGCGTCACAATTGCGAAGCCCTGCATACTTGGGTCAGGGTTGACGCTGAAACCCGGAACTTGATTATCAATATCTGGCGCACCTCCCATGCCATCAATTCCCATCTCGGCATCGGCAGGCATCGCGCCCATGATGGTGGCATCTTCGGGCTGAATCTCGGTTGTTTGCTGCTCAGTCAGGGCAATTTCGGTCGGGTCTTTTCGGGCGAATTCTTCAATGATGTCTGTTTCCGTGGGATTCATGGTTGCCACTGCCGGAAGTGCCGTTGTATTTGCGGCTGCATCGCTGAAGTTGTCCGTCGCTTGGAGTTCCGGCGTGGTCGGATTATCTTGAGAAACAATCACATTAGAAAAAGTCGCTTCGGTGGGTGCTAACGCTACATTTGCTGGAGTAGATTGGGAATTGTTCAATGCCACGCCAATAAAGCCGACTGCCAGCACAAACACTGCCGCCGCTGCCGCAAAAGACTGCCAAGTGCTACGACGACGGGAAGCAGGTTTGTCCACGATTTTGAGGGTTGGCGGCGCTGTTGCCATCGTTGCGGCAACCATCGGTTCAGCAGCGGGCAGCACTTGCAAAGGTGGCGCCGTTTTAGGTGCGACCATTTCCGGTGTCAGCGTAAAATTGCGCGGGGCTTTCGCTTCTGGCAAGGCATGAATCAATGTGACCATTTGCCGTAAAGAAGCCAGTTCCCGGCGCAAAAAAGCATCTTCGTTTAAGCGTTGTTCCAATGCTGTCACTTCGTCCGCCGCAAGTTCTCCATCTATATAGGCGAACAGTAGTTCAGCATCACGTTCAGTCAATTCAGGCATATTCTTTAGAATTCATGGTAATGAGTTGATAGTTTTAATACATCTGCCATTTGGCATTCCAATATCGAGCAAGCATTTCAATATATGGTTTTCTGTAGGGGCGAGGCATGCCTCGCCCCTACAACCCTTTTATATTCATTAGGAACTTCATTCTTACCAAGAATTACTCGTCACTCAATAAACGAAATTCAGCGGGCAAAAGTTCCGCCACTTGTTGTAAACAGCGCCGAACAGCCAACCGCGCCCGACTTAGACGCGATTTGACCGTGCCAATATTCGTTCCGGCACTATCGGCAATTTCTTGGTAGCTCAAGCCCTGAATATCGCTCATGACCATGACCAAGCGTTGGTCTGCGCCGAGTGATTGGATGCAATCGTGAATGGCTTGATGCAGTTCATTTTCTTGCATGGTTTGTTCGGGGGTTAGTCCGGGCGAAGGCAGTGCCGCGCCATCATCGCTATCGCCACCGGGTAAATCATCTAGGTAATCGGCGGGGCGGCGTTTTTGGCGGCGCAATTCATCGTAGCCCAAATTCGTGACGATGCGTGCCAACCATGCCTTAAAATTGCCCCCATGGAACGTATCCAATTTGCGATACGCGGTAATGAGCGCATCTTGCGTAATATCGGCGGCACTTTCTGCATCACCCATCAGCCGATACGCAACATTATAGAGACTATCCTGATACATCAGCACCAGCGCATTAAACGCCTCTAGGTTGCCAAATTGCGCTTGCTGAATTAATTGAATTTCATTCGCTGCCGGGTTTGCCATTGACTTTTCCGCAGGGTTGATGTATATTTTTTTTAAGCAGTAAATGCGGTAAATATCTTAATAAAATTTCAGTAATGCCGGAGTGGCCCAGCGGAATGAGGCGATCGTCTCAAACACGATATGTCGTGGGTTCGAATCCCACCTCCGGCACAGAAGTCAGGTTATTACCTGACTTTTTTGATTCTGTAAAATACCAAGTCAGATTTTAACTCCAATTTTCATACCACGAAATCCTACCTCATTCTATATAACACGCGCATTATACAAACAATTTTTCGTGCTGCCAGTTGAGAAATATTCGCCGTAATTGACAAGAACACCTGTTTTGGAATACCATTAATATACAAACGACTCTTATTTAATGAGCGACTTCGATGCGAACCTATGAAGAATACGAACAGATTTTATCCTTGTGGGCAACCGGATACTACAACAAAAGCGAAATTTCACGTATCACAGGTGTTCCCCGCCTCACTGTAAGAGATTGTATTGCCCGTTATGGCAGTGTCGCTGCGCTAGAGGCTGCCGCAGGGCGTAATATTGAACTACACGGTGAATCGTCGCTGTTAATCATGCTCAAAGATTCTCAAGATACCCATCAATTGCACAAAGCCTATGCGTATTTATTGGGATTGTATCTGGGGGACGGTTGTCTCTCCAAAACACCGCGTGTTTATCGGATGCGGATTGCTTTAGATGCCAAATATCCCGGCATTATCCAAGCCTGTGTGGATGCTTTAAAAGTTCTACTGCCTGAGAACGAAGTTGGATTGGTAGAACATTATCATGGCGAAGGCGAGAAGCATCATTTGAGCTATCTTGAAGTCTCATGTTATTACAAATATTTCCCGCAAATTTTTCCCCAACATGGTAAGGGTCTGAAGCACAATCGCAAGATTGAATTGGTAGAGTGGCAACAGCGCATTGTTGAGGCGTACCCTTTAGAATTTTTTCGTGGGTTGTATCATTCGGACGGGTCACGCTCACAGAACATCGTGAAGGGCAAAAATTACCCGCGTTATTTTTTTACGAATATGTCAGAAGATATTCGGCAACTATTTTGCGAAACTGCCCAAGCATTAGGCTTGCAATGGAAACAAACGAATGCGCTTTCGGTTGCCATCAGCCAGCGTAAAGACGTTGAATGGTTGGATGAGCATATTGGCGCGAAAGCGTAGCATTTAGGAGTGACTTCGATGCGGAATTATGTGCTTCGTACTCGTGATGAACTGCGACAAATTCTGATTGAATGGGAAGATTGCCGGAATCAGCGGGAAGTAGAACGGAGAACGTGCATCCCAAAATCTACGGTGAATCGATTCATTGTGCGTTATGGCACTGTGGCGAATTTTGATGAGCAGTATCCTTGGGAAGATGAACCCGATACTCTGACCATGTTAAGAGGTGAATTTAACCCTCAATTGCATCACCACTTGTATGAGAATTATGCCTATCTTCTTGGTTTGTATTTAGGCGATGGGCATATTGCCAAAGCGCCTAAAAATGTGCTGCGTCTTTGCATTGCTTTAGATGTGAAATATCCCCAAATTATTCACCGTTGTATGGCTACCATGCAAGCGATGTTACCACAGCACAGCGTCAATATTATTCACAAGCAGGGTTGTGATTGGGTGAATTGTTATCACAAAAAATGGCATGAGTATTTCCCCCAACATGGCGAAGGGCATAAACACAATCGCAAGATTGAATTGGCAGAGTGGCAGCAGCGTATTGTCGAAGCATATCCACTAGAATTTTTTCGCGGATTGTATCATTCGGATGGGTCACGCTCACAGAACATCGTGAAGGGCAAAAATTATCCGCGCTATTTTTTCGGCAATATGTCCCCGGATATTCGGCAGATGTTTTGCGAAACAGCGGAGCGATTGGGCTTGCAGTGGAAACAAACCAATCACATGAATATCGCCATCAGCCAGCGCAAAGATGTTGAATGGCTGGATGAGCATATTGGCGCGAAGGCATAAAAATAAAACGTTAGAACACTTCGAGGCGGCAATCTCACCACTAAATTCCCGTGATTTCTCGCCGAAAAATAGAAATGTTATTTAGAGAGCGACTTCCTCAACTACTGTGAACCCCCTCTCCATTTTTTGGAGAGGGGGCAGGGGGTGAGGTCAAGGGCTTTAGCGTATCGGTTTTACGCGCTTCAAGCCGAATAGCGCCAAGCCATATAAGGTAGCAAATCCAGCAGCGACACGAAGGACAGCCCCTATCAGCAATGCGGTTGCTGGACTTAAGCCGATTTCCACAATAGCACTGCCTAACATAGGTCCCACAAACATCGCCGCGAATAAAATTTGATGCCACAACGTCGTGGCTTGATAATCATCGGCTTCAGTCCGTTCTGTGAAGAAGCCCAAAATGCTGATGTAGGCGATATTCCAAGCCGCATTTGCCAATGCGCCGCCAATGAGCATCAACGGCAAAGTGGGGGCGGTTGCCAATAACAATCCGCTAATGCCTGTGCCAATCATGCCGCCCGCCACAATCGTGCGATGGCTATAATGCCGGATAAACCGCGCCGCAGCAAATGTCGCCGCTGCCCCGCCTAAAAGTTCTGCCACACCAAATGCCGCCAGAAAACCATCACTCGCGCCCATTTCCTGCTTCAGTTGCAGCGATAACGGCGCGGCGATAAAGGTCTGCGCTAGGTGCGTGACCATAACAATCCATGCGGTAGATAAAAAGCGTGTATCGCGCAGGACATCTATCCAACGGCGGCGACGAATCGGGGTTACGTCAGTCTCAGTTTGCTGATCCACATAATGCACTCGCGCCACATGCCACATGCTAATCATCGCAAAAATAAACGCCACAATGAACATGACCTGATAATTCACCGGGAAAGGCAGTGTTTCTAGGATTAGCCCAAAACCGATTGTGCCAGCCATCACGCTCAGATTCATCACCAACAAACGGCGCGTGATAAGTGGGGCAATATGGTCGGGGTGAATGCTTTCCCGCATGAACACCCAGAACATCGTCGAAGCGATGCCTTGCGGAAAAGCCGGGATAGTGGCAGCCAAAATAATCCACACCGTGCGCCATTGTTCCGGGAAAAAGGGCGCGAAGGCGGGCAGCAAAAACATGAACCGCATCCCAATCGCCGGGATAAGCAGCGCAGAACGGGCATTGGCATGGCGGCTGCGCCACCACTGGCTCAGTGCCGCCGAGATGAGCAAGACCAAATACGGTAGGGCAGTCAGCCAACCCAATTCAATCGCGGTAGCGCCCATATCAATCGCATAATATTGGATAAAACGGGGAACGGCGGCAACGGCTAGACCGAACCACGCCAGTTCAAGGACATAATGATGATAGTTCGCCTGCTCAATCCGTTGTTGTGCCGGCTGTAATGCGAGATTCATGGAGGATGCGACCGATTCAGAGTGTGTTGAAGTTAGTTAAAGATAGGGACAATCGCGCCTTCTGCGGTTGCCAAATGCTATTATACGCCT
>JALHOR010000214.1 GCA_022842885.1 Anaerolineae bacterium
AGCGGCGCAAAAATCCTTGTTTTGGAGCGTGGAGACTTCCTGCCCAAAGAGGATGAAAATTGGCAGGTGAAACCGGTCTTCGATGAGAAGCGTTACAAGCCCAAAGAGCAGTGGATTGATGCTGCTAATGGCGCGGAGTTTCAGCCCGGCGTGCATTACTTTGTCGGCGGTAATACCAAAGTCTATGGCGCGGCACTGCCTCGTTTGCGGCGGGAGGATTTTGGCGTGCTGGAACATGAAGGCGGCACCTCTCCGGCGTGGGCGCTCTCCTATGATGAGATTGAACCCTACTACACTCAGGCGGAAGCACTCTACGCCGTGCATGGGCAAACAGGTGATGACCCCACCGAACCGCCGCGTTCACAGCCGTACCCGTTTCCCGCGGTGCCTCATGAGCCGTATGTTGCGGACTTGATGGCGGCGCTGCAAGCCCAGCATTTGCATCCATTCTATTTGCCTATGGGCATAGACTTGCGTACAGGCGGGCGCTGCATTCGTTGCAAAACCTGTGATGGCTTTCCCTGTAAGGTGGATGCCAAGAGCGACGCCGATGTGCGCTGCGTGCGTCCCGCCATCGAGAGCCACAATGTAACCCTGTGGACGAACACCTATGTGCGTCGCCTGCTGACGGACACAACGGGGCGCAAGATCACAGGAGTAGAGATTGAGAAAGATGGACAAGTCCAGCAAGTCAGCGCCAGCTATTACCTTGTAGCGTGCGGTGCTGTCAACTCTGCGGCGCTGCTGCTACGCTCTGCGAACAGCCAGCATCCCAACGGCTTGGCGAACTCATCCGGTTTGGTCGGGCGCAACTACATGGTACACAACAACACTGCGTTGACAGCCGTAAAACCGCTTAAAACTAATCCAACCATTTTCCAAAAGACGATGGCGGTCAATGACTTTTACTTCAAGGGTCCAAACTTCGCCTATCCGATGGGCAACATCCAAATGTTGGGCAAGCTGCAAGCCGGAATGTTATCGATTGCACAGCCGCTGGTGCCGAGCTTCATCTTGAGAGAGATGGCAAACCGCAGCGTTGATTGGTGGGTCATGTCTGAAGATTTGCCCGACCCCAATAATCGTATCGTCCTGCGTGCCGATGGGCGTATCGCGGTGCATTGGCAGCCGAATAATCGTGTGGCGCATGAACGTTTAATCGCGGCGGCGCGGGCGATGATGCAGGCGGCGGGTTATCCATTGGTCTTTACGCAAACCATGGGCATTGAAACCAACTCACACCAGTGCGGGACGTTGCGCTTCGGGGCTGATCCCGCGCAGTCGGTGCTTGACCCATTTTGCAAAGCACATGATATAGAGAATTTGTATGTGGTGGATGCATCGTTCTTCCCATCCTCCGCTGCAATGAACCCAGCGTTGACGATTGCCGCGCAAGCCCTGCGCGTGGCAGATCATTTGCAAAACAAGCGAATCAGCGATTCGCACTAGATTTACCGATGAACTTAAGTTTTTGATGGAGTATCTATTTTATGAAACAGCGTTATGTCTTAACCCATACTGAAGCATTAAAGGTTGTCACAGCGATACAGCTTGAACTCGAAAAAGCCAATAAAGGCGCGGCGATTGCCGTCACTGATGAGCATGGCGAATTGATTGCTCTGCTGCGAACCGATGGTTGTCCGCTGGCGTCCATTAACAACGCCATCAATAAAGCGTTTACGGCTTCGCGTGAAGGTAAAGAATCCAAAGCGATTGGTAACTCATCGAAAGACAAAGGCTGGCCCATGACCAACTTCGGTGACTTGCGCTATACAGCGTGGGGCGGCGGCGTGCCTATTTTTCATCAAGGGGTGTGTGTCGGCGCAGTCGGTGTTAGCGGCTTGCCCGAAGAAGAAGACATGGTGTTAGCGCGGCTTGGGGCGAAGGCATTGGAATGAGGAACAGCTTATGAGTTGGGTGATTGGTATTGATCTGGGCGGTACGAAAACCGCGATTGGCTTGGTCAATCCAGAGCATCAGATTGTGGGTCAGCGCCGTATTTCGACGCATGAGGAGCAAGGTCCACAGGCAATAGTGGAGCGCATTGCCCAAGAGATTGCCGACTTAGAACAGGTGCATGGGCAAAAGGCGCAAGCTGTGGGCATTTGCTGTCCTGGTCCCGTTGATCATGTAACGGGCAGTTTGTTGACGTTGGTGAATCTGCCGGGGTTGTCCAATACCCCATTGCGCCAACTGCTGGCAGAGCGTTTGGGCGTGCCTGTGCAACTTGACCACGATGCCAAAGCCGCCGCCTTGGGCGAGTTTCATTATGGTGCAGGGCGTGGACGAACCCATATGGTCTATATCGTGATTGGGACGGGCGTGGGCGCGGCGATTATCCTTGATGGCAAACTCTACTATGGTGAAAGCAATTCATCTGGTGAAGTGGGACACATCACCGTAGATCGGCATGGCGATGTCTGCCAGTGTGGGTCGCGTGGGTGTATGGAAACGTATACCAGCGGACCATGGTTGGCACGCCGTTACCAACAAACATTAGCTAAGTTGGGGCTGCCAGATAAAGAGGCTTCCGGTGAACAGCTTACCCACTTGGCAGCAACCGGCGACCCCGCGGCGCAAGCGGTAATGCAAGCGGCAGGCACAGCATTGGGCATTGCTGTGGCGTCAATGGCAATGATAATGAACGTTGAGCTATACATCATTGGTGGGAGTGTGGCAAAAGCGGGTGATGTGCTGCTTGAGCCAGCAAGGGAGACAGTGCCACACTACGCATTTAAAGCAGTGGCGGCGCGTGTGCAAATCGTGGCATCAGCATTAGGGGATGATGGTCCGATTTTGGGCAGTGCTTGGCTTGGGCGGGCGGCGTTGCGTGTATAAAAAATCATCCTCAATCGCCAAAGCACGCATTGAGATTCACCGCAAAAGACACAGAAGTAAATCAACGTAAAGAATTTAAGTTGAAATCAACCGCCAAAGCGCCAAAACCGCCAAGTTTGAATATAAAAAATCATCTTGGCGTCCTTTGCGTCTTGGCGGTTTAATCGAAAACTTTTTATGGATTTATTGAGGAATTATTGGTATGTATTTGAACGCTGACCAACTGCCAAACGGCACGATTTTGCAAGACTTTGACATTTGCATTGTGGGCGCGGGCGCGGCGGGGATTGCCATGGCAAAACGCTTGATTGGCTCACCGCGGCGCGTGCTGTTGCTCTCCAGCGGCATGGCGCACGACAAAGGACTCCCCAATCCACGCCGCCAGTCTATTTACAAAGGAACGTTGGGGGCGTTTATGCAGAAGGTAGACCCCATCTTCCTTGAGCGTTCACGCTTGCATATGCATGGCGGGACGACCAATCATTTTGGCTTTTGGGCGCGTCCCTTGGATGCTGCGGATTTAAAGCCCCGTCCCGGCTACCGCGCTGCCCATTGGCTCATCAGCCAAGAAGAATTCGCACGCTACTACCAAGACGCTAATCACTTTGGGCATTTTGGTCCGTTCAATTATGATGACATGCCTTTTTGGGAACAGGTGCTGCTCGCCCGCAACTTCCCAGCGGCGCCGGGTGCTGCGCTGCAAGGCGCGATTATGCACGCGCAATACGACGAAGACTTGCATGACTTCCAAATCCAGTTTGGCGAGGAATTACGCACGGCGGAAAATGTCACAGTGTTGTTCAACGCGCATCTGTTGGAGATCGAAACCAGCGAACATCGAGACCATGTGACGACGTTGCACTGCACGACGCTGGAGAATGGTACACGCGGGCGCGATTTTGTCGTCCGTGCGACAACGTATACCTTGGCGCTGGGCGGCATCGAAACTGTGCGTGTGCTGAAACTGGCGGGCGATCTCGGCAACAATCAGCGTGATCATTTGGGTCGTGGGTTCATGGTTCATCCCTTGATTGTGAAGGCAGCGAAAGTACGCTTCGCACAGCCGGTTGATATGCTGGTGCGAAACTTTTTCCGTATCCAAAAAGTACATCTTAAGCCGCCATCTGACGGTTCAGGCGTCTATACACCGCTGCATACGCCGTTGGTGAACCCAGAGGAAATCCTCGAAAGTTGCATTTTTGAAGCGTGGGGGGTGCTGGCGCCGACTGAGGCAGCGTTGGATGCAGAGCAAATCGGCAACTTCCGCATCATCCTCAGTTTTAATACGGCAGGCGATGAGGCAGAGGTAAATCTCAATTGGGAGCAAATCCCGAATGAAAACAGCCGCATAACGCTAGACCCGCTGCAAACAGACCCGGTGTTCGGGCAGCCCGTGACGCATCTTGATTGGCAAATGTTGGATGCCGACAAGCACACTGCTGTGCGAGCGTTGGCATTGTGCGAGGCATATTTGCGCCAGCACGGCTTAGTCGCTTGGGAGTGGATGACAGACCTCAGCGGCGGCGCAGAGCAATGGTCATTTCCACCAGATGAAGGCGCTTTGGCAACCGGCGATCATCACATGGGGGCGCTACGCATGTCAGCGGCGGCTGAAGATGGGATTGTCAACGTCGATTCACGCCTGCATACCGTTGATAACTTATATGTTGCAGGATGTAGCGTCTTCCCGACGGGCGGTTTCGCCAATCCCACGTTGACGATTGTGGCGCTGGCGCTGCGCCTTGCCGATCATTTGCAAGCCTTGAAGGATTGAGGAAAAAGGGAGAAGGTTTTTTTGGCAATGTAGTCGAACCATCATCAGGATTGTTTGCCACTTTCAAATGCATCGAATACTCTTACATGGAGAAGGAACACCTTATTATCGTATTGCCCGTAGTGAAGTGAGTTTTCTTTGTAGGGATATTGATAAATATTCAGGTATCGTCTATAGCTTTAGGAATGGTTCGAAAAATCATTCTATATGTGCAGGGATGCTGCCGCCCGGTTCGCCCACACAAAATACGGGATGGTGGTCAATGGAATTCGCGGTTCAAAAAATTGTGTGTGAAACAAAAAAAGAGGACAGGTTGAACATGCCTGTCCCTAAAGCCCAATTATAGTAGCATCAATTCCATTATTTTTCGCAAAACGCGCTGATGCTCATTCGCTCGATAAGCACCTCCTCACTATAGTTTTCCGATAAAATCCCATACAATGCCCATCGAAACACAGCGTAAGCTGTATTTCTGACAGTTGCATCAGTCAGTCTCCCTAGACTTGTAGACTGATGCTGCTATTGAGATGGGGGGTTGGCGCCAAGTGATGTCACGTTCTGAGCAAACATCATCACCTGTGCCGACAAAAAATACTATAACGTCTTTTTTTGCGGAATGCAAGCGATTTTGCTAAATCACCAGGGCAAACGCATCAAAATTGTGTTTCGGTTTTTAAAAGACAGTGAAGGTTCTGTAGGGACACGGCATGCCGTGTCCCTACCCAAAACACAACCCTAT
>JALHOR010000215.1 GCA_022842885.1 Anaerolineae bacterium
TATTATCCCATTATTGGATGGCATCATCATCTTGCCCCTTATCGGCAGCATTGATACCGCCCGCGCCCGCGACATCATGCGTTCTTTGCTGAAAGGCATTGCCGATTATCGCGCCAAAATTGTCATTCTGGATATTACCGGTGTGCCAGTGGTAGATAGTGGTGTTGCTAACCATCTGAACAAGACCATTCAGGCAGCCCGCCTCAAAGGTACCCATACCATTATCACGGGCGTCAGCGATGCCGTTGCCGAAACCATTGTGGATTTGGGCATTGATTGGGGCAATGTGGAAACGCTGCGTGATTTGCAAAATGGGCTAATTACAGCCTTAGGACGTTTGGGGATTACGCTTCGCAACGGCAAAACCTATTAACCGGACTTCACCAGCCTATTTTCATCATCCAACAACCTGTCTTCATGACAGGTTGTTTTATTTTAGGATAGTTTGAAATACGCAAATGGGACTATTCTTTATTTTGCATCAGCGAAGTCGTTTTATAATCGTGTTAAGGGAATATTCGTATCCTGTACTTTCTAGTCTCCAAAATTCCCAAATAACGTGTTACCCATCCAACCACATTAGGACAGTAATTATGACATCAGCCAAATATTGGATATGGTTTATTTTGATAATCGCTTTGGTCAATTGCACCGGGCAACCCGCCACACCCACACTACCTGCTGATGCCATCAATTTGCAGATGTCATGGATTCATGAATATTCGGCATCACCACTTTATTCAGCAGAGAAAAATGGTCACTTCGCCACTCAAAATCTGAGTGTCAATTTGATTGAAGGGGGTTTCCAAGATGGCAACTTTGTTGACCCTATCCAGTCAGCACTCGATACGGTAAATAGCATCGGCATGAGCGATGCTGCAACGCTCATTTTGGCACGCGCCGCCGGACAACCGGTAGTCGCCATTGCAACCATTACCCAACGCAGTCCATCCGTCGTTATCTCTCTAGCAGAGGATAATATTCAGACTCCTCAAGACTTAATCGGTAAGCAGGTTGCGGTTGCCGAAGGGGGTGCCACCCATTTGATAACGACAATGCTCACGATGCAAAATATCAATCGGGATGATGTTACGATTGTGCCGCGTACTGATTTTGGCATTGCACCGCTGTTAGATGGCAGTGTAGATGCTTTATTAGGCTGGATTACCAACGAGAATGTGATGTTGGAAGAAACCGAGCGTGAGGGCAACATTCTGTTGCTGAGTGATTATGGCGTGGATACCTATAATTTTGTGGTTTTCACAACAGAAGAGATGCTGCAAAACAAACCCGATGCCGTAAAACGGTTCATTACGGCGCTAATGGCTGGCGTGGCAGATGTGATTGCCAACCCAGAACAAGCGATAGACTACACCTTAAGCTATGCACCATCATTGGATAAAGCGGCTCAACTGCGCCGTTTGGAAGCATTTATTCCCTTGATGCAAACGCCCGGCACAGCGATTGGGCAAATGTCACCAGATATTTGGGCATTCACGCAGCAAATTATGCTGGATAACGGCTTGTTGGATACCGCCATCACAATTGAAGATGTCTATCGGCTAGATTTTATAACTACCTCAGATGAGTAAACCCAATGACCTACGATAAATCTGGCTTGCCTCCCCAAACCACCCCTATCCCTTTTCAACATCGTTTAGGGGTGGCATTGATGCTATTTGCGGCGCTGTTGGTGATAATTCCGGCGGGAATTTTGAATCGTGTCACCTTTACGACGTTACGCAGTGCTTTTCAGCAGCAAACCTTCAACCAATTGGCAGCGACCAACAGCCTGAAAAAGAGCAATTTGGATCATTGGTTGGAACATGATGTGGCTGGGCAAATGCAGCTTATGCTGGATTTGAATGGAGCAATTATCAAAAATTGGTTGGCACGCGGCGATTTCACCACCTATACCAATATCAATCGAGCGTTAAGCAATACACTTCACAATTACGATAGTTATACGCTCTTATTTGTCTACGATGAGACCGGGCGTGTTTTGGCAGCATCTGACGATGCCTATCAGGGCAGAGTCGTCAATCGGCAGCCGTATTTTGCTAGTTCCATCGCCAGCGATGCCACAGAAAATTTTACATCCCCCTACTATGAGGTGGGCAGTGGCGAATTGGTGATGATGCTGACGACCCCTTTGCTGGATAAATGGGTGCTTGCCGGACAAGTGAATTTGGAACGCTTGCAAGAAACCATCGCACAGCGCACTGGCTTGGGAGAGACGGGCGAAAGTTATCTCGTTAGCTTGGATAATCACTATTTGCTAACGCCCTTGCGCGATGAAACCCTGCCCTTGAATCGGGCGTATCGAAGTTTTGGCATTGAGGCAGGCTTGCAAGGCAAAACGGGCAACGCTGAATATAATGCTTATGATGATGACCCAGTGTTTGGCGCTTATACTTGGCTGCCAAACCTAAACGCCGCCCTCATCACCGAATTGCATGTAGACGAGGCAACAGCTATTTTTAACGAAGTGCGCGTCAGTTTCATCGCTCTCTCGTTGGGCTTGGCGTTGGCATCACTGATAGCTGCTTTGTTTGCGGCACGTTTCGTCACGCGCCCGGTAGCAAATCTCACCCGTGCTGCCCAACAAATTGCCGCTGGTAACTTGGATATTCGCACCCACATCAACGGAAAAAATGAGATTGCCGCGTTAGGGCAAAGTTTTAATACGATGACCGACAAACTACGAACCTCTATGCAGGAAATTGGTCAACGCGAAACTCGGTTACGCAGTTTGATAGAAGCTCTCCCCATTGGCATGATGACCTATCATGTCGAAAAAAATGGGCAAACTGCATTAGATGATGTGAATCCGGCGGCGAGAACGTTGCTGCCGGCTGCCCCGACTGCGGGAACTATCATAGATACAGCCCATTGTGAGATGGTGGGTATAGACAATTTGCAGCGTTATCAATCGGTTGCGTTGGACGGCAAATCATGGCAAACCTCACAGGTGAATCAGACCAATGATACGATTCAAAGCGCCTTTGAGTTGTACGCTTTCCAGACTGCACCGCAGCAAATGGCACTGGCATTTTTGGATACGACGGAGCAGCGACGCGGGCAATTGGAACGTGAAAAATTGCAGCAGCAAATTATCGAAGCGCAAAAACACGCCATCGCTGAACTGTCCACGCCGATTATTCCCTTGTTGGATGGCATCATTATTCTGCCGTTGATTGGCAGTATTGATTCAGCGCGGGCGCAAGATATTTTACGAACATTGCTCAAGGGTATCAGTGCCTATCGCGCCAGAATTGTCATTCTGGATATTACGGGCGTGCCAATGGTAGATAGCGGCGTTGCCAACCACCTGAACAAAACGATTCAAGCGGCACGCCTGAAAGGCACGCATACGATTATCACCGGTATCAGCGATGCCGTTGCCGAAACGATTGTAGATTTGGGCATTGATTGGGGCAATGTGGACACAATGCGCGATTTGCAAAGCGGGTTAATTACGGCATTAGGGCGGTTAGGCATCGCACTCCACAATAAGAAAAAGAGCTAACGCCGCCAAAGATAAACACAAAAAGGACAGGGCACCCCTGTCCATGTCGGCACTCAATAGTTACATCAACGTTTCAATTTTCTTCGCTGCAAGACAGCGAATGCCTGCTTGATTATTCGATAGCCACCTCCTGCCTATAGTTTTTGGTTAGAATTGCATACAATACCCATCGAAACACAGCGTAAGCTGCATTTCGTGTGTTGCATCAACCAGCTTGTCACAGCTTGTAAGGGTTGATGCCCCTATTGTGATGGGGGTTGGCGCCAAGTGATGTCACGTTCTAGGAAAACATCATCACCTGTGCCGACAAAAATACTATAACGCGAATTTTTGAGATGTGCAAGGGATTCGCATAAAAACAATTCCAATCGCTTTGGGCGCAACCAAAACCAGATTTCAGCGACAATTTCCATCCAGCAAGTCGCAAGATTAAGCAGGAACATAGGTCAATCTAATCACATCTTCGCCAATCCGGTCATGAGTCATAAGGCGAAGTGGGGGTCGGGGTCCGGCGAAATAGGGTGTGCCGTGACCAAGCACGACGGGATGCAGGTAGATTCGATATTCATCAATCAGTCCAAGTTCGGTGAGGCTGTGTGCCAAGTTTGGACCAGCAACTTCGATTTCCCCGTCACGCTCGGCTTTCAGTTTGCGGATTGCGCCCTCAAGATCGCCCTCAACCAGCGTGGCGTTGGGTCCGACCGACTTCAAGGTGTGCGAGACAACCCATTTCGGCTGCTTCCGCCACGCTGCTGCGAAAGCGTGTTCATCGGCATTCCATTCAGGATGATTGTCATCCCAATACCGCATGATGTCATACATTTGGCGACCGTAGATACTGCCCGCCTGCCCCTGAGCCTCCTCAATGAAATAGCGAAAAAGTGTTGGGCTTGGCGCAAACTTCATATGGTCAACATAGCCATCTAGGGACTGGTTCATTCCGAACACGAGTTTAGCCATACCCACTTCTCCTTAAAAATAGACCTTATGTTCTATTTTAGTCTTGAAGTTGGATTTTTGTCAAATTTTCCGCTTTTTGCAGACTAATCTCTCAGCCAAAGCCGACTACATAGGCAGTTGGGCTTGGCACTCCACAATCAGAAAACGCCGACGATAAACACAAAAAGGACAGGGCAGTGAACCCCTATCCACGTCGGCTTTGCCAAAAACATCAGCTTTTCAATTTTCTTTGCCACAAGACAGCTAATGCCCGCTTGAATATTCGATAGCCGCCTCCTACCTATAAGGCGGATTGCTGCGATGTGCAAGTGATTCGTGGAAGTTTATTGCGTTATAATAGAATTGTTTTAGAAAATAGCACTGCATCTATAAAAACTTGCTGTGACAGTCTGCATCAGTAAAGGACAAAGGTGATGGTAAAATCATTTGCTAGCACTGTTCAATATTTATTATTTTTTGTACCTGCATTAATTAGCCCCTTTTTTATGGTTTCGTTAATATATATGATAGAGCGATATAAGATTTGTAATGAAGTAATTAGTGATTTTATCGATAAGATTCCAAAACCCTTTACCATAATTATTGTAGTTATGTCGACCTTAACAATTAGTCAAAAATTAAAAGATTTATTAGTAAATAATCCTATATATGAATTACCTTTGCCGATTGCGATGTGTTGTATTTATTCATTTTTAGGCTTCGGTCTCTTAATAGGAAGTTGGGAATATGCTTTGTTAAGTACAATACCTTCGCCAAAAGCGCATCTAGCGGAAAGGGGCATTCTCAGTAAAGTGGATAGTCTCTAACAGTCCAGGAACTGAGAATCCCATGAAAGAGATTATAGCAGTGTTGGCTT
>JALHOR010000216.1 GCA_022842885.1 Anaerolineae bacterium
TACATTGGGCGCTGCTGATACCTGCCCTTTTGATGGTGCTTTACGAGTTGTATTTTGCACGCTTATCGCTCTATAGCCTTTGGTTCGTTGTATCGTTGTTTGCCACGGTGGGCGCTGGCAAATGGGGCGCTGGCGATAGTTATTTTGCCACTGCCCTTGTCGGGGCGTGTATCCTCATCGGCATCTTTGCAGCCCGCAGTTGGAACAACACTTGGGTTTTCCCCAAAAATTATATCGCGCACCGCTTATCGTTTTTCGTATCGCCACGCATAGTTGGTTTCATCAGCACCATCAGTCTCGTGTTTTTCATTGTTTACAGTGGAACAGTCATCAAATTTCCCACGTCTGGCGCGGTGTTCGAGCCATTAGCAAAATGGCTGAACATCACCCCCGCACCGGGGCATCGCTATCCGTTATATGATGCCGCTGGTTGGACAGTGGGTTACGCCGTAACCGGGCATTTTGTGTCCGAAGAAGATTATGTTAACGGTTGGAAAATTGTGGAGCGCGTTAAAAACGCGCCCGGCTACATTATGTCCGAAGATGCCGGGTTTGTTATTCAGGCAGGGCGTGAAGTTGTGACCAATGCAGTGCAATTACGCAATTTGTGGGAACTCAATCTCCACGACCCTCGCCACATCATCCAAATGATAGAAAATCATGAATTTGGCTTGATTATTCGCCGTGCCGATTTCTTCCCACCCCCCATTTTACACGCCATAAACGCGCATTATGTAAAAGATACCGTTATCCCGATGAACGGATTTGAATATCAATTGTGGATTCCGCGCCAAACAACAACGCCCTGATGAACAGGGCGCGGTTGCCAAGATAATGATGACCGATAAAACCCACTGGACTGAATAAAAGTCACTTAACTGAGAGATACTCTTAATGATTTTTCTCCAACTCAACCGGGAATCGGAGAAATGAAATTCCCGGCGAATTTCCTGATATTGGGGGCAAACGTCAGCCCAAGGGTGGCAGCACCGTGACGGAGGCTGCCAAATCACGCAAATCTTCTTCATAAGGGGATTCAGCGGGCAGCACCACATACACTTTCATGCCATTATCCGCAAGACGCTGTAAATGTTGGGGCAGTGGTCGCCCGGTATAACCATCAGTAACAATTAACACGCGCCGAATCCGACCTTCGTACTTCAACAGATGTTCCAGCACACAATTAATTTGAGTGCCGCCTGTCGTGCGAACTAGCCCTTGTTTGAGGCTATTCAGGGGCAAGTATTCGACTTCTGTTGAAAATTGGAAAACATCAGCTTTGCCCTGCGCGACAAACGGCAAAATCAGATTGATGAGGTATGGCAGCGTCCGTGACATTGACCCCGACACATCCAAATAAACATGTGCCTGTACGCGCTGTTCTGGCACGCGGGCTTTGATACTGCCTTGCTGCGCCCATAACGTTGTCGGCGCTCCCAACAAGCGGCGTGCTGGCATCAGACGGTCACGCGGGTTAGGTAACACCCCTTGACCTGTGATGCCGGGGATAGGCAACCGTTCTTTGCGCCGGAAGTTGCCCGGATTATGCTTGAGTGCCAAGCGCAGCACATTTGCAAAGGCTTGGCGTGTCGGTTGGGCAGCAATAAAGGGGTCAACTTGCCAATCGCCCAAACGCCCACCCTGACCGGGCATTTGCCCCGGAATATTTTGCATGGGCCACTTCTGAATAATGCGCCCCATCACATCTTTGAGATAAGTATTTTTGTAACCATTGTCCGCGTTGTGGTCGCCCAAGAGCATCGGTTCAGCGTCTGGGTCAATACCATGGTCGCGCATATCCTGTTTGATGAGTTCGAGAATCTCATCATAAAACGGCATAGATCGGCGACGGGTAGCGGGCGGCGGATATAACTGGCGCAAAATGCGCCCAGTCCCCGTTGGTCCCGCATCATCTGGGTATTGGGGATTGTTGGGCCATCCCACCGGCGGACGCAGCAACAAATGGGGAAATTTATCCGGCGGATTGAGCTTATCGAAAAAACCCATGTACTCCGGTGTGTGAAAATGCTGCATCAGACCTGCGTTGATAATGGCATCAAAGGCGATGTTCTGCGCCCGTGTCACACGCGGGTATAAACTGGTGTGCGCTAACAGCACATGCCACAATTCATGCATCACTAGCAAAAAGAGATGTTCATCTCGCACACAAAATTGCTGGACAAAATCTGGGTTAATCAGCAAACGTGGACGATGCGTGCATTCAACCGCTGCTGTTGGAATGCGCCGACTGGCAACTACCCCTGCCAGCTTGGCGAAAGTTTCCATTTCAAAACTGGCAGCAGGCAGTGATGACAACAAACGCGATAAAATTTTAGCGGCTTCTTGCCCCGTATTGTGCAAAGGAATACGACGGTTATCCATTGTCACCACGTCTCCTCAATACTGCCTGTTGCCCGTGCCATCGCCACAAGGCGCGGGTCATCGGTGATAAACGATTGTTCAAGAAAACCCGGCTCTAATGCCAGCGGCGTATTCGCCACCAGAATATTTGACCGCACTCGCGCCAAGACATTCAGCACCAACGACAAATCAATCGCCCGCAGTGTTTCCGGTGGGCGTACAGGTTTTGGATTATTCACCCATTCCTGTGAATCGCCGTTATCATCGCTATCGTCATCGTTGTTGGCGTTATTCGCTGGGGCAACATACACTGGTTGCGGCGGTTGCGTGATGGCTTTACGCACATCCTCTTCCCAAGGGTACAAAATAGCCGCACCCTTAAAGCCATAGGTGAGCCATGTTTGTTCCAAAAGTGTCGTCAATTTTTCGTGCAAGTCACTATCTGTTTGCAACATTGCAACGACCTTCGCCGAATTGCCAAATTCGACATTAAACGGCATCCCTAACAGACGATGAAAAGGATCGCCTAGCCCCCCAAGCTGAAAACGCACAAACGCACTATAAATCGGGCTGACTGACCACAAAATTTCATTGGGATTAGTACGCCGTAACAAACTCCCCCCAAAGGGAGGAGCAGCATTAGGGGCAGGTTGCGTCCCCGCTGGGCGTTGGGCTGTGCCACCTAGCCGGCTGGCAAATGGGTTAGGACGCTGCGGCGGCTGGTTTTGTGCGTTACCGGGATTATTGTTCGCCTGATTGGTCATGAATTTAACTCCTTAATGCCGAACATTTTCAAATCATGGCGGAATTTATCGAGAGATTCTTGCCAGTTATACTGCTGCCAAAGTTCAGGGAAGCCGCCCAACACATAATTGACTTCCAACTGCCCAATTTCCCCCTCTTGCCGCCGCCGCAGTACCCAAGTCTTAATTTCTGCCCATAATGTACCATTGGGTGAATTCGGTGCGGCGTTCAGGCTGCCCGTGCGGGGGAGCAGCACCCGCGCTGATAATTTAACCAATGGTTCCCAAGCCGCAGGTGTTAATGCCCGATGTCCACGAAACGTTAGGAAAATTGCGGTCGCTAATGCCACTTTACGCGCTTCGGAAACATCTACATTCAATGCCTGTGTAATCAAGCGCGACAAATCTTCGTCATCAACCTGCAAGTCTTCTGCCAAAATCACCCGCTTGACGACATCCGCCTCTTCCAAAATTTGCCGCCACGCCTCATCATCCAGTTTGTTAGCAATTTCCCACGCCTGCTTATGAACGGCAACAATGGTCGCGGGTGAGGGTGGCACTTCTGTAGCGGTTTGCGGTATCCCATACACCAGCGCCAATTCAGCACTTTCATCCAGTGGCACTTCTGGACCTTCCAAGACGATGCGGGCAGCATGAATCGCTGTGATAGATTGCATCAACATGCGGGCGCGACGTGGGCTTTGGGGCATTTTTGCTTTATCCAGCAAATCCATCGCACAAATCAGATAATCGGTCAACCAATCGCTGGTTTCGGCTGCCACCTGCGGGATAAGCGCCTGACACTCAGCCACCAATTCCGCTAACTCAAATTCTGGCTCAGTGCCATTCGAGGATGGCTTTGCCGATAAAATCAAGCGGCGGTCTTCCCGCGATAAATCGCGCCAAGCAGGTACAGGAATTACAAACGGAAAACGGTCAGTTAATGCCGGGTCAAGCGGTTCTGACCCCAGATAATATGTGCTGGAGGCAGTATCCAAGTCTGGGCTATCCGGCGAGGGCGGATTCATCGCTGCCCAACGAAACCGCAAGCGCGGCAAACGCAGCCCGACGACTCGTTTTTCGTGGATAATAGGGAACAATTTATTCTGCAAATCCGGGCGACACCGCGAAATTTCATCAAAAAAAACAAATTCAGCATCCCAAATTGCGCCCGGTGTGGTGATGAACCGCAATTGTTCATTCCCTTCTTCAGGGATAGGAATGCCGACCAAATCATCATAATTGAGCAAAGAGGCATTGTAATGACGAAACGAAAGCCCTAGCACCTGTGCTAGACGTTCCACCAACCACGTTTTAGCAGTCCCATGTGGACCAATGAGGAGCAGAGGCGCTTCTGTTGCCAAAGCCGCCACGATAACTGGATCGAGGTGTGACCAACCAAGCACACCTAGTCGGGCGGTGATAGGTATAGATTGGGTTGCAACTTCCGGGGTCAGCATAGTTGCCTTTCTGCGGTGGCGCAGTCTACCAATTTTGTAAGGAGATTAGGGGCGAATTTTTCATCGCTCATGAGAGTAAAACTATCACGAAATGATAGTCGTGTCAACACTATACAGTATATTTCCAGACGTTTATCGTATTATCAGGCTATTTTTAAGGATATTTTCAGTTGCTTTTAGTGGTATAGATTATTTCGTTAGGTGTAAGTGCTTGCATTATAACAATTTCGAGATAATATAAAGGCAAGAAGGTTGTATTACGAATGGTTGGAAAGGCGCGGCTATGCCTACCCGAATTGACATTGAACCGGCTCTGCTAAAATGGCAAGCCAAACATCGGAAACGGCTTACTTACGAAGAATTAGCAAAATTGGCAGGCATTTCAATTGCAGCTTTGTATCGTATGAAATCTGGCGAGATGATTACGCCCGATTTACGCAAAATCAATCAACTGTGCAAAGTATTGGAATGTGAACCCGGTGAGTTGATTCTGCGTGAGCAAACAGGAGATATGAGTGCGGTGACAGAGTTGGAAGTGCTGCATCGAGAAGTGATGCATGAGCATGAACAACGAGTGTCAACCAAGCGCCGCAAAAAAATTGCGATTAGCGTACCCTGATACCCTTTCTTAGCCGTTCCTAGCCCGACTTTTTCGCCGGGTTTTTTGTGTTGAAACAGTGGCATATTTTTCACTATCAGAGTATGATTATTCAAATCAGTTATATTGAGTAATTTAAAGGGGGAGCAGCCCATGG
>JALHOR010000217.1 GCA_022842885.1 Anaerolineae bacterium
CAATCCCGCAATGACCGCTGCCATCTGCACACTTCGCATCAACGGCACGGTATTAATCAGCGCCGACATGAACAGCAGCAGCCCAATAAACGCCGCTAAGAGCATCAGCAAACGCACGATAAAATCAATATTGCTTTGCAGCGGCGTCTTGCGGGCTTGGAAAGCGCGTGCCTGCACGGTTAATTTATTTGCGAAACTCTCTGCACCCACGCGAGTGGCTTCGTAATGTGCCTTGCCCGTGACAACAAAACTACCGGAAAACAGTTCCATGCCTTCCGTTTTAGGGATTAAATCACTTTCGCCCGTCAACTGCGATTCATCTACTTCAATTTTGCCGCTGCCAACCAACACGCCATCCACCACAATCTGGTCGCCCGGTTCACATATAATAATATCGCCCACTACCAATTCGGATGGATCCACCACTTTGGGCTGCCCGTCGCGCTTGACCGTCACTTTGGGGCGCGTTAAGAGCGCAATGCGGTCTAACTGGCGTTTTGCCCGTACTTCTTGGAAAACACCAATGGCAATATTCACGAAAATCAGCCCCACGCTGAAAATCGCATCGCTCACCCGCCCAATCGCCACCATCACCGCGCCGATGACGAACAAAATATTATTAATGAAGTTGAATACATTCTGGCGCACAATTTCGCCGTAGGTGCGTCCAGTTTGAATGTTGATATTATTGCCTTGCCCCTTACGGCGGCGGGCATTCGCTTCCTGCTCTGTTAAACCGTGCAGCTTATCCTCCGTCACGGATGCAACTCCTTATGGTGACATGCCCATTGCTGACAGGGATTATAACACTAGATAGCAAGGCAAGTGGCGAAAAGAATGTCACTTAAATCAGGTAGCAAAATTCGTGACATTAACGCTATGGTTAGTTGTATGAATAAATTCAACGCACCAACAAATCCACCCCTCTTACAACAACTCGGAGAACGCTTGCGACTCCTACGCAAACAACGCGGCATCTCCCAAGAAGATTTTGCAGCACTCGTGGGTTTCAGTCGTTCATACTATACCGAAATTGAAACAGGCAAACGCAATATTTCGCTGCTGAATTTACAACGTATTGCCAATGCGTTGAACATGTCTCTGGCAGAATTAGTACAGTGGCAACCAGCATCTACAACATCACCGCGAGCCTTAGAGCCACACGGCTTTATCCATCCCCCAGCTAGTGATGCCACGTACATTACCCCTAGTTTATTGACCGCCGGAGTACACCATGCTTATGCCGTGTTGGATACTATGGATACAGCCTTAGTTTCTCAAAATGCTGAACGTCTTGCCGAAATTGTTGAACTGAATAATTTAGCCTCTATCTTGGGGAATTTGCTCAGTACAGGGCTGGCACAGGCATCGGACGGCATGTTCATTAAGAACAGCCCACACAAATATCCCGATCTGTTGGCGCAAACCCTAACCGCCGTTGATATTGAAATTAAGACTGCACTTGAAAAAAATCGTCCCAAGGGACATTTGGCTAAGGCAGGTTATTATCTGATTTTTCGGTATGTTTTATGCGATGCTAACGGGGTATATCAGGTCGGTCAGCGCGGCAACCGCATTTATGTGTGGGAAATTCGCTTTGGACAACTGGATGAATCCCATTTTTCTGTCAGCAACACACCGGGCGATTCAGGTAAGACCGCTGTATTAAATCCTGCCGGAATGAATGCCCTTAAAATTGTCTACTGCGATTTATCGCGTTGTCCATATACCCCTAACAGTCGTACTTACAAAGAGCTTCAGCGTTTATTTCCTGAATCATGACGATTATATTTGTGATGCAATCATCTCGGCAACTGCTTTACCCAACAAAGGCGGCACAGCATTTCCAATTTGTTTGACAATTTGGCTGCGCGTGCCGATGAACTGATACTTATCTTCAAAACTTTGCAATCGCGCCCCTTCGCGGGGTGTTAAAGCCCGGTCTTGGCAGGGGTGGATGCATTTGTTGGACGCAGGATGCACAAAATTGACGGTGAGCGTCACTGCTGGTAAATCCGGTTCAAGCCGGCTGTAGGTCGTGCTAAAGCCGCTGGTGGTTAAGCCCGGCGGTAAAGCACTGCGATTGTATCCGGCGTGGCGAATGATATTCAGCATATTGGGGGTGTGGGCAGTCGCATCATGGAGTGTAAGCTGCGTTTCTGTGCCACGCATCCGTTTTTCATAGTCGGTCATGGGAATGTCATCGGCGTAACGGTGAGACATTTCACCAGCAGCGATGTCTGGCAAATCATGAATCGCTTCCATCACACTGATAGCCGGGGGCAATGCCTGCCGAAACAAAGGCAATGAAGTCATAGGCGCATATTTTTTGCCTGCCATACTGCGAAAACGCTCATCCAGATAATGGGTAGGGTCTTGCCAAACAAAAGTCCGACGCTGGCGCGACCCAATAACAATCAATCGTTCCCGCCGTTGCGGCACCCCATAAGCCGCTGCATTCAGAACGCGCCAGTCTATGCTGTAACCAGTTTCAGCGAGCAAATCCAACATCGTCTTAAATGTTTTGCCTTTCTCATGGGTTAGTAACCCCACCACATTTTCCAGAACAAACCATTCAGGCTGAAACGCTGCCACTGCCAGCGCAAAATACTCAAAAAGAGTATTACGCGGGTCTTTTTCCCTTAAGGTTCTAAAAGGACGAAGCGATGAAAAGCCTTGGCACGGCGGACTACCAAGTAGGATATAAGGCATAGGCGTCGCGGCAGCAATTGTTTCTAACGATAAACGCTGAATATCGCCACAGAAAACCGTGGCGGCTTGATGATTGTGGGCAAATGTGTGGGCGCGGTCTGGCAGCAAATCAACCCCTAATGTCGCCTGAAAATACCCAGTTAGTTCAAACCCATGCGAAAAACCGCCCACGCCACAAAACAAATCAACGATAGCTGGTTTATCGAGAGCAGGCACACTACGGCGGGGTAGCACAAAATCGGCTTCTGGTATGGCTGTGACATAACCTTCACCCGCAGGTGTCGTCCGACCAAGCTGATAATGAGCAGCGGTTAAAAGGTCTATTGAAACCTGAAAAAATTGGGCAGCACGCTCCAATATATCCGTATTCGGCATGATGAAGCCGCGTTCCACGATTTTTAATTCATGGGGGGACATGTGGAGCGATTGTGCCAAATCGTGTTGACGGATTTTCTTGGCGAGCCGTAAAGAGCGAATATCATACGCCATGTTTATTTTCTTGGTAACTGGGAGAATATGATTATTTTACTCATAAAGATGAATTGTGCCGAGCTAGATTGTCATCGGAGTTTGGTGATTTGAGGTTATTTGATGTAGAGATGAGACCTGCCACGTTCCTCATACCATGCACCATTGCCTTAACGTTACCCAATCTGCGTACCCCACATCATCACATTTCTGGGTACAATCAGACACATCATCACCAAAATTTGAATACTAAAGGAATGACGCCATGCCTTTTTTCGATATGCCGCTGGAACAACTGCAAGCCTATCGCCCGGAACGCAATGAGCCGGATGATTTTGATGCCTTTTGGCACGCCACGCTGGATAACGCACGCCAGCACGCTATCAATGCCACCTTTGAACCGGTGGATTACGGCATGAAATTATTCGAGACGTTTGATGTCACGTTTAACGGCTATGCTGGGCAACCGATTAAAGGCTGGCTCTTGCTGCCACGCCAGCGCGAAGGCGTTTTGCCATGCGTAGTGCAATATATCGGCTATGGCGGCGGGCGGCAATTTCCCATCAATTGGCTGGATTGGGCAGCGGCGGGCTACGCGCATTTTGTGATGGATACTCGTGGGCAAGGCAGCGTGTGGTCAAATGGTGATACGCCCGATATTAACCCCGATGGCGATAATCCGTCGTTTCCGGGCTTTATGACACGCGGTATTCTCGCGCCGCACACCTATTATTATCGGCGCGTCTTCACCGATGCTGTGCGTGCCGTTGAAGCAGCACAAAGTCATCCGGCGGTAGATGGCAGCAAAATTGCGCTCACAGGCGGCAGCCAAGGCGGCGGCATTGCGTTAGCCGTAGCCGGACTCATCCCAGACAGTGTGCAAGCGGTCATGCCCGATGTCCCGTTTTTGTGCCATTATCGCCGTGCCACGCAGATGATTGATACGCATCCTTACGGCGAAATCAGCAAATTTTTGATGATTCACCGCGATGAAGTACAGACGGTCTTTGATACCTTGGCGTATTTTGATGGCGTTAATTTTGCCACCCGCGCCACCGCCCCGGCATTGTTCAGCGTGGGCTTGATGGATACCATTTGCCCACCTTCAACGGTCTACGCAGCGTATAATCATTATGCTGCCGAAAAACAAATGCTGGTCTACGAATATAACAATCATGAAGGGGGCGGCAGTTATCACACTGTCGAGAAAATTCAATATCTGGCATCAAAATGGGGCTAAAACAATCCGTTCATAGTCGGATTTTCGTATGTTAAAATGACGGTGATATAATTGGCAACAGAACCGAGAAAAGCCTCATGAATATCTTCGGCATTGGCGGCGCAGAACTGATTTTGATTATTTTAATCATGCTGATTGTGGCAGGTCCACAGCGCATGATTCGGTGGGCGTATTGGTTGGGCGTGTATTCGGGTAAAGTCCGCAAGATGTGGGCGCAAACCATGTCCGTCGTCCAGCAAGAAATTGATGCGGCGGGCGTGGATATTCAATTGCCCAAAGATTTGCCCACGCGCCAGAACATGGGTCAAGTGGCGCGGCAAGTCATGAAGCCGCTAACCAACGAATTTGAAAAAGCGGCAAAAACGGTTGAACAAGAATTGCAGCCTATCCAAGAGGATGTGCAATCGGCGAAGCAAACGCTCAATATGGCAAATCTCAAATTGACGCAACCACGCACCAACGGCACTGTGACAACACCTGCCAAGCCAGCGCCCGCTAAACCTGCTGAAGCCGCACCACCCCCGCCTCCGGCGGATACCAACCAAAATTTCGGCGCGTGGTCGGCACCTGCCAGCAAAAATAGCGATGATAAAAGCGATACTCTTGGCACTTGGGGAGGCACACCATCATGACTGCCCCTGTGAAAATACCCCCGCGTAAATCTATCCCAAACGAAGCACCGCCCGAAGCGGGGCATGAACTTCGCATGGGGTTATTTGAGCATTTGAAT
>JALHOR010000218.1:0-1666 GCA_022842885.1 Anaerolineae bacterium
CATTCACGACTTTGACGCCTTGCAGCGCGGCATTCTTAAGAAATGACCGATAATAGGGGACTTCGTGCGAGATGCGGTCTACAATCACGCGGTAATTGACCGCTTCATCCATCATCGTGCCGCCAATTTTAACGTAGTCAGCGATAACGCCGGTCTCGGCGCTGCGACGATTCACTTCTTCGATGAATGCCGGGGGCCACGACCATTCCATCCCGACAAACAGCCCAATTTTCGCAGGTTCTTTTTTAGCTGGCGGCATACGGCAACATCCTGAATGATTTATAATCCCAAGTACAGTTAAGAGTAAATCTTAACGCATCGTGCAAAAAATGGCGAATTTTTGAGTGATGGATACATTGTTCGGGGCGGAAGAATATAGTGAAGTAAAACATGCGGAAATCTGTTTAGTTCCATAATAAAGGATAATATCTATGATACCTAGCTCCAATCTTGATGCCGATCAATATTTGGATGAATCTCAACAAGAATTTTTAGCTAATTTGACCATGTTTGGACGGCATCTAGGTAGCATAGCTCAAGGCGAATGTGTAATGTTGATTCAGAGGATACAGACTCGTAATAGTCGTGTAGACTATGAGACAAGTGAATTGTTATCTATTTTACGTAAAACAATAGAGCAACACTTGTATATGATAATTAGCAGCATAGAAGCGCGTAAAAAGATTTTTTCGGATTTAGGACAAGATATTTACCATCCTAATCTAAATAAGAGCGAAGCGGACTATTTAACTTTTTTGGCGAGTTATAGCTGGTATTTTGTTCAGATGGAGAATTCGATCAGCGATATGTTAAAAATAAGACTTCAAAACCAAACGCCACCACTCGATAATCTAACATTGGAATCAATGTTTATGTTATCAAAAACTATTAAACAACACTTTGATTTAATTTCCCCTAATATTAAAAATCGTGAGATAATATAAATTGCATTGCCGCCTTGCTCATTACCACCTTGCTCTGGATAGAATGGTTACATATTTAATCAAAAGGTGCGTTGCCAGAATCTTCACACAGCCAATGAAAAGTATCCAATTTTATATCAGCAATCTCAAAACAATAAGCAGTAGGTAGAACCATGATTGCTATTCAAACTTCTGCATTAACCATTGGGGAAGTTGCCTCTAGTGCTGGCGTTGAACCTTCGACCTTGCGCTATTATGAGAGCATTGGGTTACTGCCAGCGCCGCGCCGTCAAAGCGGACGCCGTTGTTATTCGCCGGATATTTTGCCGATATTGGCGGTGATTAAGCTGGCGAAAGATGTCAACTTTTCGCTGGAAGAAATCCGCGAACTGCTCTATGGGCAGCCGCTGGATAACACCAGTTTGGCAGACCGCTGGCGCAATTTGGCACACCGCAAATTACACGAAGTCAACGCGCTCATTGAACGCGCTACCGAAATGAAACATTTGCTGGAAGATGGTTTGGCGTGTGATGCCCTGCAATTTGAATTGGATATTGTCATGCCCAATAGCAAAAATGTTCCACCAGAGGGCTTGACTTAAAGTGGACTTTAAGTGCTAGAGTGAGGGTATCAAACAGTTATTTATTTCAAAATTCGATTTTTGGGTAGGGTCGAGGCATGCCTCGACCCTGCATCATGGATTTTTGAAATAAGTTATATCCAATCTTTTCAGGAGAACACC
>JALHOR010000218.1:1676-5120 GCA_022842885.1 Anaerolineae bacterium
ATGGCAACAGCAAAAGAAAAAACCGGCAGAGAGTTAGCCGAATGGCTGGCAGTGGTGGCTGCTTCCGGCTTGGAGAAAAAGCCCAATACCATCCTCAATTGGTTAAAAACGCAGCACAACTTGAATCATATGCAAGCCAATTTTATTTCCGGCATTTATTTGAATGATGGTCAGCCTGTATTTGATTATGACCGCTTGTGGACGAATATTTTTGCGGGTAAAGACCACCTGCGCCTGTTATATGATACGCTGCAAAACCAAATCGGTGCGGTGCTGCCCGAAGCGGAGTTTATCCCCACCAAAGCCTATGTCTCGATTGAGGGCAAACGCTGTTTTGCGTGCGCCACGCTGACGAAACAACTGATTCGCGTCGGCTTGGATTTGGGCGATTTGCCCTTTGATGAGTACACTCAAAAAGCGAAAAGTTTAGGGGCGATGCCCAACCTCACCCACATGGTTGAAATTAACGATGCCGCGCAAGTCAATCAACGCCTGCTTGACCATGTGCAGCGTGCTTATCATCGGGCGCATAGCAAATAGCAGATAAGCGCCTGAGGCAAGTTAAAAATTTAATTCGGTAAATTTCAAATTGGCCATGACCCGTCATGCCCCTACATTCTGCCGTTTTTGTAGGGGTTTGGCGTGCCAAATCCAAAATATATTGCCGATTTAATTTCTTACTACGCCAATCAATACTTCCCCCACCTTCATTACCCGCCACCCCAATTTAGCAAAAAGTGACAATAAAACGCAAAAAAACTTGACGAAACGCAATAAACGTTTTACGATAGGTGCAAATAGACATTATCAAAGTATCCAATAAATTTTATGTCCTCTCTGCCTTTATTTTCGACTGAACGGCAAACCCTCATCCTAGAAATTTTGGAACGGGAGGGGGTGGTGCGGAACAGCGCATTGCGTGAATTACTCAAAGTATCCCCAGGGACGATTCGGGCGGATTTACGCGAATTGGAAACACAAGGCGTCTTAGAAATTGTGCATGGTGGGGCTGTCGTGCGGCGGGCTGCCAGCGATGGCAAGCTCCTCTTAGATGAACGCACCCAACTCAATGCCGAAAGCAAACGGCGCATCGGGGCGCGTGCCGCCCAAATGGTTAAATCCGAACAGACTATTCTCGTTGATTCTGGGACGACCACTATTGAACTTATCAATAATCTTTCTCCCAATTTGGATTATGTCCAAGTCGTGACCCATAGTTTTCAGGTGTCGGCATTGGCGGCGCGGTTGCCCAATGTGGAAGTGTTGATGCCGGGGGGCATGGTACGTGCTTATAACATGACGATGGTGGGTCCGCAGGCGTTGAGTTTTTTGGATACGATTAATGCTGATACCGTCTTTTTGGCAACGACTGGCTTTTCAGTGGAATATGGCGTAACCAATGCCAACATTCTGGAAGTCGAAGTCAAACGCAAAATTACGCAACGTGCCGAAAAAGTTGTCCTGATAAGTGACAGCAGTAAATATGGCAAACGTCAGGCGTTGCAAGTCGTGCCAATGGATAGTATTGATATATTGATTACCGATGGTGATTTGGGTGATGCCGCCGTACAAAAATTAGAGGCATTATCTATCGAAGTCGTGCGCGTTTAAATCAACTGGCTTGCCTGTCAAGCATGATACGACAGGCGAGATAAAAAGCGTTATCAAAATATGTAACTGCTCACAGATTGCCCTCACCCTCTACCCCCTCTCCCAAAGGGAGAGGGGAAATAAGTCCCTCGCCTGTGGGAGAGGGATTTAGGGTGAGGGCGGAGTAGTTATCAAAGTATATTTATAAGGAGGTGTATACGATAAATCATTGTGCGTCCAGCTAATGTTGTTTATTAACCATTCTAGCCTAGAGGAAAATATTATGTTCAAAAGATTTGTCGCGGTATTGGTGTTGGTTGGCTTGCTGATGACCATGACCTCGGTCATCGCGCAAGACGACATGAATTATACGATTGCCTTTGTGCCGGGCGTGAACCCCGACCCGTTCTATATCACCATGAGCGCGGGCGTGAACCAAGCCGCTTCCGACATGGGTGTGACCGTGATTCAACAAGACCCGGAACGCTTTGATGTGACCGTTTCTGCGCCGATTATTGAAGCGTTGATTGCGCGTGGCGATATTGATGCGCTCGTGACTGCGCCCAATGACAAAGAACAATCTATCCCCGTTCTGCAAGAAGCCCACGATGCAGGTATTCCGGTTATCACCGTAGATACCTTCATTGGTGATGGCGATTATGCAGGCGGCGAAGTCACCTTCCCGTTGAGCTACATCGGCTCGGATAACGTGCAGGGCGGCTTCATTGCTTGCTCGGCTTTGGCAGATGCATTAGGCGAAGGCGCAAAAATTTACATCCAGAACGTGCGCCCCGGCATTAGCACGACTGACCAACGCGAAGAAGGCTGCAAGAATGCTGCCGCTGAACGCGGTTTAGAAGTTGTCCGCGTAGACTATAACGACAACAGCGCCGACACTGCCCAACAGCAGACTGCCGCCGTGTTGACTGCCAACCCCGACATCACAGGCATGTTCGCTACCAACACCTTCGGGGCGTTGGGCGCAGGTGCCGCTATCCAGAACGCCGGATTACAAGGCGCAATCCAAGTGGCATTGTTTGACGCCAGCGAAGAAAATATTGGTTACTTGCGCGAAGGCACGGTCTCGTTGGTCATCGCTCAGAAACCGTCTGACATGGGTTATTTGGGCGTGGCATTGGCGACGGCGTATCTGGATGGTTTCCAGAGCATTCCCAAACGCATCCCCACGGGTTATGCCGTTATCACCGCTGATAATGTAGATGACCCCGCTGTGTCGCGCTTCATTTATACCAGCGGCGTCTCTGACCCGGCAGCGCGTTTGGATGCCAGCTTCAATCTCGGTTTCGTACCGGGTGTGAACCCCGACCCGTTCTATATCACGATGTCGCGTGGTGTGAATGCCGCTGCTGCCCGTTTTGGCATCACCGTCATTCAGCAAGACCCAGAACGCTTTGATGTGACCGTTTCTGCGCCCATCGTGGAAGCCTTGGTTGCTCGCGGCGATATTGGTGCGCTCGTGACTGCCCCCAATGATAAAGAACAATCTATCCCCGTTTTGCAAGAAGCCAATGATGCAGGTATCCCGGTTATCACGGTAGACACCTTCATTGGTGATGGCGATTATGCAGGCGGCGAAGTCACCTTCCCGTTGAGCTACATCGGCTCGGATAACGTTCAAGGCGGTTACATTGCTTGCTCGGCTCTGGCTGATGCATTAGGCGAAGGCGCGAAAATTTACATCCAAAACGTGCGCCCCGGCATTAGCACGACTGACCAACGCGAAGAAGGCTGCAAAAATGCTGCCGCTGATCGTGGCTTGGAAATTGTCCGCGTGGACTATAACGACAACAGCGCCGACACTGCCCAACAACAAACCGCTGCCGTGTTGACCGC
>JALHOR010000219.1 GCA_022842885.1 Anaerolineae bacterium
GGATAGCAGTCGTTTGATTCGTTTGGGAGAAGTGCTTGACCCCATAACAGGCAACACATTGTTTATCCATGAACCTGCTGATGAATTGGTATGGAGTCCTGATAAAACAAAATATGTTGCCAAATATGAAGTAGTAACAGGGAATGGCTATGCTGTTTTTGGCGTTTTTGATGGCAAAACAGGCGAACTATTGGTGGTGCTAGAAAATAGTTTACAAGTCTTCTCTAGCTATTTTAAATGGAGTCCTGACGGCTTGTTCATTACCGACGGCGTGTATATTTGGAATGCAGATGTTGGATGGATTGCCATACGACTTGAAGGACTTCCTGATTATGCCCTGCCATCGCATATCACATCGGTGGTGAAGCTATGGAATCCAGATTTTCGCAATCTTCATGAATTGGTTCTTTGGGCAGACCATGACCCAAATATGATTATCGGCGAACCACCGACAAAACTTTTCTCTCTTTACATCCCTTCTGCTGATTATGCGATTGAGCCAGAACGCTTCATCCGGCAGTTTTGGCAGCAGTTGGATGAGGTACGGTGGGAGAATGGGCAAATCGTCGCCGAGTCCAGAGGTTATAAGATTACATTGGATGCTCATACGGGTGAAATTCTGGATGTTAAATATGAAAAACCGATGGTATTCAACGAATCGCTGGCATGGAGTCCTGATAGCAAACAATTAGCAGCAGCAGATTCTGGCACACCGGATTACCCGTTACAAATGTGGGATATTGCCGCCATTCTCGCAGGTGCGCCTGCTGAACCCGCATGGGTCAATGATGATTGGCTGACTTACGAAGAACAGGCAGACCAGTATGGCGTTACCCCGTCAAAAGTATTCTGGCAAGAGACCGGCATTTACACAGTTTCTGATCTATGGCTCGATTTTTATAACTTTTATGGGATAAACCGTTATCAACCGGCAACCGGCACAAAAAATGAAACTTTGTATTTTTCGGCACGCCAGCGCGATGATTTTAATGTTATTGTAACCAGTGGTGAACCATCCCCCGATTTCACACGCTTTGCCCGCTTTGCCCCTGTCCGTGATGAATCAATTATCACAACAGTGGATATTGTGGATATGGCAACGCAGGCAATTCAGGTCAGTTTTGAAACATCGCTCTCGGAGGCAATATGGAGTCCCGATGGTACAAAAATCGCCACGACGAATATATTTCAGAATGAATCTGTTATCTCCATTTGGAATACGCTGACGGGTGAACAAGTGAGTACTATCGCTGATGATGGTGCAATCATCTGGCATCCGAATAGCCAAGAAATATTGATAGTGGGTGAAACAATCACTTTTTATGATAGTACCACCGGGCAATTGCTCAAGAGCCGCGATTCACAGCTACGCGGCATGGTCGCATTAAGTCCTGATGGGCAGTGGATGGCTATTGCTACTGACAGTATGCTGACCCTTTACGATACTGCCTTTGCACCTGTTGCCAGTATTCCTTATGGAGGTTATATGACAACACTAGCATGGTCGCCGGATGGTCAATTTTTGGCAGGCGGTTTTCGTTCGGATGCGATTCGGGTATGGCAAATCAGTGGTTTGGAGTAATCTATGTTTTGGCTAACTTGTCTAGCTTGCATTGTCAATATCAACAAACTAGGACAGCGCCGCTTTTCCCCCTGTCATTCTGCTGGCAAAATCGTATAATAAGCTGTTATTCCGTTACAATCACTTTCGCACATATACCGGGTCTCGGCTGCCCCGGTTGCAGACGTTTATGAGGTTGAATTAATGGCATCGCTTCACGGACCTAAAGCAAAAATCCAGCGGCGTTTTGGCGAACTGCTGGTGCCGCGCCCTAAATATGCGCGGATTTTGGATAAGCGCGGTTATCCCCCCGGTGAACATGGTAAAGAAAAATCCTTCCGGGGTGGACGGCGCAGCAACTATGGCACTCAGTTAGATGAAAAACAAAAGCTCGCGTTTTTGTATAATATTCGGGAACGCCAGCTACGCAATTATTACAAGACGGCGCTGCGTATTCCGGGTCCCACGGGCGGGAATCTGCTTATCTTGTTGGAACGCCGCCTCGATAATATTGTCTATAAATCGGGCTTGGCAGCCACCATTTGGGCGGCACGGCAGTTGGTAGTGCATGGGCATGTGATGGTGAACGATGAACGCTTGGATTTACCGTCTTATTTGCTGAAAGCGGGGGATGTCATCACCCTCAGCGAAAAGATGAAACGCAACGTGCATATCACCGAATGGGTTGACCAGATTAGTGCTTATCCGCCCTATCTGAGCGTTGAAAAGAACAATCGCAAAATTACTATGCTGCGTGTTCCTGAAGCCGGTGAAGTCCAAGTGCCAGTCAATATTCAGTTGGTGGTTGAATTTTACAACCGTATCACCTAAGCCACGAAGACATTGCAAATCCAAAAAATCCCCAGTTCAAATCGAGCAGGGGATTTTTGATTCGGAGTCGTATTCGCCATAGTGTTTATGATTTTTTGGGGTGTAGCGTAAGCCATTCGATGGCGTCATTGTATTGCTCTGGTGTAAAAATACGGACGCCAAGACGCGGGAATAAGCCGCGTGTCATGGCATTGATGGCGTTTAACAATGGGTTTGGCGGCAAAATCATAGCAAGTTTGCCTGTTTCCCGTGATGGGTACTTTTTCGCAAATTGGCTCATGCGAGACATGATATAATTTAGAGGCTGTACGCCCACGCGGCTATCTAATAAGGTAGCCGGTGTCCGCTGCATGATGGGCAAATGCGTCAATTCTTCCATCAGGCTCATCAAATCATCCACGGCTGCCCGCGATGATTCTTTCATCACGAATTCCACCACCCCGGTATCTAACACATGCATTTCACACAGGGGGCGTTGCACGATGCTTGTGATATTGGTTGGCTCAACCTTGGGTATCATCGTTTTCCTCTCCTCTTATCATAGGCTCATTTTAATGCGATAAGAAGTTTTTGAATGTTGAGTTTTCACGGCTCAGTTACTCATTGATTCTCCCGTAAAAATTGCTTCAAAGGCGCTGCCGGGGACTTGCTTCAGTTGGTTCAAATCATCATCATTCCAGCGTGCATCGGTGGCACCGCTGATGAACCAATCGCTGCCATTATCCGCAACGATCATGCCATAAGTTTTGAGTGCCTCTAAAATCACTCGCGCTTGCCCGGTATAACCCGAAATATCATAATCAGCACGCAAGCGCAGCCGTAAGCCCATCGGTGGCAAATTGGGGTCATCGCTATCCGAAGCAAAATGTGTTGCTGGTAGGATATATGCCCGCTGCGATTGGCTGACTGTGAAACGTAGTGCATGGCGAATCACGCCGCTTTCAACTTCATCATAGCGCACCAAACCGGGCAAAATAGGCAAGCCAGCAGCATCGGCAGAAGTCCAGCCCACCGGACGCAACCGATTCGAGAGCAAATCAAACACTGCACCCGATTCAGCATTCCAACCTGTGCCATTAAATTCAGCACGATACAATTCATACAATTTGCAATTATCAGCATCTACCACCAACACATGCTGGTCGCCACCTGCTTCGATTGGGGCATCTGCCGGAATCGGGTAGGGACCGGGGTCACTTTCATCGCCATACGCCGTAAACGTGATAGGAACAAACGCTTGGTCAGCGTCAACCACCACATACGGAATGCCATATTCCAAATTAGAGCCAAAATCCGCGTGCAAATATTCATCGCCGGAAGACAAGATACTGGCAATAAAATTATCCGAATTGGGATGCACCGGTGCATCGGTGATATTCCAGTTCCAAGCGTTATCTGCCGGGAAAATCGGGCAATTGCCAATCATCGCGCCGCTGGTAAACGTCGCGGGGGTATAGGTATTTTGGGCGTAGACGATACCCGCATAAATTGTCGCTATACATAGGCTCAAAAACAAACTTATTTTTATGCGCCGCATGATACTTTGCCTGACGATTAATCCCGCTGAACGAATGAAATATGCCCGAAAATGGGCGAACAATATATCCGCTGATGCTGCTCCCTATCGAAAACATCCTGAATATCGGATGACACACGAAACGTCAGCATCCCGGCAGTGACATAGCTGGCGCTATCATCCGTATGATGTTTGCGCTTGCGGCGAAACAGAAAACGATAGATGGGTTGGAAAAATTTCATAGAAATGCCTCAAAATAATCTATTTTGCTGCCTGCAACGTTTTCGGCGTGAGTTTTCAACTTTAATCAATGGCGATGAGCTTCAATGGTTCAGGCTCAGGGATAACTATATTTTCCTCCAATGCTGTTTCCAGCCAGAGCATTTTTGCCTCATCCAACATTTCCAGCGCCTCATCGCGTGAGTCGCCTTGGGTCATACAACCTTTTAGTAAAGGGATAGCCGCAAACCATGTTCCATTAATATCCGGGATGAGTTGAATGGGATAGGGTAGAGAAAGATAATAGTCGAGTGTTTTACTTATCATCATGAACCTCATCTTGTGCTTCATCAGCGTTATCGTCGTCTTCTTTATCATCAAGACCTTGTTCAGCAACAATACGATTAATTAATTCAAGGGCTTGATTCACATAAATCGGATTCACCCGTTTTTTATAGGGTACAACAAGTAATTCTTTATTGCCATCAATGATGACCGTAAACGAGTGATGGCTACCGCGACTCCGTTTTAGAACAAAACCATAATCAGCTAAAACTTGTTGTAATTCTTCAAAGCGAACATTAATTGGATTCTGGGCAATTCTACGCCGACGTTTTTCTCGTTTGCTCACAATAATCTACCTTGCTGCCTGCGCCTGCACTTTGGCACGGTCATAAAGTGCCTGCAACGTTTCCGGCGTGAGTTTTTCAATATCATCTTGATATTTGAGAATCACCCCTACCGTATCGCCAATCACATCCAGCGATAAGGCGCGGCGGTCAAGCGCGATGAGGGCGGCTGTCCAATCTATCGTTTCGGCAACACCCGGCGCTTTGAATAATTCCAAACGGCGCATTTCTTGCATGAACGCCGTAATTTCCTGCGCCAACATCGGCTCTAACTGCGGGAAACGTGAGCGCAC
>JALHOR010000220.1 GCA_022842885.1 Anaerolineae bacterium
CGTATTGACCAATTCACTCATGTCATCCAGCACAATCATCACCTGATAGGTGAGCAGCATATCGCGTACCGTGTTATTTTTGGAACGTGCCGGAACTAAGCGATAGTCAAGTTCGCGCATAATCATAGCGACAGAAACCGGATTTTCTAACCAGATAAGCTCATCAATTTCATTGGTTTTGATAAGCTCAACGATGCTTTGGCGCAGCAATGCGGATTTACCAACACCAGTTTGTCCGGTGATAAAAATGTTTGGACGCGCATGGGTTGCCACAATTTGGCGAATTCGATTTAATTCAGCCGCACGCCCTATCAAGAGTTGGTCATCTACTCTAGGTAAGCGGGATAACAAACGGCGCTGGCGATGTTGAGCGCGAATTTCCCATTCCGACGTGATGAGCAAATCAGTCAGGCGCTCTATGGCATGTTTTTTATAACGCAGCAACGTTCTGGGGTGGATTGCCGTTAAAGTGCTGATGGCGTCTTGCGATAAATTGAGTTCCACCCGCACATACCGATAATATAACAAACTCCACGCCATCAATTCGGGCGAGTTTTGTTGGCTATCCGCCACTAATGCTTGTTGGGCTGCGGGCAGTGAAGACGTGGGTTGTGGCGCTGGCAATCCCAAAATATGCCGTTGGCGCGTCAATTCTTTTAAGATGATGTCTTGCAAAATACAGCGTAAAGCATACTGGCGCAGGGGTTCAGCAGGTGGGCGTTCTGGATGTTCCAAGAAATAATCCACCAGTGCCAAATAATGCAAACTCGCAGCAGCAGAAGTATCGCTCGTGGTATAAAGCAAGCTATCTAACGCTGTTTCAACGCTAATTAGGGTGATAATCGGTGGGCGACGCTGCGTGGAAGCCATAGAAAGTCACGCGGTGCAAAACCAATGGCGTTACCAGCGGAAATCTGGAAAAGAATTCACACCAGCATCTATCCCAATACGTTTATACATCTGAAAACCGGTGAAAGGATGCCCTAAAATACCATCATGAATTGCCCAAGCGCGTTTACGCACGGTTTGCCAAGCATCTGGTTGACGAAATGGATTATCCGGCGTTAGCCGTTGGTAAAACTCCCCACCGGGCTGAAATTCTTGATGAATCCGTTTCATCTCTTGCAAGCCACGCAAATAACTAAACCCATATCGCTCAAATACAATCGCATTATGATATGCTAACGGCTCGATAAAAAACATATCATGCCCCATGCGGCGAATAAAGTCTTCAAAAATAGGGACGCTGCGTTTGAACGCACGTAAGCCTTGCCGCACTTGCCCCGGCGCAAGCCCAGCGTTCATTGCCGCCCGTTCTGCCGGAATATTGCGCCCTGTGGTGCCGAAATTAGTAGGATTGCCTTGCTTATCCACATCAATATTAAAGCGTGGCGAATTCGGGTCATTGACGACCACCAACAACACCAACAGTTGATTATTAAATGTGTCCGCTATGTTGATATAAAACAACGGGTCGCGGTCAGTGGTATCGCGTTGAACGCTCAGTTCCATGGCGCGGCTGCCCGGATGCCCCACCAAATGAATCACCTGATGCCCCTCATAAATGTGCGTCACCGGATCTATGCCAAAATCGGTAAACACCCATTCCGGGATGAGGGTGCTGTAAATTGCCAATTTTTCGTCGTCAGGGAGTTTGTTAATGCCCCGAATCGAATCGGGAAATTTTTCAGGATTCACAATTCGCCTTTCAGGGCGCGGCTGATTTGCCGGTCAGAATCACGTTTGGCAATATCGGCGCGTTTATCGTATTGTTTTTTGCCTTGTGCTAGCGCAATTTCGATTTTGGCTTTGCCGCGCTCCAAATAGACTACGATGGGTACGACAGTGTAGCCTTTTTCACGGATTTTGCTGATAATTTGGTTGATTTCGCGCCGATGCAGCAGCAGTTTACGCGGACGCACCGGGTCAGCATGTCCAAAGATGGGGGCTTTATCAT
Source organism: Anaerolineae bacterium (assembly GCA_022842885.1). Taxonomy (GTDB): domain Bacteria; phylum Chloroflexota; class Anaerolineae; order Aggregatilineales; family Phototrophicaceae; genus JALHOR01. The sequence continues at coordinate 1,958 of JALHOR010000220.1, forward strand.
ACGGCGAAACATGCACATTCATCAGCCATAGTTCACCGCCTCTTTCCTGCACAAAGCCATCGCGCAAATTAATCCGATTTTCGCGGATAGATTTAATCTCCGACCCCATCAACACAATGCCAGCATCATACGTCGTTAGCAGCGAATAATCGTGCGATGCTTGCCGATTGCGTGAGATAATTTTACGTCCCGCACTCATGAGTTGTTACTTTCATTATTGTCCAGAAGCCCTTGCAAATAACGCAGCGCCTCACCGATTTCAATATCACGTCCCGTATCGTCGGGTATCATCTCAATATCAGGAATCAAACCTGTGCCATCTAACGGCGTGCGATTCGGGGTGAACCATTCTGCCGATGTCACATGGATAGATGAGCCATCCGATAACACAAAAATTTGCTGCACCGTGCCTTTGCCATAGGTTTTTTGCCCCACCAGAATCCCACGTTCCCGGTCACGCAATGCCCCCGCTACCAACTCTGAGGCGCTAGCAGTATTCTGGTTCACCAAAATCACCAAGGGCAAATTGGCAGCGATACCGCCCATAGGGGCTTCAAACACTTTCTCGCCTTTTTGGCTCACTTCGTATGTGATAACACCGCCATCTAAAAATAATCCGGCAGTTTCCACCGATTCATCAAGGAGACCACCCGTGTTGTTGCGTAAATCCAGCGCCAATGCCTGAACTGACTGTGCCTGAAGGTCACGAATCGCAGTGGTAAGTTCTTCCGGTGTGCGACTCGTAAAACGCAAAATCTGAATATAACCCACACGGGTATCTTCCGGCAGGATACGCCAAACGACAGAGGGAACATTAATCACGGCGAATTCGATAAATACGGTTAATTCACTCGCATCTAGCTTTAGTACCGTAATTTCCACGCCGCTGCCGGGTTTGACTTCCCCGCGCATCTGCTGGTCAATGGCGTCTTGTGGGTCACTGACCGATACTGCCACGCCATTGATTTGGACTAATGTATCCCCATTGGCAATACCTGCGATGGCAGCCGGACTATCAGGATAAGGATACAGCACGAACTCACTTTTTTCATTGCGTTTAAGCAGCACCCCAATACCGCCATATGTCCCTGCCAAGGTATCGGCTTCGCTTTGGGTCACGGGAGGTTCGATAAAAAATGTGTTTTTATCGCCCAAAGCTTGTAGCATCCCGCGAATCGCACCATACTGACGTAAGGTATAATCCGGTTGGTCACGCAAATAAACGCGGTCAATCAGCAGTTGCACTTCATCAAGCAATTGGTATCCAACGGCATCGCTGGCTTGTACCCGCCCGGTTTCTCCCATAAACAAATCGCGGGCGAGCAGACCCGCTGTGAATGCCAGCGCCAGCAGGAAACCCGCTGCTGCACCCATTAGAATTGAACGCCGATATTCGGCGATATTGTCTTGGCTAGATTTCTTCATGAATGTTATCTCAATTTAACGCTAAAATAGAGTCAGCATAACCATTATAGCGAAAAACACGAGCAGTTTCATGATACATATTCCGCAGCAACAGGTTCGAAATCCTATGACTGATACCTTTGAAGCACCGATGGTATTGATTGTTGAAGACCATCTTCCCGCCGCTGAGATGCTCACCCGTTTGTTGTCCAATCATCATTACCGGGTTACCTGTGTGAATAATGGTGATGAGGCGATTCTGCAAGCTCAAAAATTGCTGCCAGATTTGATTCTGCTTGATGTTATGATGCCGGGCAAAAGTGGTTTTGATGTGCTAACCATTTTACGCCAGCAACCTCGTACAGCAGATATTCCGGCTATTCTTATCACTGCCTTAGATGACCCATCGGATATTGAGCAGGGGTTGAATCTGGGTGCTGATGATTTCATGACCAAACCCATTGAATCGCGGGAATTATTGGCACGCGCTCGCAGCAAAATTGAATCGTATCATCTGCGCCAAACCTTGCAGCGGCGCACCCGCGATATGGAAGCCCTGCTGCGGGTTGCCAGCGAATTGAATCATCATTTACAAGTGGACGATTTGCACCATTTGTTGTTGTATTTGCTGCTTGATTTACTGCCGGGCGATGCATCGGTCATTATCAGTTTGGATGAACATGGCGCGGTCTCTGGTCATCTTGCCAATTGGCGCAGCGGCGAAGCCAGCGATTTGATGCTGGATTCAAGCCGATTGTTGGAAGAAGTGCGCGATAATGCCGGTAATTTGCTGTGGTCAAATGATAATGACTCGCCTATACCGGGTTTTAGCAGCGGCATGGCAATGATGCTGGCACAAAGCAATCGGCAGTTGGGGATTTTGCTGCTGTTATCACAAACCACGTATGATGATTATCATCAGCAAATTTTTACGGGTATCAGCCAACAAGCGGCATTGGCACTTCGCAATGCAGAATTGTATGAATTTCAAGTACAGTACGCCGAAAATTTGGAACAAATGGTGGAGGAACGGACAGAAGAACTACGTTCCACCCAAAATATGCTGCTGCGTTCCGAAAAACTGGCGTCGGTGGGACGTTTTGCACGCGGGATTGCCCATGAAATCAACAACCCCTTGAATCCCATCTTGCTGCTGTTGGAATCGATGTCGGAAGATATTCAGACCGGGAGTGCCATAGACCCCCGCGATATTCAAGAGATGTTACACAGCGCCCGCCGCATTAGCCGCACAGTGGATCGACTGCTGCAATTTACGCGCAAACAAAGCGAAGCCCAACCTGATGTGGAACAATTGCAATTGGTGGTCGTGTTGGAAAATGTGATTGCCCTCAGCCAAAAATATTTCCAGCAAGACGGCATTACCCTGCAAACAGACCTCGACCCGCATCCGGTTATTTATGGCAACCGTGACCAATTGGAACAAGTCTTTTTGAATTTGATGTTAAATGCCAAAGATGCCATGAAACGCGGCGGTGTTTTAACTATTCAATCTTTGGTACAGGACAATCGGGTTGTTGTGCGTTTTAAAGATAACGGCATTGGCATTCCGCCCGAAATTATTGATAAAATTTTCGAGCCATTTACCTCTGGCAAAGACACAGGCAATGGTTTGGGATT
>JALHOR010000221.1 GCA_022842885.1 Anaerolineae bacterium
TAATGATGCTGCCGCCGCGCATTATGCCGCGATGGTGTATGAGCAGTTGGGTAAAATTTTGAAATGAACCGCAAAACTATTTGAACCACCGAGCGCACCGAGAAAAACGTTATGAACCACCAAGTCACGAAGAAAAGCGATTAAACCGCCAAGACGCAAAGGACGCCAAGATAATTTTCCTAAATTTTGGTAACGACTCAGCCCTCATCCCCCCGCCCCTTCTTCTCCCCAAGGAGAAGGGGAGATAAGACCCAACATGCGGATTAAAGTCCCTCTCCTGTGGGAGGCGAACCTTGCGACAACGCTCCGGGATTTAGGGTGAGGGCTAAAAACAACCTGAGCAGTTACAAAGCACTTGTTCATCGGCTCACGCTTAAGCCAGTGCTGCCCGCGTCGTTTCGTTGTTGACGATGCGCCAAATGGCTAACGGATTGGCATTTTTGAGCGCATCCGGCAGCAAGGCATCGGGCATGTTTTGGTATGCCACCGGGCGTAACCAACGTTGAATGGCGGTCATGCCAACGGATGTTGAATTGGGCATAGTCGTCGCTGGATAGGGACCGCCGTGCTGCATGGCATGAACCACTTCCACCCCCGTCGGGACGCCATTTAGGATTAAACGCCCGGTGATGTCGCGCAGTATGTCCAGCAGTTCGCCTGCTAAATCGTGTTCGGCATCGCTGGCATGAACCGTCGCTGTCAACTGACCCTGTAAACTCTGAAGTACCATCTTCATCTGTGCTATTGATTCGCACAGGACAAACAACGTCACGGGTCCAAAGTGTTCTTCCTGCAAGTCGGGGTCTGCCAAAAAATCGGCGGCGTTGGTTTGCAGCACAGTATTGGCATAACAGAAGCCATTTTCGCTCACGACTTCGCCCCCGGTAACTAAGGTCACAGTGGCTTTGCTTGCTGTGTGCTGGACGCGCTGCACCAAGCCATTTTCTACCGCCGCATTCAGCAATAAACTGGGCGCTTGGGCTTGCATCGTTGTCGCCACATTCTGAATCAACTGGCGCGATTCGGGCGTATCAAGCAGCAGCATGAGACCGGGATTGGTACAAAATTGCCCCGAACCCTGCGTCACCGAACCCGCAATATCACGCACGAGGGCATCGCCGCGTGTTGCTATGGCGTCTGGCAGAATAACCATCGGGTTAATGCTGCCCATCTCGGCATAAACAGGTATCGGTTTGGGGCGGGCAGCGGCAGCATCAAAAATAGCCCGTCCGCCGCGCAAAGACCCCGTAAAGCCCACCGCCGCGAGTGCTGAATGTTGAATCAAGGTTTGCCCAACGCTGATGCTAGCCCCTTGCACCAATGAGAAAAAACCTTCGGGAAAATGACATTTTTTGAGGGCGGTATGAATCGCTTTTGCCACCATTTCCGATGTTGCCGGATGGCTGGGATGCCCTTTGGCAATGACCGGGCAGCCCGCCGCCAATGCCGAAGCCGTATCCCCACCCGCAACACCAAACGCCAACGGAAAATTATTCGGGGTAAAAACAGCGACCACCCCAATGGGAATGACCATGCGGCGAATATCCGGGCGTGGCGCAGGTTGGCGGTCTGGGAGTGCTGTATCAATAATTGCCTGCACAAATGACCCTTCGCGGATATGCGTAGCAAAAGCGCGTAATTGATTGCAAGTGCGTCCGCGTTCTCCGGTGAGGCGCGGCAGTCCCAAGCCTGTTTCATGGTCACAAACTTGCAGCAGTTCATCGCCCAATGCTTCGATTTCGGCAGCAATTGTATCCAGCAACAAGGCGCGGGTCGCCGCCGGATACGTGCGCGTCAGGTTGAACGCCGCTACCGCACCCGCCACCGCAGCATGAATTTCGGTTTCGGTGGCTTCGGCAAAAATAATCGCGCCTTGCGTCTTATTGCGCGGGGCGATGCTGCTAAAAGAGGGCATATTCGCCCGTAACCATTGACCTGCGATAAGGTGATGTCCGGTAATTGCCACGATTATTGTCCCCCTACGATTTGCACAGTGTTCATCAATGTCCCCAATGGCTCGATGGTGATGCTTACTACATCGCCGGCTGCCAGCGTAAAATCATCGGCTGGCACCACGCCCGTACCGGTCATCAGCAACACGCCATACGGAAAGTGTTTGCAGCGCCCCAGATAATCGGCTAACTCCGGCAAAGTGCGTTTTAACCGTGAACTGCTGGTCGTGCCAGCGAAGACCGTTGCGCCAGCGCGAACAATCGCAATCTGAATATCTAGCACCGGGAAGTTATCCGCGTTGGGTTGTAACCAAATTTTGGGACCCAAGGCACACGCTGCATCATAAACTTTGGCTTGCGGCAGATACAACGGATTGCTGCCTTCAATATCGCGCGAACTCATATCATTGCCAATCGTGAAACCAATGACTTCGTGATGAGCATTAAACACCACCGTGAGTTCCGGTTCTGGCACTGACCAAGTGGCATCATAGCGAATGCCAACATTATCGCCGCTGCTGACGGCTTCATACCCTACTGATTTCCAGAACAATTCTGGGCGTTCTGCGGAATAGACGCGGGTATAAATCGTGCTGTTGTGGGATTCGCGTTCACGGGCTTCTTCGCTGGTTTTATAGGTGACGCCCGCTGCCCAAATTGGCTGATGATTCAGCAGCCCTTTCAGCGTTAGCGGTGTATCTGCTGGCAGTGGAGCGCCGATAGCAGCCTCCAATGTCGCCAGCAGGTCAGCCGCGCGTGTTTGCCGCAGCAGCGCATCCAGCGACGGCAGTGCCGTTGTATCCAGTTGGAAAAGAGCATCATTTTTTTGTAACACCGGGATTGTCGTACCGTGCGGCGTCGCAACCCCAGATAAAAATAATTCCGTCATGCCATCAATCCTTCATCAAGTGGGCGCAGCAAAACCATTTTGGAATGGGTTTACAATACAAGATTTAAGCGCAAATTGCGAATTTTCGGGCGATGCCAGTTACCTCTTTTTTCCTAGCAATTCCGGCATAGAATCAAGCGGATTAATTTTGACTTATGTAAGGACACGTTATGGCAAACCCGGTTAGAACGGCAATCATCGGCGCAGGCGGCATGTTCCGGCATCATCTGCCGCGCATGGTAGAACTGAATACCGAAATTACGGTCTTGTGTGAACCGTCGGCTGAACAATATCAATTGACCGCTGAAAAATTTAAAGCGTTAAAAACCCCCGTACCCCCCAATGAACCGGACTTGGCGACATTACTGCACACTTACGCCGGGAAATTGGATGCCGCTTTCATCATCACGCCGCACGCCTATCATCATGACCAGACCAAAGCCTGCCTAGAAGCCGGATTGGATGTGCTGTTGGAAAAACCCATGGTCTTGAATGCCGAAGAAGCCCTCAGCCTGATAGATATTCGGGATAAAACCGGCAAGTTATTGGTGGTGGCGTTCCAAGGTGGGTTATCCCCGCAAATTCGCTATGCTTCGGCGCTGCTGCGCTCTGGCGAAGTGGGGGAATTGCTGACGATTAGTGGCAATGTGTGGCAAAATTGGAAAAGTCTGACCGTCAACACTTGGCGACAAGACCCACCGTTGGCAGGTGGCGGTTTCCTGTTTGATACGGGCGCTCATATGCTCAATACGCTGAGTGATTTGGTTGGTGAAGATTTTGAACAAGTGGCGGCATGGTTCGATAATCGCGGAACGCCCGTAGATATTTTAGCCTCCGTCATGGCGCGGACGGTATCGGGCGCATTGGTGACAATTAACGCCTGTGGTGATGCTATTCCGTCGTGTACTTCGTATTTGCGCGTGTTCACAACCCAAGCCATTATTGATACCGGGCAATGGGGGGAACGCCTATCTATCATGAAACATGGCGAAACCGAGTTTACGCCCGTAGATGTGCCGCCGATGCAAGGCGCATGGGAACAATTTTTGGCAGTGCGGTCAGGCGACATTCAAAATCCTTGCCCGCCGGAAGTCGGTTTACGCATGGCGCGGTTGTGGGATGCTATCCGCTTATCTGCCGCCCATCGTGGGATGCCCGTGATTGCCACCACCAACACGCTCATCAGCCACCTAAGTTAGATAAAATTTGCCGATAGAGCTATAACGCAGTAAATTTGCGACGTGTAAGGGAGTGCCGCTGGGCGCTCCCCATCATCATCTTGCCCCAAAAATCATTTTCTTGAAGAAATTCACATCAAGGTGCGTTACAATGACGCACAAAATAGGCTCGTTAAAGGCAATCCATGACTCAATATATTTTGCGGCGGTTGTTACAAGCCGTCCCAACCTTTTTTGGCATCACTTTATTTGCATTTCTGCTCATGCTGTATGCCCCCGGCGACCCCATCAGCCTGATTACGTTTAATCCGCGCTCTGCCGATACCAGCACCGCCGATAAAATGCGGCGGCAGCTTGGGCTGGATAAGCCGCCGATTTTGCAATATGTCTATTGGCTCATCGGCAATGATTGGACACAGTATGATGCCAATGGCGATGGCACCGATGACACAGTGGGCGAAAGGCGTGGCTTTTTACGCGGCGACCTAGGCAATTCGCTCAAACATCGCCGCCCCGTACTCGATTTAATCATGGAACGAGTGTCGGCAACCTTAATTTTAGCCGTTAGTTCGCTCATCATCGGTTATGGCGTGGGTATTTTATTTGGGGTGCTGGCGGCGGTCTATCATGGCAGTTGGGTTGACCAGTTGGTGCGTATCCTCAGCGTGATTGGCAATGCCGTTCCGCAGTTTTGGCTAGGGTTTATCTTGATTCTCATTTTTAGCATCACGCTGGATATACTGCCGATGAGTGGGATGCGAAAAATTAGCAGCCGGGGCGAAGGCAATATTTTTGAACTGATTAGCCATGCCATCATGCCCGTGTTTGTGCTGTCGCTCAATACGATTGCGTTTGTCTCGCGCTTCACCCGGACTGAATTATTAGAAGTGCTGGAACAGGATTTTATCCGCACAGCACGCGCCAAAGGCTTGGAAAATAATTCAGT
>JALHOR010000222.1 GCA_022842885.1 Anaerolineae bacterium
ATTTAGCCCGTTTCCCAACGGCGAATTTTGGCGGCGCGGTGGTGGTCGCAGTGCTGGTGGGCATGGCAATTCCAATCTGGTCATATTGGCTGTTACACCGCTTTGGGCGGTTGGACGCCACCAATGCCATTAGCATCGCTATTCATTATGGTTCAGTCTCTGCCATTACGCTGAGTGCCTGTGTCACCTTTTTGAACGAAATTGGGGAACCTTTTGAAGGTTACATGCCGACGATGTATGTCATCATGGAACTGCCTGCCGTCATCGTTGGTCTCATGATTGCCGGACGGGTTTTAGGCACGCAGGGGCAAAAAGTTGGAACTATCTTGCAATCGGCACTCACCGGTAAAGGATTTTTGTTTATTGGGGGGCGGCATCATCATCGGTTTCATTTCTGGCGAACCCGGCTATCAACAAGTCAAACCCTTTTTTGTGGAATTATTCCCCGGCTTTTTGACATTATTCTTGCTAGAAATGGGGCAGCGCGTAGGTAGCCGCCTGAATTATTTGCGTAAAATGGGGCTACCGCTGCTGTTATTCAGTTTTGTTATGCCGCCGCTGCATGGCATTCTCACCCTTGTCCTCAGCAGCATGGCGGGGTTATCGGTGGGCGGTGCCACCGTGATGGCGACATTGGCTGCCAGCGCCTCGTATATCACTGCCCCGGCAGTGGTCGAAGCCAATATTCCCGATGTGGACATCACCCCGGCATTAACCGCATCGCTGGTACTCACATTTCCCTTTAATCTCATCATTGGTCTGCCATTGTATTACGAACTGGCAAAAGTGTTTATATAACCAGCGAATAGAATTTTCGTGAGGGGATACTCCCCTCTTTTTTTGATTTTCCCCCCGCTGCGCCCTATAATGTGCCGTAGAGTTCACCTTTTTGACCAAAAAATTATTCAAAGGAGTTGTTTCGCATGGCGGACGACGCATTTGTGCCGGCAGCGACTGAATGGTATCACCCATCCAAAGATATTGTCAGACACGCTGTAATTAAAGATTATGACGCGGTTTATCAGGAAGCGATGCAGGATATTGAGGCTTTCTGGGCGAAGCGGGCAAAGACGCTGGATTGGTTCCGGCGCTGGGATAAAGTATTAGATGCTAGTAATGCCCCTTTTTACAAGTGGTTTGTCGGCGGTAAAACCAATATTGTGTTAAATGCGCTGGATCGGCATGTCAAAACGTGGCGGCGCAACAAACTCGCCTTCATCTGGGAAGGCGAAAACGGCGATAAAGTCAGCATGTCGTATTGGCGCTTGTGGCAAGAAGTCAATAAATTTGCCAATGTCCTCCGCAGCATGGGCGTCAAAAAAGGCGATCGCGTCACGATTTATATGGGGCGCATTTTAGAATTGCCAATTGCGATGCTGGCATGTGCCAAAATCGGCGCACCTCACAGCGTTGTGTATGGCGGCTTCAGCGAACAGGCGCTTGCCGATCGCATTGAAGATGCTCAAAGCCGCCTGTTGATTACCTGCGATGGTGCGTGGCTACGCGGCAAAATTGTTCCCCTCAAACAAGTTGTGGATGAAGCGATTCATCGCTCGCCAGTGGTTGACCGCGTGATTGTCGTCAAACGCACTGGACAAGACATCAACATGGAACAAGGGCGCGATTATTGGTATCACGAATTGATGTCGCTGCCGATTGCCAGCACCAAAGCCGAAACTGAAGTCATGGATTCGGAAGACCCGCTGTTTATCCTGTATACCAGTGGCACCACCGGCAAACCCAAAGGCATTTTACACACGCACGGCGGTTATCAGGTCTATACTTCGACGACACTGCAATGGGCGTTTGACCTAAAAGACGAAGACCGCTGGTGGTGCGCCGCTGACCCCGGCTGGATTACCGGACATAGTTATATTGTGTACGCGCCGCTGATTTTGGGGGCAACCAGCATCATCTACGAAGGTGCGCCCAACTTCCCCTACCCGGATAGATGGTGGCGCATTGTCGAAGAATATGGCGTGACGATTTTATACACCGCGCCAACGGCAATTCGCGGGTTGATGCGCTTTGGCGAAGCCTGGCCCGGACGCCATGATTTGAGCAGTTTGCGCTTGCTTGGCACGGTGGGCGAACCCATTAACCCGGAAGCATGGCGCTGGTATCATCATGTCATTGGCAAAGACAAATGCCCGGTGATTGATACATGGTGGCAAACCGAAACAGGCGGCTTCATGATTACGCCACTGCCCACCGTTGGCTTAAAACCCGGCAGCGCCACTCGCCCCTTCCCCGGCATCAAAGTAGATGTGGTAGACGATGATGGCAATTCGTGTGCAGCAGGCGAAGAAGGCAATCTCGTGATTCAGGGTCCTTGGCCCGCCATGCTCCGCACGGTATATAAAGATGACCAGCGTTTCCTGAATCAATATTGGACGCGCTACAGCAAACAAGGTTGGTATCTGACTGGGGATAGCGCCCGCAAAGATGCCGATGGATATTTCTGGATTATTGGGCGCAATGACGATGTGATTAAAGTCAGCGGCTATCGCTTGGGAACTGCCGAAGTTGAATCGGGCTTGGTCAGTCATCCTGCCGTCGCTGAATCGGCGGTGATCGCCGTGCCAGATGAAGTCAAAGGCAGCGTCATTTACGCCTACTGCATTTTACGCGCCGGCTTTAGTGGCAGTTTAGCACTCTCCGATGAACTCAAAGCCCATATCCGGCATGAAGTGGGACCCATCGCTGTACCGGAAAAAATAGAATTTGTGCCGAATTTACCCAAAACCCGCAGCGGAAAAATCATGCGCCGCGTCCTAAAAGCCCGCGCCCAAGGCTTGCCCGAAGGCGATATTAGCACGCTGGAAGAATAAAAATACCCGATATTCCCCCTACTATAAAAATCGAGTGGGCAATGCGCTTTTGGCAGGTTGCCCACTTAGCTATCCCCTCGTGTTTCGCTCCTTCATCAGCCTGATAACGCTTCCTAGTTTTTGGCACAAACCGCCGAACCCAAAACCTTAACGGTGTATGTCAGCTATTGATTATAAGATTCCATTAGTTTTTCATTTTTTATCCTCGAAAGGAACTTAATAGACTATGTCTGAGGTTATTTCCAACATCTCACCCGTACAAATTCCCCTATCCGCCCAAACCAATGGTGCTGAACAGAGTACAGCCGAAACGTTATCCATCTTCCAAAAACTAATCGAAAATGCCAGCGAAGGCATTGTCATGTCTGATGCTGAAGGCACTCTGCTGTACGCCAATCCCGCCTTTTATAAAGAACGCAAATACGACCCGACAGAGCAGAAAATCATCGGCAAAAAAATCGCGGATATGTATCCTGAGTCAGAACTGCCCCGTTTAGGCGCATTTATTGAGCAAATTATGCAAGGAAAAACTGTTGAAGGCGAAACCCTGCAAAAATGTGAAGATGGTAGTGTCTATCCCATCAGCTTTAGCGCCTTCCCGATTATGAATAACACCGGCGTGATGACGCATATCGGCGCTGTCACCCGCAGTATTGCCGCCCGTAAACAAGCCGAGGCAGAACAGCAGCGATTACAACAACATATCATTGATGCTCAACGCGAGGCTTTAAAAGAACTGTCCACCCCCATTATCCCGTTGTTAGATGGTATCATTATTGTGCCTCTCATTGGCACCATTGATACCGCCCGTGCCCGTGATATTATGCGAGCGTTGCTCCAAGGCATTGCCGATTATCGCGCCAAAATTGTCATTTTGGACATCACTGGCGTGCCGGTGGTAGATAGCGGGGTGGCTAATCATTTGAATAAAACTATCCAAGCGGCACGTTTAAAAGGCACCCAAACGATTATCACGGGTGTCAGCGATGCGATTGCCGAAACGATTGTGGATTTAGGGATTGATTGGAGCGTTTTGGAAGTTCAACGCGATTTACAAACAGGGCTAATGACTGCCTTAAATCGGTTAGGCATGACCATCACATCGCTGTAAATGGGCTTTATCATGATCCAAAATGCTGCACTGAATAATGGCTGATGCAGCATTTTTGTTATCTATATACCATGCTAAAATGTTACAATCCTGTAACTATAGATTTCTTAACGATTTATCGCAATAATTCCATTTACCCTAAGAATATATCGCCTACTGTAGAGTAATTACCTTAGAGAAAGTAGATCCCCATGGTAACACTAAATAATATTGAAACGCGCATCGCTGAACTGGAAACCGCAGAACGGCGTGCTATGCGAATTGCTCAAATTAATGAATCGCTCTCACGAGCCAACACCGAATTGGATATTTTAAATGCAATTTCTGAATTAACCCGCGAACATGGGGCGGTCATGCCCACATTGTCATTTCTGGAGAATGATGGACACCTCTCTCGTATCGTTGCCATGCAAGACCATCTGGGCAATACTATTCCATTAAATAGTTTGCCCGTCACCCAATTTGAGACATACCAATACCCACATATGAATTTGGCGATGCAAAACCCCGATTCACCGCTGATGATTAGCAACTTGCATGACGATAATCGCTTGAATGATAACGCCCGCGCAGTCATCTCGTCGTTTGGTGTATCGGCATTTTTGATTATGGTATTGCGAACAGGTACTGGTTATCAGGGTGTCATCACATTTGCATGGATTGAACCGCAAGATTTTAATATCGAGATGATGGCAGTGTTACGCGCTATCCAGCCTACCGCTGCGGCGATTTTGGCGAATTATCGGCTGCGCTTAGAATTGGAAAATCGCATCGAAGAACGCACGAAAGAACTCCTACACGCCCAAGAAGAACGCGAATCCTTTCAGCAGCAAATTATCGAAGGGCAACGCCAAGCCTTGCAAGAACTTTCGACACCGATTATCCCATTATTGGATGGCATCATCATCTTGCCCCTTATCGGCAGCATTGATACCGCCCGCGCCCGCGACATCATGCGTTCTTTGCTGAAAGGCATTGCCGATTATCGCGCCAAAA
>JALHOR010000223.1 GCA_022842885.1 Anaerolineae bacterium
TTGGGTCAATTCCAACGGTGACGGCGTTGCAGCGCCCATTTTGCCCAGTGGTGGCGCGAATACGATTCGGCTGCGGGTACGGCTTGTCAATTATTTGACGCAGTTCGTTTACGATACCAAAGAAATCACGCTGGCAATGACCACCAATGGCAGCGGCAGTGGCAATAATAATGCCGCCATGCCTACCATTACGGCATTTAATACCAGTTTCAGCGGTGCCGTGAATCGCGTGGAATTAGCAAATGGAACTATCCGTATTCCTGTTAGTTGGACTGCCATCAATCGCCCGTTGACCGCTAACTTGATTTTTGAACAGGTCATGCCGGATGGTCGCTTGGTGAATGTCGAATTGCCGCGCACATCGCCTTGGGTGAATTCATCGGATAAAGGCGTTGTCGCGCCCATCACCCCTACCCCCGGCACGACTCCGGCTGAAATTCGGTTGCGGGTACGGTTAGTAGATGTCGTTTTTGGGCGCATTTATGACCAGCGTGATTTGGCATTGCCCATAGATGGCAGTGTGCCAGCCACCACGCCCCAACCCGGCAGTTATATCGCTAGTTTTGGCGCTGCCGTCGCCAACGTTGGCAATAGCGAATTGAATCATGGCGCGTTAGTGGGCGTCAATTGGAGCGTGAATAATCGTCCAGCGAATAGCAATTTGGTGTTTGAGCAAGTCATGACCGATGGCACTTTCCGTAATGCGGAACTGCCGCGACAGGTACTCATTGTGCCTTCCAGCGGCAGCGGCACGATGCAATTATTCAATCCGGGGGGCAACACCGCCGCAACCCAAGTCAAATTACAACTTCGCTTGGTGGATTTGGGCAATGGCACAACGCTGGATACGCGCCAAATCACGCTGCCCGTTGTCAATAACAATCTTGATATGGAAGTCACGGGCGATGCGTGTTATCGTGCGCCCTTCCCGCCCACCAACGGATTAGCGGTCGGCAAAAATGGCAAAATTCTGAGCTTCAGCCAAGGCGCACCGTTGAGCGTCTACAACGCCAAACGCCGCTATGATACGCCGATTGGCAACCTGAAAGTGAATGAGACATTCACCGTGTTAGAAGGTCCCGTTTGTGTTATCACCGCGCCCAATGTCACGCCGCAAGTTACGGTACGCCAATGGCGCGTAAAAGATACTGATAGCGCCCTAGAAGGCTGGATTTCTGAATATGGTGGCACACAGCAAAACGGCTTCGTCAAATACGCCGCAGCAGCCGACGCGCAAATTCCGACTCCGGTAGAAATCGTCACATTAAATATCACGCCCGCCCTGTTGACGCTGAATGGCAATGTGACCATCGCTTGGGAAGTCCGTAACAGCAACCGCGTCGTGATTAACGTGGGCAGCAAGTCTTACGATAATCAGCCCGCCAGCGGTACCATGACTGTACTGGTGCGCGATATTTTCACTGGGGGCAGCCCGCTGTTGTTCAATATCTATGCCACCGATACGCAGCAAAATTGGGCAGATAAAAATGTCAGTATTCCGGTGGAATCGCTGCTGACGCTGACCAGTTTCACCGTGACGCCCAGCCCGATTGTTGCCGGGCAAACCGTGACTTTAGGTTGGGACATCAAAGGCACATTTACCGAAGCGGGCATCACTTGGATACCGCGCACCTATCGCCCGACGATTACGCCCGTCACGTCGGTGACTGTCAATGCAGGCACGACGACCTTCACACTCCCCGATTTTGTGCGCGGCGACCATATTTTTACGCTGTGGGCGAAAGATAGCGCCGGTGTCACAATTTACAAAGAGTCTACTCCGGTCGTCATTAATTGCCCGGCGATACCGTTCTTTGTCAATGACCCGACAATTCAAACGGGCAAATGCGCGGCGGCGGCAGCGGCAACCCAAAGCGCGGCATATCAATCGTTTGAACGCGGCTTCATGGTGTGGTACGAATGGGGTGGCTCACGGTATATCAGTGCCTTTTTTAATGATGGCAGCTATACCCCAACCACGCACAACAGCGGCACAGCCACGCCCACCGATACGCCACCCGCAGGTTTATTTGTCCCAATAAATGGGTTTGGTTATGTGTGGCAGAATGACATCACTATTCGGAATGGCTTGGGTTGGGCGACTGTCGCCGAACAAGGGTACACCGCCACATGGCAGATGACGCGCACGTATGAACGCGAAACGGGCTATTTGTATCTCACGTTGCCAGATGGACGTACTGTGCGGCTGACTATTCCCGGATTTAACTGGGCATTTGTGGGGTAGCTGAAACAAGAAAAACGCCGCAAGCAAGCCACTTGCGGCGTAAAATTGCGCCGCTACCCGTAAAATTTTTCGTAGGGGCGAGGCATGCCTCGCCCCTGCCATTTCCTCCCCATTATATGCCTCTATCATCGCGTTCCAGACCATCTCAAAACGTGACACCAAGCCGTAAAACGTGATTCGAAGGCGTTTTCGATGCAATCCAGCGACTTTTGCCCCGTTTTTCAACGGCAAAATCGTTATCAAAAATCCTAAATCCCACCGTTTTCGGTTTCTTTTGTGTGATGCCCGCGAGCGATTCAAAATGCTATCAATCCGGGAGTGGTGATTTTTGGGGCTATTTTCGTAGGGACACGGTATGCCGTGTCCCAGCGTGATTTTCACCGTTCCTGTGTTTTGTCGGGCATCGGCTTTTGAACCAATGGTTGCTATAATAAAAATAGAAATAGGTTTAGGAGTCGATACATGACATTGCAAGATATTGTGCAAGAAGCGCGAACTTTAAGCATTTTTGAGCGCCAACAACTGATTAAAGTGCTTGTGGATACATTATCTGAACCTGTAATATCATCGAAACAGCATGATTTAATAGAACTAGCAGGTTTAGGGGCTGAGATTTGGCAAGGGGTAGATGCTCAGGCGTATGTGAATCAGCTTCGGGATGAGTGGGATGAACGCCCATGAAAATTCAGAATGCGTTAAAAATGTCACGCGGATTGGCATTGATACATCGCCTATCATTTATTTGGTTGAAAAACATCCGCAATATTTTCCATTGATGGCAGAAGTTTTGTCTCGTATCAGCAATGGAAATATGATTGCCATCAGCACTATGATTACCCTCACTGAAGTATTAACCCACCCAATCAAACAGGGCAATTTACAACTTGCCAACGATTATGAAAAAATCTTGTTAAACAGTGTCGGCTTTCGCATGATGCCGGTAGAGGCTCAAATTGCGCGGCGCGCTGCCGAACTTCGCGCTCAATATAATTTAAAAACACCGGATGCATTACAAATTGCAACGGCATTAGTAGCAGGATGCGATGCTTTTCTGACGAATGATATTCGACTCAAACAAGTTAAAGTCATATCATTTTTGATACTCGATGAACTGGAATTATGATTTTTCAACCGATGACGGCTAGGAGAAAGGTTGACCCCACTCTTGTGGAGTGGGGTCAGGAGAAAAACTATTCGCTCAGTGTCCATGTGTGGACGTGGGCGGTGTAACCATAGAATACCCACGACGGACCCGGTACAAACCCACCCACGCGGGTGTTGGCGACGTGGAAGATATTCGGCACGAATGTCCAGTCATACGCCACATCTTCGTGTGTAATCTGCTGAATCTGATAATAGATTTCAGCGCGGGCAGCGGGGTCGCAGCCGGGGACAGAACGGGCATCTTCAATCAGTTGGTCTACATCAGGATTGATGTACGACGTGAGGTTGTTGCCAGCGCCCGGCAAATCTTGGCTGCTCTGCAACAATGTCGTGAAGGTGTTCGGGTCAGTGGCGGTGCTGTTGCTCATCGCCGTTGCATCGTGAACTTGCCCCAAATACACTTCGGGAATATAGTTCGACCATTCGACCAATTCCAACGTCACTTCAAACCCAATTTGGTTCAGTTGGTCTTGCACGACGAGCGCCGTTGTTTCAAACAATTGCAGGATGTTGCTGTAACGCAACGTGAATGCCAATTTCGTGCCAGCTTCGGCAGTCGCGCAACCATTGCATTCGCGCACGCCGTCGCCATCGCTGTCCGTCCAGCCCGCTTCGTCCAAGAGTGCCATCGAGGCTTCGGGGTTATATGCCCACACTTGCACATCACTGTTATATGCCCACGCAAACGCTGGCGCAACCACGCCCACTAGCGGCGTACCACCATCGGGACCACCGAGCGTTTCAATCACATCCAATTTGTTCCAACCCTGCGCCACTGCCTGCCGCACTTTAATATCGGAGAACAACGGGTGCGGTGTTTGTTCGATTGCATTGCCGGCTTCATCATAAGCGGGCTGCGGATTATTGGGGTCTACCCAGTTGAGCGACAAGAAATTGACGGACACCTGCGGGAATGCCGCAAATTGCAGTGCGTCTTTATCGGCAATTTGTTCAAACAAGTCGCCTTGGAAATACGTATAATCAATTTCGCCGGATTGGATGGCTTGCAACGCCACTGCCTGTTCACCGATGACGCGGTTAATCAGGAACGGAATTTGCGGAGCGCCGCCCCAGAAATCGGCATTGGCACGGAAACGCTGGAATTCATCCGGCGCCCATTCTTCCAGAATGTACGGTCCACCGCTGATGTCGGGATTCATATTGAAATCGCTCTCCATGAAATCGCTGAAATCAGCCGCATATTTGTGAGCCGGCAAGAAGCGAATGCCCTGCAAACCGCCCAATGCCGCGCAGTTAATCTCGCTCAAGACGATTTCATAGGTCTTGTCATCAATCACATTGACAGCAGAGATTTGACCGACTTCATCTTCCCA
>JALHOR010000224.1 GCA_022842885.1 Anaerolineae bacterium
TGATACTCTTCAACCATTTTAAGGAATTGGCGCAGTTGATAAGGTTTTGTTTGACCAGTTTTCAAAGGTTGGATAGAAAGCACTTCCGGTACAGCCGGGTGTTTATAAATATGATGGCTACCATTAATTCGCCATAAAGTGAATCCAAATGCTTCAATGAGTGCGACAAAATCATCAAAGCGAACATTTTTTGAGCCAGCTTGTATTTTCTCGAAAAGTTTACGTTTCTTGACCATCCATAACCTCTGTGAATCAGCCCCGCTTTTCTCATTGTAGAATATTCGTGATTAGAATACACTACAGAACATACGTTTAATTATTATAGTGCGTGCTGCCGATGATTCATCTGCAATCGATCACCCTCAAACACCCGGATACCCTGCCAATACATTTCCCATTCAATATTCCAGTGATTCAATCGCTGACGACGCTGACATTCCCGCATGATGTGACGTTTTTTGTAGGTGAAAACGGTTCGGGCAAGTCTACTGTGTTAGAAATAATGGCAGTCGCGGCACAACTGCCCACCATCGGCAGCGAAACCGTTGACCATGATTCGACGCTGAAAGACATCCGTGAGTTGAGCAAGCATTTACAATGGGCATGGACGAAACGCACGCGGCGCGGGTTTTTCATGCGCTCGGAAGATTTTTTTGGGTTTGCCAAACGGATGGGACAACTGCGCGAAAATCTCCAAGCGGATTTAGCCGCAGTGGATAAAGAGTATGCTCATCGTAATACCTACGCCCGCAATCTGGCGAAGGTGCCTTTTGCCAGCGAACTGCACGCTTTAAACGATTCGTATGGCGCTGGTTTAGATGCCCAATCGCACGGTGAAAGTTATTTCAAATTGTTCAAAGCGCGGTTTGTCCCCGGTGGCTTATATCTATTGGACGAACCCGAAGCGCCACTTTCGCCCAACCGCCAATTGGCATTATTGGCATTGCTCAAAGAGATGATTGCGTTAGATGCCCAATTTATCATTGCGACGCATTCACCGATTTTGCTGGCATATCCCGGCGCGACCATTTACAGCTTTGATGACGGCAAAATCCAATCGGTGGCTTACGACGATTTGGAGCATGTGCGCCTCACACGCTCATTTTTGAACAATCCTGAGGCTTTCCTGCGCCATCTGATGGCATAACTACCGCACCCGCGATAAATCTTCGATATTCTTAACTTGCCACACGCCCCCAAAACAGCGATAATCGAATCATCGTTAAATTAATTTGAGTCGCTAGAGGATGTTGCCCCATGGACAGAAATATTTTTGAAAAAGACCACGAGATGTTCCGCGCTGCCGTCCGTAAATTTATGGAAAAAGAAGTTGCACCTCATCATGAACATTGGGAAAAAGAACGCATCGTCCCGCGTGAATTGTGGCTGAAAGCGGGCGAACAGGGCTTTTTGGGCATGGATGTTCCCGAAGAATATGGCGGCGGCGGCATCAAAGATTTTCGTTATAACACGATTTTGGATGAAGAATTGGTGCGCGTGGGCGCGAGTGGACCCGGCTTTGGGCTGCATAATGACATCGTGATTCCGTACATCCTATGTTATGGCACGGAAGACCAGAAAAAACGCTGGTTGCCCGGCATGGTCTCTGGCGCAATAATTACCGCCATTGCCATGACTGAGCCGAATACTGGCAGCGATTTAGCCAGCGTGCGGACAAGCGCGATTGACGATGGCAACGGGTGTTACACCGTCAATGGCAGCAAAACATTTATCACCAATGGCATCAATGCTGATTTTGTGCTGGCAGTTGTTAAAACCAAGCCCGAAGAAAAACACAGCGGCATCAGCCTATTGGCGATTGAACGCGACATGGAAGGCTTCTCACGCGGGCGCAACCTAGAAAAAATTGGGCAAAAAGCGCAGGATACCGCCGAATTATTCTTTGAAAATGTCAAAGTGCCGAAAGAGAATCTGGTCGGCTCAGAAGGCATGGGCTTTATCTATCTGATGGAGCAATTGCCCCAAGAACGTTTGAGCATCGCCGTTGCAGCAGTATCGGGCGCAGAACGGGCGCTGGAAATCACCATTCAATATTGCAATGAACGCGAAGCATTTGGGCGTGCCATCGGCAAATTCCAGAACAGCCGCTTTAAACTGGCAGAGATGAAAACCGAAGTCACCATCGGGCGCGTATTCATTGACCGCTGCATCACCGAACTCAACGCCGGCAACCTGACCACCGAACAAGCTGCTATGGCGAAATGGTGGGCGACGGATATGCAAGAGCGCGTGATTAACCAATGCTTGCAACTGCACGGCGGGTATGGCTATATGCTGGAATATCCGATTGCCAAAGCCTACATGGATTCTCGCGTGATGTCCATTTATGGCGGTACCAACGAAATCATGAAGGAAATTATTGGGCGGGCGATGGGCTTTTAAGGTGCTTTTGGTGGGTAGCCTTTTGCTCTGTGCCAAGTGCAAAAGCAGTCAGCACCCCTAAATGATAATCTTCATGTTCAGCTTGTGTGAAAAATGTGTCGTTGTAGGGGTGAGGCATTCCTCGCCCCTACGGAAAATCGCTTATTTTGAACATGAGCCAAAGCACAAAATCCACGCAGATTTCGCCGAAATAATGCCATATGTGTACGAGCAGAAAGTCATCGGCACTTTTATGAGTCTCAAATTAACCAATGATGTGAATTGAATATTGGCGCGTTTGCGTTACACTATTTAGTTGCTGTACCTAATTGAAAAGGGGTAAAGATTGTCAAGATTGGCTAAACCTCTCATCAAATGGTATTAAATGTTTTTTACTCTGGAGATTTGTATAACATGCGTGCACTCAATAGTACCGAGAATATTTTAATTTTCATTGTGTTGGGGATTGCGGTTGCCGGGCTGGCGTATGCCGGGTTGCTGGCGCGGCAAATTCTGGCAGAGGGCAAAGGCTCTGCCAAAATGCAGGAAGTGTGGGGATATATTCGGACTGGGGCAAATGCCTATTTGCGCTCCCAATTGCGGATTATCGCCGTTTTGATTGTGGTGCTGACGGTGGTGCTGGGGTTAAGCGTGGCAGTCGTCAATCCTACGCCGTATGCCATCGAACATTTCTGCCCGGAATTGGTAGAGACCATCCGTGAAGAATATGAAACAGAGAATCCGCTGCCCGCTGGTACTACGCTGACATTGGAAGAAGCCAATGCCCGCGTATATGATAAAGAAGCCCAAATCGTGCTAAAAGGCAAAGCTGCTTGCCAACCTGCCACGACCAATATTGCATTTGGGCGCGCGGGGGCATTTTTGATGGGCGCGGTTTTTTCAGCGGCTGTCGGTTTTGTGGGCATGAACATGGCAGTGCAAGGTAACGTCCGTGTTGCCGCCGCCGCCGTTGACCCCAAACGCGGCTATGCCGATGCGCTGCGGATTGCTTATCGCTCTGGCACGATTACCGGGATGTTGACCGATGGCTTAGGGCTTTTTGGTGGGACGATTATTTTCATCATTTTTGGCATTGCCTCACCGGATGCGCTGTTAGGCTTTGGCTTTGGCGGCACGTTATTGGCATTGTTCATGCGTGTGGGCGGCGGTATTTTCACCAAAGCAGCAGATGTCGGTGCTGACCTTGTAGGTAAGGTGGAAGCCGGTTTACCCGAAGATGACCCCCGTAACGCCGCCGTCATTGCTGACTTGGTGGGGGATAACGTCGGGGACTGCGCTGGTATGGCAGCCGACATCTTTGAAAGCTATGAAGTCACGATTGTATCCGGCTTGATTTTGGGCTTGGCAGTGGCAACCGTGACGGAATCCCCTGTGTGGATTGTGTTCCCATTGGTGGTGCGCGGTATCGGCGTGGTATCTTCGATTATCAGCACCTATCTTGTCAAATCCACCAGCGGCAAAGATGCCCTCAGCGCCATCACGCGCGGTTTCTACAGCGCCGCCGTCATTAGCGTGGTGATGTTCGCCATTTTTACAGTGTTCTACATGCGCGAAGCCAACATCATGGGTGGCAACGTCATTTGGCAACCGCTGGCAGCCGTGATTGTCGGGATTTTGCTGGCGATTACGTTGGATAAAGTCACGGCATATTTTACGGATACTGAACACGAGCCGGTGAAAAATATCGCTCGTAACACCCAAACGGGTCCCGCGACGACCATTCTAAGCGGGTTATCCAGCGGCATGGAATCCAGCACTGCCGCCATTGTGGTGATTGCCAGCAGTATCTTGGCGAGTGTGCTGATTTTCGGGGTGTTCCCTATCACAGGTATTGATGGTGTCACCCAAACAGTAGATACCTTTACGGCGGTGTTGTATGGCGTCGCCATGACCGGTATCGGCATGTTGACGCTGACGGGCAACAACGTCTCGATGGATGCCTTTGGTCCCATCAGCGATAACGCGCAGGGCATCGCCGAACTGGCGGGCGAAAGCGGCGGCGCAGGCGGCGAAATCCTGAATCAGTTGGATGCTGTTGGTAACACCACCAAAGCCATCACCAAAGGCGTGGCGATTGGTTCTGCCGTCATTGCGGCAGTCTCGTTGTTCGGCTCATTCCTGACGGATACGCGCGTGGTGCAGCTTGGGTTAGGCGTTCCGTTGGAAGATACTGTGTTTGGCACGGGCATCAACATTGCCGAACCGGTCGTGTTCATCGGCTTTTTGTTGGGCGGCGGGCTGATTTTCTTGTTTAGCGCCTTGCTCATTCGCTCGGTGAACCGTGCGGCATTCCAGATGATTGGCATTGTGCGCC
>JALHOR010000225.1 GCA_022842885.1 Anaerolineae bacterium
GTATCCTTGGATTTTTAATGTGCGCGATTTTGAACCCATTACCGGGCGCATTCATCAACCGCCGCCCGTGCATCAAACATTTGAAGGCTGGAATTTTGTGGTGTGCAGTTTCGTCCCGCGCTTGTTCGATTATCATCCTGACGGCATCCCCGCCCCGTATAACCATTCCAACGTCAACAGCGATGAAGTGCTTTATTATTGCGATGGCAATTTTATGTCGCGGCGTGGCATCGAAAAATATGACATCACGCTGCATCCGGCGGGTTTGCCACATGGGCCCCAACCCGGCGCCACCGAAGCCAGCATCGGCAAAGAAAAGACCGAAGAACTTGCCGTGATGGTGGATACCTTTAATCCGCTGCACATCGTCATGGATGCACTTGAACTGGAAAAACCAGAATATCAAGACTCGTGGCTGGCGGGAGATGGGCTGTAGAAAAGGTAAAAGTGCTAGGTGTTGAGTTAAAAGATGAAAGTTAAAAGTGCGTATTTGTAGGGACACGGCGTGCCGTGTCCGAAAATCACCTGTTTTGAATATACGCCAAGTAAAAAGCTGATAGCTAAAAGCTAATCGCTAACAGCCCATAGTCAAAGGAGTTATCCTCATGTTCGTTCAAGAAAAAAGACCGTTTTATCATTTTGATGCTCATGCCGATGAAACATGGCGCATCTTATTTGAGCGTCAATTTGCCAAGGTGCAGCAGCGGGCGTGCGCTTGGTATTTGCAGGGGCATGAGATTTTGGGGCTAACATCGCAGTATATCCCCAATTTTGAGCCGCTGGATGTGTTGTTTCAGGAGCGCATTAGCTGGGAATTGGTCAGTACCGATGTGCAGTACAGCGATGGGCAAACATGGTTCGAGCATTTACGTGAGCGCCAATTCTTGATTACCGAGTATATCCGCGAGCGCGAAACGCTGGATTACACACCATTGCCGGATATTTTTCATGATGCGTTTGGGCATTTGCCGATGCACATTCATCAGCGATATGCCGATTTGACGCAGGAATACGCTCATCTGATGTTGGAATGCACCCAAGAAGCGCGTCCAGCATTGGGCAGCATTTGGTGGTACACGATTGAATTTGGCTTCATTAAAGAGCGCGGCGAATTGAAGGCGTTTGGCACAGGCTTGATGTCATCCTATGCCGAATGGGATTTGGCATTTAGCGATAAGATGGAACGCCGCCCGTTTGACCCGGCGGATATTGGCAACTATAAGCCTAGCCCGCACGAGATGCATAAAGTGTTGTGGGTGCTAGAAGATTTTGACCAATTGGAACAGTTTGTGGCGCAGCAGCGGCAAAAATATCGCTAACATCGAACATAGGTGGCTGTTAAGCCAGCTAAATCAGAGGCTATGTTGGGGGGCGCGAACCATTACGCCCCGCTATAATTGGTCTTGTCTTTTGAAAATTTGAAGGCATCGGCTTTGCCTTGCTCTATCCTTTATTTGAACTATTTTTTGGCGGTTGCGGCACTCGGTATGCTTGCGAAGTTGTAGTTACGAATTTGCCCTTGATAGTTTCCCCGTTGCTATCCCCCAAAAAACAGCTTACAATGGGTCATAGGAGTGCAAGCTGAAGCTGAATCTCGTTTTGACGGAATAAGAATGTCGTGTCAGTGCAGGTGCAACTCCTGCCCCCACTACTTGCAGCACTGGATTTTTTACGGTGGGGTAGCCCAATAGCAGAGGCAGCGGCAGTTCCACAATAGCCTGAATTTATTGCTCCAGTCTCAGCATTCACCGTCGAGAGCCGAATCAAGCACTTGAGAACGGGAATTGCAGGTTGCGGATTCATAATCCGTCCGATCCACATTTAACAGCAGTGCGCCTGTTAAAATTATCATATGCCTTTGTATGGATCGGTAGCTCAAAGTAGAGCAGCAATTTTTAGACTGATTCTCTGGTTTAAACGTCGTCGGCACGCGCAAATGGGCGGTAAAACCGAAGCCCGGAAGGGGTTATCTTCCGGGTTTCATCATTTAATGCCGCAGCCCATCAGTTGCTCTCGTCCACACTTCTCGTTATAGTCATGGCATAAGATTGATTTTTACGAACAGGAGCTAAATCATGTCTTTTCATGAGGATTATAAACGCTTAGAAGAAAAATTAATGAGCAGCGGCATTGATGTATCTAGGGTGAAAGCTCAACTCAAGGCGCAGCATATCGAGACGCCTTCATGGGGCTATGGCAATAGTGGCACGCGCTTCAAAGTGTTTCCATGGGCAGGCGCGGCTCGCAATATCCACGAAAAATTGGCAGATGCGGGCTACATCCACAAATTGACCGGCATCGCCCCTTCCGTAGCCATTCATATCCCTTGGGATAAAACCGATGATTGGACAGGTTTGGCGCAATATGCGGCTGAACAAGGCGTCAAAATCGGCGCGGTCAACCCGAATGTGTTCCAAGATGAGCAGTACAAATTGGGCAGCATGTGCCATCCGTCGGCGGCAGTGCGCGAAGAAGCTATCGCTCACATGATAGAGTGCTGCGAGATTATGGGCAAAACGGGCAGTTCGTTACTCAGCCTATGGTTCGCTGATGGCACGAATTACGCCGGGCAAGACAGCATCCGGCGGCGCAAACAAGCGATGGAACACGCCCTCAAAACTGTCTACGGGCATCTGCCTGCCAATGGGCGCATGTTGATTGAATACAAATTTTTTGAACCCGCCTTTTATCATACGGATTTGGCAGATTGGGGTATGGCGTATGCCATGGCGCTGAAGTGTGGGGAACGCGCTGAAGTCTTGGTAGACACCGGGCATCACGCACAAGGCACGAACATCGCGCATATTGTGGCGTTCTTATTAGATGAAGGCAGACTCGGTGGTTTTCATTTTAATGCGCGGCGCTATGCGGATGATGATTTGATTGTCGGCACGAATAACCCGTTTGAACTCTTTGAAATTTATACCGAATTAGTGGGGGCTGGCGAGTTAGCGCAAAATGTCGCCTACATGATTGACCAGAGCCACAATATCGAACCCAAATTAGAAGCGATGTTGTTGAGCGTCCTGAATTGCCAGACAGCGTATGCGCGAGCATTGATTGTGAATTATGCCAAACTGCACGCGCTGCAAGCCGCCGGGGATGTGTTGGGCGCCCATGCGGTGCTAGTAGATGCTTTCGATACCGATGTGCGCCCCTTGTTGATGCAAGTCCGCGACGAAATGGGCGTGCCGGTAGACCCAATCGCTGCCTATCGCGCTGATAATTATGCTGCTCATGTCGCCGCTGAACGGGGTACAGTAGCGGCTGGCGGCGGTTATCCGGGTCAGCAGAAGTGAGAAAAATTAAGCATTAACGCACAAGGGCTGGCAACGGGGATGGAGTGTTGTTACCAGCCCTAAGGGTTACGCGAATAGAAAATCAAAAATAGTTTTGCCCACTTTTTGGTCGCTGACTTCGTAATTGTTGGCTGCTTCGCAGGCGAATTTGACCGCCTCTTGCAACAGTTCGACCCGTGCTAACAATTCGTTCACGCGGGCAGCAGGCAGCGCCCCGGAATATTTGATGGTGCGCCAATTGCCCACCACCACATCTTCATAATAGACTTCCACTTGTGCCGGATGATTTTCGGTGGCTTCCGCTTTGACATGGTTACGCGGGATTTTTTTGGTCTTGATGGTTTGGATAGCTTCGGTGGCATAACTATCGCTGGCGTTATCGAATGACCATGTTTCTGACGGGTCCAAGACGGGCAGCTTTTTCACAAATGTATGCAAATCGTTCAATTGTTTTTCTAAGAACAGCAAATACGACACGGGTACTTTTTCCAACAAGACATTGCCCGCGACAACAACATCGGCTTTGGCTTCGCAATTGGCATAATCTTTGGTGGCGACCACATCAAACAGGCGTGTCAACAGGTCGGTGGTGCGCCGGATGACATCCTGCGTTTTCACTTGGACTCGCGTTGATTCGGGCGGATATTGTTCGCCGTCTTCATCGCGGGGGCGATAAGTGCGGCTGATGCCAGCAAGTTGCGACTCTTTTTGCAGCAAATGATGGGCATCGGTCAGTTCGCGCATGGTTTGGCTTTTGATGCCTTTTTCAACCGCGATGATTTGATTTAAGCGGGGCATTATGGCAATACTCCTCATTAAAGACACATGCCCTTCATGATAACGCATTTGTGCGCGTTCATAAAGGGTCATGATGGGTTATGGCTATGCCATGATAAAAGCATGGTAACTACTCAGCCCTCATCCCCCGCCCCTTCTCCCAAAGGAGAAGGGGAGATAAGAACCAACGTGGTGGTTAAAGTCCCTCTCCTACGGGAGAGGGACTTAGGGTGAGGGCTAAAGGCAACCTGAGTAGTTACAAAGCATGGCAATAGATTGGGTCTTTTGGTATTGGCTTCATCGTGAGCGCGGCATTTGCCCGACTATCTTCAAGGCAGACAATACCCCGGACTCTAAATCACGCAAGGTCTCAATCCCAGACCAATCAATGCCCAAATCCACAATGGTTTCGGCGACGGCTTGGGATATGCCCGTGATAATCGTATGTGTCCCTTTGAGTTTTGCCGCTTGCATCGTTTTGTTCAGATGATTGGCAACGCCGCTATCTACGATTGGCACGCCCGTAATATCCAAAATCACAACGCGAGCGCGATGCCGCCGGCCGCCAGCCAATAATGCCCGCAATAAATCGTTAGCGCGGGTGCTATCTATGCTCCCCACAATCGGCAC
>JALHOR010000226.1 GCA_022842885.1 Anaerolineae bacterium
GGGATTGGCTCAGTGGTCCCAGCGTGACGATGTTCACCATTATGATTTTGAATACGTGGACGACTATCGGCACATTGATGATCATTTATCTGGCGGCGCTGCAAAATATCCCCACGCAAGTATATGAAGCGGCACAGATTGATGGTGCCAGCGCCATGCAAACCTTTAGGAAGATTACTTTGCCCTTGCTTGCCCCCACCACCTTTTTTGTGGTGACGTTGGGCTTGATTGGCACATTCCAAGTGTTTGACCAGATTTTTGTGATTTCCAGCGGTGGACCTGCCAAAACAACCGTGACCATCGCCTACATCGTCTACCAAAATGGCTTCCAAAATTCGCGCATGGGGTTGGCAGCAGCAACGGCATTGGTCTTGTTTGCAATTATCTTCGTATTCACGATGATTCAGCGCGTCTTTACTCGTGAGCGTGTGAGTTACTAAAGGAGCCATCTGATGACTGCTATAACGCAAGCGCCCTCAGCGGCTTCCAAACAACGCTCTAAAGTGGCGGGCAATGCCTTGATGGGCTTCAGCGTCTTTGTTTTGATCCTGTTCGCCCTGCTGGAAACCATGCCCTTTGTGCTGACGGTTGCCAATTCGTTCAAATGTTTGCCCGCTGTTCAACAAGTGCCGGGGGCATTTATCCCCGTGCCACCGTTTGGCGTCGAATGCCGCAACGAAGCCGGAATTTCGCGTCCGGCAGAAGAAACGACGGGACCCATCACGTTTAACCCGGCGCTGGAAGGCTATAACAAAGTCTTCGAGTTCAACTTGGGACGCTGGTTCATCAATACGATTATCTATGCCGTATTCGTGACGATTTTACGCCTGATTTTTGACTCGATGGCAGGCTATGCGCTGGCACGCTTAAAATTTCCGGGCAATCGCATCTTATTTTTTATCATGCTTGGCACGATGATGATTCCCGGTGTAGTGCTGCTGATTCCGCGCTTTATCATCTTGCGCGAACTCAACATGCTCAATACATATCAAGGCGTGATTATCGCCGTCGGTGCGGATGCTTTCGGCGTGTTCCTGATGAAGCAATTCTTTGAAGCCATCCCGGATGAAATTGAAGAAGCCGCGCAAGTAGACGGTGCGAGTCGGTTGACGATTTTCTTTAGAATCGTGCTGCCGATGGCGACTCCGGCACTTACGGCTCTGACGATTTTCAGTTTTCAGGGCATGTGGAACAACTTCATGGATGTGCTGATTATCGTCGGTAATTCGCCAGAACTGTATAACTTGCCGTTGGGCTTGGCGCTGCTGCGCGGGCAATTTGGCGATACACTGGAATGGAATACGTTCTTGGCAGGCGCGGTCATTACCACTGTGCCGCTGGCGATTGTGTTCTTTATGTTCCAACGGTACTTCGTCGAAGGCATTAGCTATAGCGGGTTGAAGTAGCTGTTAGCTTTTAGCCATTAGCTCTTAGTATTTGGCGCATGTCGAGATTGCATGAAAAGTGCGTATTTGTAGGGACACGGCATGCCGTGTCCCTACGGAAAATCACTCGTTTTGAACATGCGATTAGCTCTTTTATGTGGTCAATCTTTTGCTTGGGTGTAGTGGGAGGGTTTAGAAACCCTCCCCTACCCAACGAAGCATTTAGCGGCACTGTTGCCAACATTAGATTTTGTAGGGGTGAACCTGTGTGTTCGCCCGCATTTCCAATTTGCTTTATCTCTCTGTGAAATCTCAGTGTTCTCGGTGTCTCTGTGGTTCAAAATTGCGGTAAATGACAAATCTAAAACAGGCTCTAATAGCCAATCGCTAGGACATGCCATGCTTGCCGCCTTAAAAGTCTTGTTCGCTGCGCTGAATGATGTGCGGCTCAAAGGCTATACCTATATTTGGGCGAATGTAGCGTTTGTGGCGCTGTCATTGCCGATTGTGACCGCACCTGCTGCCTACAGTGCGTTATGCCGCGTGGCAATGGCAGCCCGTACCCAACCGTGGGATGCGGATTTGGATTTGTTCTGGCAGACCTTCCGGGCGAATGTGTGGCGGGCAATGCCGTGGGGCGCTGCGCATGCTCTGTTCGCCTATATCAATTTTACGAATTTGGCGACCTACACCAACGCGCATGACCCGCTGACATTTCTGCTGCGGGCAGGTTGGTGGGGCGCAACGCTAGTGTGGGCAGGCGTGCTGCTGTATACATGGTTTATCTATTATGAGATGGCACAACCCACCCTATGGGGGGCAACGCGCAATGCGTTGGTGATGGTGCTGTTAAACCCGTTCTTTACGTTGTTGCTGCTTTTTGCCATTATAATACTCGCAGTCGTGAGTATTTCGCTGCCTGCCCTACTGCTGCTGCTGACATGGGGCGTGGTAGCGGCAATTGGCGGTGTCGCCGTCGTAGACCGTATTCAACGGGTCAGATAAAAACAGGGTCACATAAGTTCATGCCATCTATCAAAGAAGTCGCTAGGGCGGCGGGGGTTTCCGTCACCACCGTATCCTTCGTGCTAAACAACAAAGGCAACATCAGCGATGAAACGCGCCAGCGCGTGCTGAATGTGATTGCCGATTTAGATTATACCCCCAGCGCCCATGCCCGTAACTTGCGCGATAATCAGGCGCGGGTCGTGGGTTATGCGTGGGATAAAACCCGTGACCGCTTTAACCCGGTGCTGGATAATTTTTTGTATGAGATGCTGCGGTTATGCGAACAATCGGGACGAAATTTGCTGCTCTTTTCTAACGATGCCGAAATCGGGCTAGACCCGTATCGCACCTTGATAGACAGCCGCCGCGTGGATGGGTTTATTTTGTCGCACACGCGCCAGAATGACCCGCGTTTTGAGTACCTTTACAATGCGAATATTCCCTTTGCGGCGTTTGGGCGCAGCAATTCACCGATTGATGAATTGGTGGCATGGGTGGATGTGGATGGCAGTGCCGGAACAGCGGCAGCAACCCACCATTTGATTCAGCAAGGGCATGAAAAAATTGGGTTTATTGGCTGGCCCATTGGCTCAGTATCGGGCGATAGGCGCTATTTTGGCTATATGCAAACTGCCGAAAGAGCCGGGCTGCCTCAGCCCGACAAATACGTGATGCGGGCAACGAATGACAGCGCCAGCGGTTATCATGCAGCGCAACACCTCTTGACATTGCCAACCCCGCCCACAGCCATTGTGTGTGTGAGCGATGTTATTGCATTAGGCGTACTGCGCTATCGCATAGAAAGCAGTTGTCAGGTCGCCGTCACCGGGTTTGATGATACGCCTATCGCCGAATTTAGTTATCCGGCGCTAACTTCAGTTCGGCAGCCGATTGCCGCTGTGGCTGAATTATTGGTGGAAATGTTGTTCCTGCAATTGGATGAGCGCGACATTCTCACGCCGCATCATCTGTTAAAGCCGGAATTGGTCGTCCGGGCGAGCAGTCTAAAATAAGTTAAAAGACGAAAGTCAAAAGTTAAAAGTTGCACAGTTCGGTCAAGTTCAAAACGGGTAATTTTCCGTAGGGGCGAGGCATGCCTCGCCCCTACCAATACTTTTCACTTAATCTGGACATGAACGCAAAAATTAGATGACTGTAGGGGAGGGTTTAGTAACCCTCCCCCACAAAAACATATATTCTCGACATAAACCAAGCGCAAAGCAATAAGCTAAGAGCTAACTGCTAAAAGCCAATAGCCATCATAACAACGCGATTTACAGGTAAACCCACCACAAAGGGGATGAGAATGAACGCTTACGAACAACGCCAATGGCAATTCACGGAAAGAATCTTTCGCTCGCAAGGAATGCCCCACGCCGAAACCATCTATACCATCGGGAACGGCTTAGTGGGCGTGCGCGGCACATTTGAAGAAGGCTACCCCGGCGATGATTCGACTACGCTGGCAGCGGGCATCTTCAATCATAAAGCGGGTCAATTGGTGCCAGAACTGGTCAGTATGCCCAATTGGTTGAGCCTGAAATTTCGGATAGATGGCGTGGAATGCCGTTTAAACGAAGGGCGCATTTTGGGCTATGAGCGCGTTTTGGATATGCAAACCGCAACGCTGCGGCGCGGCGTATTGTGGCTGAGTCCTAATCGCGTTATCCTGCGCTTGGCATTTGAACGCTTCGCTAGTTTAGCGAATCAGCATGTGTTGGCGCTGCGCGTCTTGGTACAAGTCCTCAGCGAAGGCACCCATACGCTCGACATTATCAGCGCGTTAGACGGCTCAATTTTGAACCCCGAAGGCGTTGACCACTGGCGCGAACTCAATGGTGCAGTTCAGGGCGATACTTTAAGCATTAGCGGTGTGACCGAACAAAGCGGCTATAGTGTGGCAATGGCATCGCAATTGCTCGTGGATAAAGCAGGCGGCACATGGGCAGAGGTAACACAACCGCGTGTTCCCGCCCATCGTTATACGCTGCAAGTTGAGCAGAACGAAAAAGTCATCGTGACCAAATTGGTGGCGCTGCATACCACGCGGGATACGCAACATCCGGCGGCAAAAGCCTCCGAAACGTTACGCGAAGCGGTTGCTTTGGGCTATGACGCCCTCAAAACCGCGCATGATGGCGCGTGGGCAGCCTATTGGGAACATTTTGATGTCATCATCGAAGGCGATGAAGTGGCGCAACGGGCAGTCCGCTTCTGCACTTATCATTTTTTGATTGCCACACCGACGCACGATGAGCGCGTGAGCATCGCTGCCAAGACCTTAAGCGGCTTCGG
>JALHOR010000227.1 GCA_022842885.1 Anaerolineae bacterium
CAATCTGATGCACTGATTGAAATCATTGCTGATATGGAATACGCCGCGCAGCATGGCATCATGCGCGTGACGCCCAAAGCCCTCGCTGCGCTGCCGAGCATCGCAGCCATCACCGCATTGTTTGAGCCGCAGAAAATCGTAGAATAACAGATTATTTTCCCGCACCCGAAAGTCATTTCACCGTGCATCCCATTCAGCCTATTCGCACCGATGGCAGCAATGCTTTTTGCCACCAGACTTTTACCACTCGTTTGCCGCGCATCGTCCGTGAAGTGCAGCGTGCCAACCCCCATTTTCATGCGACGGTTCATGCCGCGCTGGATGATTTGCATGATTCACTCATCCAGAATGCGCCGTTAGTGCCGCTGAACTTACCCGCGCCCGATGCTGATTTGTGGGCGGAACAGTTTATCGGGCATGACGAGGATACATGGCTCAACACCGATTGGTACTTTGCCGAGCATTATTTTTTCCGGCTGATTTTGCAGGCAACGCGCTATTTTGATAACGGCATTGACCCCTATCTGCCTGTGAAATTGCGCGAAATTGAGAGCGATGCTTTCCAGAAATTGGTTGCGACGGTTTTAGCCGAACCACGCCATTTATCGTATCTCATGGAACAGGCACTGTGGGGCAATCGCATAGATTTAAGTCATCCATCGGGGTTGCAAAGCGCCCAAGATATTGCCGGTGATGATTTGCTTGTGGATGACCGCAAAGCCGTGATTGCCCATCTGGGACACATGACCGGAATAGTCCATCTCATTGCGGATAACTTCGGCTCAGAATTGATGATGGATTTGATTTTGATAGACAAATTTTTAACGCTGGGTAACGCCATCGTGCTGCATCTCAAAATGCATCCGACGTATGTCAGCGATGCCACCGTGCCGGATTTCCATGTGTTGCTGGGGCGGTTGGCACAGGGGCAGTATGATATTGATAATTCGCACGCTTCGCAGCTAGGGCAGCGATTACAAGCGGCGCTAGAGCATGGGCAATTACGACTCGCGCCCGATTTTTATTGGAACAGCCCACGCTGGTTAAGCGACTTGCCGCCGCGTTTAGAGCCAATGTTCCTACAAGCCGGGTTAGTCATCCTCAAGGGTGATGCCAATTATCGCAAAGCCATTTATGATACGATTTATGCGCCAGAAACCCCCTTTGCCGAAGTGACCGCGCATTTCCCCGCGCCGCTGCTGGCATTCCGCACGCTCAAAAGTGACCCGGCGGTGGGCTTGCCAGCGAACAAAATCGCCCAACTTGACCAACGCCACACCGACAATTGGCGCGTGACGGGCAGATATGGCGTGATTCAATTTAAGCCCTAACCCCTTTTTGGGCAATCCATTTTTCCTCCGGCAGAACTTAAGGCAACAAATAGTAAAACTAAGATAAAATAGATTATCTTATAGCTACGGAATACTTAGAAAATGCGTAATACCAATCTACTCCATTCCAATGAAGGGCAGTATCAGCAAATTGTTGAAGCCCAAACTGAGATGATTTGCCGCTACACTCCCGATTTTAAATTGTTGTTCGTCAACCGTGCCTATGCCCAACGTCATGGCACCACTGCTGATGCCATGATTGGTTTGAATATTCTGGATATGATTTCAGAAGCTGACCGCCAATTTGCTGCCAACCAAATTCGGCTGTTGACCCCGGCGAACCCCGTCCAAACCTCTGAACATCGTTCCATTTATCCGAATGGCACTATCTGTTGGACGCAGTGGACGGACTGCGCTTTCTTTGATGCCCATGGTAACTTGGTCGAAATCCAAGGCGTTGGGCGCGATATTACCGAGCAGAAAAACCTGCGAACCCAACTCCAGCACAAGTATGAAGCATTAGAACAACGTCTTATCGCCCGCATTGCAGAATTAAATCAATCGAAACAACGGGTCGAAGCGGTGTTGAACAACAGCTTTGATGGCGTTTTACTCGTCCACGCCGATTTATCCATTCAACAAACCAACCCGGCGTTTAACCGCTTGTTTCGTTGCAGCATAGATGCCTATTTTGGCAAATCCATTCTCACGCTTGTCCATACCGAGTCGGTGACGCTAGTCCAAGAGACCATCCATAGCGTGCTGGCAGCGCACAGCGGGCAGAATATCGAAGTGTTGTTATGCCGCCAAGATATGTCGTGTTTTCCAGCAGAGTTGAGTTTTGGGTACATCAAAGGCATAGATTACGAAGTGGATGGGGTGGTCTGTACCTTGCGCGATATTACCGAGCGCAAAGAACAGGAAAAACAACTGCGTTATCATGCCAGTATGCAAGAAAATGTGAATGATGCCGTGATTGCGACGGATATGGCGTTTCGTATCCAAAGTTGGAATCCAGCAGCGGAAACAATTTATGGTTGGCGGCGGGAAGAAGTTTTGGGGCGGTTAGTATCGGACATCCTGCATACCCAATATTCCTCCCAAGAAGTCCATACCCAAGTCTTGCAGCAATTTATGGAGGAAGGATGGTGGCATAATGAAGTCGTTCAGCAGCGCAAGGATGGCACACTAATTGATATTCTATCATCCGTTACGTTGATGCGCGATGATGATGGCACGGAGTTAGGTGTTGTGGCAGTCAACCGTGACATTACGGAACGCAAGAAATTTGAACAGACGTTATTCCAAATGTTGGAACGCGAAAAAGAACTGAATGAGATGAAATCGCGTTTTGTCTCAACGGCTTCGCATGAGGTTCGCACGCCGCTGACGATTATCTTGTCATCAGCCGAGACGATTTTACGCTATCGGCACAAACTCTCGCAAGAACAACAAACGCGCCGATTGAATATCATCGTGGAGCAAGTGCATTATCTGACCGAACTGGTGGGGAATGTGCTGGATTTGGAACGAATGCGAAGTGGGCGCACCGCCATAAAATTGGTCGAAGTGGATTTGGTGGCATTGTGCCAAGAAATTATCGAAGATTTCCACAGCCAACTGAACATGACCCATCACATCATATTCACCTCGCAGCAAGAGGCAGTGGTATTGCCCTTAGACAAAAGTCTGCTGCGCCAAGTGCTAACCAATCTCATCTCGAATGCCATTAAGTATTCACCCCAAGCCCAAACTGTGACGATGAGTTTGTGCCAGCGCGACGATGAATGGCAATTAAGTGTCCGCGATGAAGGCATCGGCATTCCTGCCAATGACTTGCTGTGGCTGTTCGAGCCGTTTCATCGGGCGGATAATACGCAGGGCATCCCCGGCAATGGATTAGGCTTAAGCATCACCAAACAAGCCGTCGAAATGCATGGTGGGCATATCACGGTGGACAGCCAATTGAACAACGGCACCACATTTTGCATTCACCTGCCGTTGGCAATCACGCTGTCCACGTTGACGCCGCTTTAATAATCCATCTCGACTGTCCGCCGCACGCGCCGAGTCTTGCGGCGGCGATGATATTGTTCTTCGTCTATTTCGTCCGCTTCATCCCAAGTCGTATCCGATACCCACACGGTGGTAGTGGGTAATTCGCCACTTTTGCTGCGGTCTTTGCGGCGGCGTTTGTGGTCTTTGGCATCCACAAATTCCACATCATCAAGCCATTGGTCTACAGAAAATTTTCTACTCATCGTGTTTTATCCTTTTCTTCACTTAAGTTGACGGACTAATTCTCACTACAAAATGGCACAACGTTTTCCCGGAATAAGCCTACTGAACGGCATTGCCAATAAGTTGGGGTGGGGCGTATGACATTACGCCCCCTAGCGATTTACATCCTAATCAAAAATATCGAACAAATCACCCAAGAAGCCCTTTTTCTTTTTGCCATGTGGGTGAGTACGATAGTATTCATCGTCATCATCATAACGATAACGCGGGTCACGATTCGGCTGATAATCATCGTCGTACAGGCGTTTGTCATCATATGGCGGTGGTGCCTGCCGATACGGGTCAGATGCCAGTGGCGCAGGTGCCACCGGTGCGGGTGCGACTGGCGGGACATCGGCAGCCGGTGCCGGACGTGGCGCGGCTTGGGCTTCGTAGCGGGCGCTGCGCTCAATCAATTTTTCCAATTCGCCTCTATCCAACCAGATGCCGCGACATTTGGGGCAATAATCAATCTCGATGCCTTCCCGCGATGTCATCATCAAATCGGTGTTATCAATAGGACATTTCATTCACGAACTCCTTTTGTTAGCTGTTAGCTATTGGCTATTCTTATCAACCAACGTTTTTCATGAATAAAGAGTGGAGATAAGAGGCCAAGGTCGTCCTTGGCTAAATTCTGAAATTAACCAATCCCACCCAATACGAAAGTAACTTAATTGCCGCCG
>JALHOR010000228.1 GCA_022842885.1 Anaerolineae bacterium
GCTATCATCTGCAAAATGATGGTGACAATCACCGCGCCGATTAACAGGCGATTGCTGAATGGTTTCATCGTGAACAGCGAGTCGGTGTGTGACCGCAGCCCCAGCGCATGACCCATCTGTGCCAACGTCAGGAACATGAAGACCATCGTATTCCATGTGTTTTGATGATAATTTTCTGTCGCCACGCCATTATGGATTTGCACCAATTGTTCCGGTGTGATGCCGATGCGGGTGGCTTCGGCGGCAACTTTATCCGCTTCAGTGATATGCACAGTGCTGTTTTCGGCGGCGATAAATTGGTCAACGGTGACGCCCATGATTTGAGCGCCTTCGGCGTTGTAATTGTTGAACGCCCATATCCCCAAGACCAACCCGGTGATGCCCATCAGCAAACCGACAATAACAATGTGCCGCCCCAAGCCGCGCCCAAACAGGCTTTCATTCGGCAGATACGGCTTGCGTTTCATTGCGCCGCGTTCAGGATTTTCGACCCCCAATGCCAGCGCCGGAATGCCATCGGTAATCAGGTTCATCCACAAGATTTGCAGCGTCGTCAGCGGCAACCCCATCCCAGCGACCAATTGCGCTGCCAACAAAACGAACAATTCACCGGTGTTGCTCGCCAGCAGATATTTAATGAAGCGGCGGACATTATCGTAAATCGTGCGCCCTTCTTCGACGGCGCTGACGATGGTGGCGAAGTTATCATCCAGCAGCACGGTATCCGATGCTTCTTTGCTGACCGCTGTCCCGGTGATACCCATCGCTACGCCGATATTGCTGCGTTTGAGCGCCGGAGCATCATTGACCCCATCGCCCGTCATCGCAGTGACTTCGCCATTTGCCTGCAACGCTTGCACAATTTGCAGTTTATTTTCGGGCGAAACGCGGGCATAGACCGACACTGTTTTGACCGCTTCGCGCAATTGCATCTCATCCAGCTTGTTCAAATCATGCCCGGTGAGAACGGTATCGCCTTCTTTTGCCATACCGATTTGTTTGGCAATCGCCAGCGCCGTCATGGGGTGGTCGCCCGTAATCATGATAGGGCGGATACCAGCTTCTTTGCTGGTGGCAACTGCGGCAGGCACTTCGCCGCGCGGCGGGTCAATAATGCCGACCATGCCCACAAAAATCAGGTCATGTTCAACATTTTCTACACTCGGTTTGGCAGGCAATTCCGGCAGCACGCGATACGCCAAGCCCAACACGCGCAGCCCATCTTTTGCCAATTGGCTGTTTTGGGCTTCGATGCGGCGGCGCACGTCATCGCTTAATGGCACGACTTTATCTTCCATCCACACATGCCCGCTGACCGTGAGCAAGCTGTCTACCGCACCCTTGCTGAATGCCACATACGAGTCTTTCGGCACATCCAGCATTTTCATGGCGTGGCGTTCTTCGTCCGTCAGTTCGATGTCTTCTGCCGGATTATGGATAGTCGTCATGCGTTTGCGGTCACTATCGAAAGGAACTTCGCCCCGGCGGGGGAAAGCATCATCCAAATGATTTTTGACCATGTGCAGCCCACCCGCTGCCAACACCAACGCGACTTCGGTGGGGTCGCCAAGGGATTGCTGCGCCCCTTTATCGTCGTGTTGCAAAATCACATCGCTGCATAAGGCGCTGCCGAACAACGTAATCAACTGCGCGTTATGGATGACGGGGACAATTTGCTTCGAGTCATGCTCGGTGATGACATCTTTGAGCGAAGCCGTTCTTCCGGCGACATCTACCAGCGTCACGGTCATTTTGTTTTCGGTCAGCGTGCCGGTTTTGTCGCTGCAAATGACGGTCACAGAGCCGAGCGTTTCCACCGCGGCTAATTTACGGATGAGCGCGTTGCGGCGTAACATGCGGCGTGCGCCCAATGCCAGCGCAATCGTCACGACGGCGGGCAAGCCTTCTGGCACAACGGCAACCGCAATGGCGACGGCATTCAATAAGACCGATTCAGCACGGGGGTCATCTGCCGGGGGAATGAACGGCACGCCAGCAATCAAACCGATGATGAAGGCAATGCCCATCACTGCCAAGGCTGCGCCGAATAACACTTTGCCCAATTCATCTAAGCGGCGTTGCAGCGGCGTTTTATCGGCATCTACCGTCTGGATGAGTTCTGCGATGCGCCCTAACTGCGTCTTCATGCCAGTGCCAGTAATCACCGCTGAACCACGTCCATAGGTGACGGACGTTCCCATGTAGACCATGTTGTGTCTATCGCCGATGGGGGCATCTAGGTCGTTGATGGCATCGAGTTCTTTTTCGACAGGCTGCGATTCACCTGTGAGGGCGGCTTCTGCCACGCGCAAATTAGCCGCTTCCACTAAGCGCCCATCTGCGGGAACAATGCTGCCCGCTTCCAACATCACCACATCGCCCGGTACTAAATTTATGGCAGGCACATCCTGCACATTGCCGCTGCGTTTGACGCGCACCAGCGGCGCTGCCATCTTCTTAAGTGCCGCCATCGCTTGTTCAGCGCGATATTCCTGCACCACGCCCAAAATCGCGTTCAACACCACAATGGCACTGATGGCAATCAAACTATCGAGCTTGCCCAAAATCCCGGAAAGAACCGCCGCACCAATCAGCAGCAGCACCAACGGATTGAGGAGTTGTTCGCGCAGAATATCTAATGGCGTGCGCCCGCCTCTTTCTTCTAGTTCATTCGCGCCATATTGCTTGAGGCGTGCTTGCACCTCCGCTTCAGTTAGCCCAGCACTGATGTCTACCGTCAATGCTTGTGCCACTTGCTGCGGTGATTGCGTATGCCACTTATCCACCACTGGCGCGGCAGTTGGTGCATTCTGGGGCTGTACCCGGTCTGCGGTACGAGTTGCCATAGTCTTCCCTCATTATGTGTGAAGTGTGTATCCGTATAAAATATGATGATTGTTCGGATTTGGCATGAAAAAAACCGACACTCCAACACACCGGATGCTGCGCCGTGTAGGACGCCCCATGCGACGTTGAATGTCGGCTTACGTTGCGACTCGTCTTGGGTGACGCTTCGCGCTGTCTGCCTGTGAAATTTTGTTTAGCATTATCAGAAAGATACTATCTGAATTCGCTGATATTGTATCCCCCAGAAAATGGGGGGAAATACAGGTTTTTTTCAGAAATTGATGAGAAGTTATTCAGAATTGGCAGTCATCGCTAGCGGCATGAAAAACTATGAGCCGCAAAGAAAAATTATGAACCACGAAGAACACGAAGGACACAAAGAAAAGCAATTGAACCGCGAAAGCGCAAAGAAAACTATGAACCACGAAGAACACAAAGGACACGAAGAAAACAGAAAAGCATAACCGATAAATCGGTTGCCTACTTTGCGCTAGATATTGTGTTTTCAACCGATAACGACATCGGGCAGTATTCACCAGCATCGAATTGGCAATATTTTGGCACGGATGGGCTTGGCTCGGTACGGCAGATGACGAATGCCGCCGGGCAGTTGAGCCACAGCGCCATCTATAGCCCATTCGGTGTGCCGCTGGCGACGGGTGGGATGGACACCTCCCTCGGTTTCACTGGTGAAATGAGCGATGCCAGTGGCTTGCTCTACCTCCGCGCCCGGTACTATGATGCTACATCCGGCACATTCCTAACGAAAGATCCCATCGTTGGGCAAGTGGGTGGACAGGGCGTCACTTGGAATCCCTATAGTTATGTTGGCGGCAACCCTATCAATCGCACTGACCCATCGGGTATGTTCTGGGACGCTGTTACCACAACTCTAATTGGGGCAGCAGTGGGCAGCATCGCAGGATTTGCGCTGGGCAAAATCATCTATGCTGTTGCCATGTCTGGTGAATGTGGTTGCAGTGTTTATGACGAAGCACAGGCAAAGGGCGAAGCTAGGTTTGTTGGCGAGTTCATGAATAAATGGACATTAGTCGGGGCTTTTGTCGGTTTCATGCTGAGTGCGACGGGTCGCGCTGCGGCTATCGCCACTATAGCAGCATTTCCAGCATTAGCCGCCCTCTTGACTTACTCAGCAATCGCTGATTATGCTGGACTCTTTATACGGGCAGTCGATGTCCTGCTTGATTATGCTCTTGATGGCACACTGACTGACCCGTGTAAGGCATTGGAGCTTGCTGCCGATATTGCAACAGAGGTGTTGACCAACGCGGCCACTCCGAGTGGAAAGCCGAAGAATCTCGCACCGAATGCACCACAAGATGGGAATATCAATGCAGT
>JALHOR010000229.1 GCA_022842885.1 Anaerolineae bacterium
CTTTCATGGGATTCTCAGTTCCTGGACTGTTAGAGACTATCCACTTTACTGAGAATGCCCCTTTCCGCTAGATGCGCTTTTGGCGAAGGTATTGTTATAATAAAAATAATATCTATGGATGAACCCAAGAAAAAGAAACTCATATGTCGCTCCGTAGCTTGCAACAAGGCATAGAGGCGGTTCAAAAAAGCAACCATGCTGAAGGCGCTCTGTTGCTCCAGAACGCGCTGAAAGATACGACGCTGCCCGGCAATTTGCGGGCGACAGGCTGGATGTGGTTAGCGCACACTAATCCCGATATTCAATTTCGCATCAATTGTTATCGGCAGGCATTCCAAGCTGACCCGAATAACAAGCAAGCCAGCGAAGGCTTATCCACGTTATTGGCGGCGCAATTGCCAGAAACTTCAACATTGACGACGCCAGTTCCGGCGGTCAGACCGACGAATCCTGCACCGACAGCGCCCTTGCCGGGAACACAACCCTTAAATCCGAATCCAGCGGCACGATCTGGGTATCCGGGCGATACCCCAACTGCCCCTTATCCAGCGGCAGCCCCCATAGGACAACCGATGGCTGCACCCGATATGAGCCCATATGGGCATATGCCGACGCATCAGACGCAAAATATGCCCAGCGTGCAGCCACAACCCAATATCCAATTTCCAGTTGGGACGGGCTACCCACCAGAACCGGGGTCAACGACTGGAACGATGGCAGCGGTTGTGCCGCCTAAAATGGTGATTCAAGGCGCTCAACGTAGCGTCGGCATCTTAGGCGGTCCTAATGGGCGTGGCACAGGCTTTTTCGTCACCCGCGAAGGCTTAATTGTGACGACGCGCTATGTGGTCGGCGGGTTGGAAGATGTCGAAGTGCAACTGCTCTCCCAGCAAACCATTCCCGGTAAAGTCGTGCGGGCGTTCCCAGAGCATGATTTGGCGCTGATTCAAGTGAATGCCAATGTCACGCATGTGATGCCGCCGTCGCACAATCCCATCATCCCGGATAACACGCCACTGTTGATTGTCTCACATGCGGGCGAAGTGCAGCGCACGACCCGCCGTGAAACGCGCCAAGAAATTCCCATGTATTGGTTCCCCACGCTGGAGAAACAATTGCATGATGCGGGTGGTAGCCCAGTTTTTGATAATCTACAATTTTTGGTGGGCATGATGACGCGCAACGCCAGCCGCAACAGTGGCTTTTTATATGGCTTGCATATTTCGATGATTTATAAATCTGTTGACCAGCATACCCACGAAATGCAGCAGTTGAACGGGCGCGGGGTGTATTGCAATCATTGCGGCAACCTCAGCCGGGCAGGGGCGTTTAACGCCTTTTATTGTGAACGCTGCGGCGCGACTTTGCCACCATCCCTGGCTGTAGACCGTTATCCGCAGCCGAATATGGGGGCATTGTATGGCGAAAATATGAATCAGCCTTGCCCGCATTGTCGCTCAACTGTGGGTTATGCTCATGGAATGTGTTTGCGCTGTGGGCGCGATGTATCGTCTAATCGTCCTAAATGAAAGCAAAGGCAAAGCATGTTATTTCGCAATCGCAATCAACCGCCACCGCAGCAGTTGAGCATGTTGGAGCAGGCAGCGGTCAACGTAGAAAAAATTCTTGCCAGTATTGGTATTCCGCCGCAGCAAGCCCGCATGGATACGGAACACGGGTTTGGGTGGAGTTTTCAGCGCGGGTCAGCATTGATTGAAGTGTATTTGGCGCAGCAAGGGCAGCGCGAATATCTTCAGGTGTTGTCGCCGATTATGCATTTGCCCGCCAGTGGTTTGTTGGCGCTATATCGGCGTTTGCTGGAAATGAATCTGACGATGACCAACGCCTCATTGGGCGTTTATCTGGATGTGATTTATGTTTTTAATGAGCGTCCCTTGTCCGGTTTGGATGGCAACGAAACCAATTTCATCATCACCCAAATTGCCGCCTATGCCGACGAATTGGATAACCAATTGGTGCATGAGTTTGGGGGACGTTTATACTTGCAGGTATAAGCTGTTTTTGCATCCCGGATAAATTTGACTGAGAAATAATCGTGAGAGGGTGTTGCACCCTCTCTTAATTTATTGGCATAGCTGTGATGGTTGGATAACCCAATAAGGAGATAAATCGAATGATGTTACGTGGGTTGCGTTGGGCGATTTTATTGGTGGTGTTGGCGGGTGCGGTGGCATTATTGGCGTTAGAAGATGTTGCCACAGCACCAATCAG
This sequence comes from Anaerolineae bacterium, assembly GCA_022842885.1. Classification (GTDB taxonomy): domain Bacteria; phylum Chloroflexota; class Anaerolineae; order Aggregatilineales; family Phototrophicaceae; genus JALHOR01. The sequence goes on from JALHOR010000229.1 coordinate 2,233, forward strand.
CAATGATGAAGGCGGCGCGGTGCATATCGTTGGGGTGCTGCCCATTGCTAACCCGAACATTAAATTGGGGTCTGTTGACCCGGTGATTATTCTGGAAGACCAAGCAGGTTTTGTAGACCGCAATTTTGAATTTACGCTGCCCGAAGAATCGCAGGTCTTGGCACGCTATACCTCTGATTTTTATGCGCCCGAACCCGTGACCTATGAATTGGCGCTGCCGATTGTGCCGCAGGGCAGTTACCGCGATGTTGACTATGATAATATCCCCGAAACAGGTGTCCAGATTTTCCAAGTTGCTTTTTGGGACAACCGTTTTGGCGATTTGTACCTAGATGACCGTGATGCCTACGGCTGGTCAGGGGCATATAGTTCAGCAAAAACCAACGATGACCCGCGCCAAATTGGTGAAATTATCGGGGGCAAATTCATTGTGTATGCGCCGGATGCCACCCAAGGCTTCCCATTCGGGTTTGGTGCTGATGCCAAATTATTCACTGCTGATGACCCGATTGTGCTGCTGCCTGCGGGTTATACCATTGTGGATATGAATAGTGACCCCTTCACCTTTGACCGGTCGCGCCGCCCCACCATTGATTTAATTGAACCAGAAGACAATATCCCGGACGATTTTTCCCAACTGAGTTACCCCGAAGCGTTTGATGCCTTGGTCGAAAAAGCCCGCAATGAATATGCTTTCACCGAGCTAAAGGGCATTAATTGGGATGAACTGCACGCTGCATTCCGCCCGTTGTTTGAAGAAGCTGAACGCACAAATGATGCGGATGCTTATCAAGCGGCGTTGTATCGTTTTTCGCTGCAACTGCGCGATGGGCATGTGTTAGTGCCACCGACGGATAGCGTGAATCAACAGCGAATTGGCGGAATTGGGGGAGGTATTGGGTTGGCGGTGCGCGAACTAACGGACGGGCGCGTGCTGGTCAACTTTGTGCTGGAAAACGGTCCCGCTGACCAAGTAGGTATTGAATATGGCGCTGAAATTTTGGCAGTCAATGGCAAGTCTATTCAGGATGCCATTGCCGAAACAAACGCGGTCAATGTGCCGTATAGTTCTCTCCAATTGGAACGACTCGATAAAGTGCGATTTGTGCTGCGTTTCCCGCAAAACTCAACCGTAGACATCACCTATCGTAATCCCGGCGGCAGCGAAGCCAGCACAACTTTAACGACGACTGATGAACGTAACAGCCTGAGTTTTAGCCGCCAGTTTGTGTATGGCACGGGTGCAGAAAGTTTGCAAAATCCGGTGGATTTTGTCTTTTTGCCAACCGCCGATGGTGGCAATTATGGCTACTTGGAAGTGAATGATTTCTTCGGCAACGAAGGGCTGATTATCGCCAATTGGGAATATTTCTTGTCGTTGGCGAATCAGGCAGAAGTGCCGGGCATCATCATTGATTTGCGCTACAACCGTGGTGGTTTCTCTAGTATTGGTTTCCGCATGACAGGCTATTTGCATAACGAAGAATTTGATGTGTTCTACAACGAAGAATACAACAAAATCATTGATGATTTCTTCCATGACCCACGCTTCCCGGCACGCATTATACCTGAACCCGATGAAACCAAACGCTATCAGGGCGAAGTCGTGGTGTTAGTGGGTCCGGCATGTGCCAGCGCGTGTGAAGTGTTTGCCTACGCCTTATCGCAGCGTGACCGGTCTACCATCATGGGGCAATATGGCACAGCCGCGTTAGGCGGTGGTTGGTTCGATACCTATATGCCGGAAGATATTGTGTTCCCGCTGCCCACCAGTCGCAAGATAGATTTGAACGGTAACATCATTATCGAAGATACCGGGATTCAGCCTACGGTTGTCGTCCCAGTGACCGAAGACAACATGGCAAGCACCGACGATGTGATTCTGCAAGCCGCCATCGAATACCTCAATCAAGCCACGCAATAAAATTCTGG
>JALHOR010000230.1 GCA_022842885.1 Anaerolineae bacterium
TGTTGAGAACTCATGTTTCGACCATACCCTAAACTATTTATCAATGACACCTTTAGTTTAGCGATTTGGTCTCTGAGTTCTCTATTCTTTCTTTATCAAAAACGTTGGTTAATGAGATTAGCCGTTAGCTATCAGCTTTTAGCGAAAACTTATGTCGAAAATCAAAGAGTTCAAAACAAATGGAAGACTGGATGACTGTAAGGGAGGGTTTAGAAACCCTCCCACAAAAACACGGCTTCTTAAATTGACAGGCATGGGACTTAAAAACTCAGCAATTAGCACTCAGTCCTCAGCACTTTTTAATTCCGAATCATCACATGCTTGGTAATTTTGTAATCGCCGACGGCTTCTGCCGAGAGGTCTTTGCCGAAACCGGATTGCTTAAAGCCGCCATGTGGTGTTTCGCTTGCCAACGGAATGTGGTCATTCACCCACACCGTGCCAAATTCTAATTCGCGGGCGACTTTCATGGCGCGTCCAATATCTTTCGTCCAGACCGATGCTGCCAAACCATAAACGACATCGTTACCCAGATGAATCGCCTCGTCTTCACTCTCAAAGGTGTTGATGCTCAGGACGGGACCAAACACTTCACTCTGAATAATTTCGCTCTTTTGGTCAGCTTCGGCAATGACGGTTGGCTCAAAGAAATAGCCGCTGCCCGCGATGCGCCCGCCGCCCGTCAGGATTTTTGCGCCGCCGGATTTCGCGCGGTCAACAAAGCCACTGACGCGCTCTAATTGGATGGCGCTAATCAGCGGTCCCATCTCGATGCCATCTTCAAATTGTGCGCCGATTTTAGTGCCGCGCATGGCTTCGACGACGGCTTCTTGTACGGCTGCGGCGGCATTCTTCTGAACATAAATGCGCGTGGCGGCGGTGCAATCTTGCCCAGTGTTAAATGTGGATGCGAGTTTTGCTGCGGCTGCCACCACTTCCGGGTCGGCATCATCAAAGACGATGAAAGGTGCTTTGCCGCCCAATTCCAGATGTACGCGCTTGAGCGTATCGGCGGCGGTTTTCATAATTTTCTTGCCAGTGCCGCTTGACCCCGTGAGGCTGACCATGCGGACTAAGGGGTGTTCGACCAGTGCTTGCCCGGTATCATTGCCGCCTGTGACAATATTCACGACACCATCGGGGATGCCGGCTTCTTTGGTTAATTCGCCCAGCATTAAGGAGGTGATGGGCGTGCCGGGCGCAGGTTTTAAAACAATGGTGCAGCCTGCCGCCAATGCCGGTCCCAATTTCCAGACTGCCATCAGAATGGGATAATTCCACGGCGCAATTTGCCCCACCACACCAACAGGTTCGCGCCGATAAATGGATGTGAAGCCTTTAGCGTACTCCCCTGCTGAATAGCCATGTGTATCGCGGGCGGCAGAAGCAAAAAAGCGCACATTATCAATGGCAAACGGCATATCCGCGCCCAAACTGACGAAGCTATAGGGCTTGCCTGTATTGAGTGATTCGGCTTTTGCCAGTGCTTCAATATTTTTTTCCATCAAATCTGCCAACCGCCAAATCGCCAACGAGCGTTCTGAGGGGGTTAAACGTGACCACCGCCCATCGGCAAATGCCCGATGCGCGGCTTGTACAGCGCGGTCAACATCGGCGCGACTAGCATCTACAACGCTGGCAATTTTTTCGCCCGATGCCGGATTTTCTACCGACATGCGCTGCCCGCCGCTGGTCTCTGCCCATGCGCCATCAATCCATAATTGATAATCCATACATTGTCTCCGTATAAGGTGGGGGTTTGGCGCATAACACCAAACCCCCACGTATAAGTTATTGGCTCATGTTCAAAACAAGTGATTTTCCGTAGGGTCGAGGCATGCCTCGACCCTACAACGACATACTTTTCACGCAATCTGAACTTGAGCGAAGTTATTTTTTAACGTCCGCCGATAACCGCCAAATAATCCGTCACCCATTTGCGATACGGGATGCAAATATCACCGCGTCCGTCGGCGCAGGTGGTGGTGGGTGTACGCCAGAATGAAATCTTATCGAAGTTATCGAAACCGTTGGTCGAACAACCCGCGTCCGTCAGAAGTTCATTGCCCGTGCAAGCCGCCGGAACAACCGGGACACTGCCAAACCACGCGGCAATATCGCCCTGAACTTTGGGATTCAGCGAATGTTCCATCCACGCATAGGCGCAGTCAATATTTTCTGAGCGCGAACCGAGCATGGTGGTATCCGCCCAGCCTGTGGCGCCTTCTGCCGGAACAGTGCTGGCAATCGGTGCGCCACCTGCTTTGAGCAGGTTCACTTGGAAGGGCCACGAACTAGAAGCGACCACGCCTTCATTCACGAAATCGTCCATTTGGATAACAACATCGTGCCAATAACGCGAGACCAACTTACGTTGTTGACGCAGCAAATCCAACGCGGCGGCATATTGGGTGGCATCGAGCGAATACGGGTCGGTAATGCCCAATTCCGGTTGTGTTGACATCAGATACAGCGCAGCATCGGCAACATAGATGGGACCATCATACGCCTGAACGCGATTTACGTTGGATTCGCCATCGGGCAGCGTTTGTTCTTCAAAGACCACGCTCCAACTGGTAGGCGCTTCTGGGAAGGTTTCCGTATTGTACATCAGGACGTTTGCGCCCCACTGATACGGCACACCATACGCGACACCATCTACGGTGTACCATTCTGCGCCTTGTAAGCGTTCATCTACGCCAGCATACGACGGAATGAGGCTCAAATCTACACCTTGCACCGCTTCGCCTGCAATCAACCGCAAGCTGGCATCGCCGGAAGCCGTGACCAAATCATAATCGCCTTCGTTCATCAGGGCGACCATTTCATCGCTGGTGGCGGCAAACTGCACGCTGACCATACAGCCCGTGGCTTCTTCAAACGCCGTTACCCAATCGAATGCCGGGTCAGTTTCGCCGCGTTCAATGTAGCCGGGCCACGCGACAATCGTCAACGCGCCTTCCATGGTGCCATCCGGTGCTGCCATATCTTGTGCCACCGACGGCAGCACCAATAACACCACCAACATGACTGCTAAAATTTTTGAAAATACCCCTCGTTTAAACATTGCTGCCTCCATAATATTTATGGTAAATACCCTTATATAAAGAAACCTCACCCCCAACCTTTCTCCACTGCGTAGAGATGGGGAGATTAGAGGGTCTGAGCCATTAAAGGAAAACTGTCTTTAATGCCTTCTCAAACGCGCTGATGGCTTCGTCTAAATCGTCATCTGTGGCGACTAACGGCACTAGCACGCGAATGACATTGTTATACATGCCGGCTTTTAGCAGTAGCAGCCCATTCTCACGGGCAGCATCCACCACCTGCTGCACTTTTTGGGCATCGGGGTCGCCTGTTACCGGGTCTACAAATTCCATGCACAACATCGCCCCTAAGCCACGCACATCCCCGATTGCCGGAATTTGTTTTTGCCAAGTGGTAAAGGTCGTGTGCAATTTTTCGGCAATTTCTGAGCCGCGCTCTAAGAGATGTTCTTGCTCAAATACATCAAAGACTGCCAACGCCGCCGCACACGCTAGCACATTGCCGCCAAACGTCCCGCCTAAGCCGCCGGGGTCGGGCGCATCCATGATGTCCGCCCGTCCGGTCACGCCGCTGAGAGGTACGCCCCCGGCTACACTTTTGGCAAAAGCGATTAAATCCGGCAGGACGCCACTGTGTTCTATGGCATACATGCGGGCAGTGCGCCCAAACCCAGATTGAATTTCATCATCAATGAAGACGATGCCATGTTTTTCGGTCAAGCGGCGCAGTTCGTGCAAAAAGTCGGCTGGCGCTGGTACAAACCCA
>JALHOR010000231.1 GCA_022842885.1 Anaerolineae bacterium
TATTGCTGCCCTTAGCCTTACTTGGTTTGGGCGCAAGATTGACCGCTACGGCAATCGCCGCGTGGGGATTGTGATTGTGATTCTGTTTGTGGTGGCGCTGCTGGCGTGGTCACAAGTCAATAATCCGATTACGCTGCTGTTCGGCTTTATTGCGATTCGGGCATTGGGGCAAGGTGCATTATCGCTGGTCAGCACGACAGCGATTGCAGCGTGGTTCTGGCGGCGGCGCGGCTTGATGATGAGTTTATCGCTGACGGTGTTTTCGTTATGGCAAGCTGCTTATGTACCAATTGTGCAGCGTTTCTTGGAAACCATGAATTGGCATCAAGTCTGGATATTATTGGGGATTGGCACGGCGCTGATTGTATTGCCCTGCATCGCTATCCTCATGCGCGACCACCCCGAAGATTACGGCTTGCAACCGGATGGCAACCTATCAGCAAATGCCAAGCAAAAACCGCTGATTGAAGACAATTGGACACTGCGCGAATCGATGCATACGCCGATTTTCTGGATTTTTCTGGGTGGGCGGGTCGTCGCGCCGGGCATGGGCAGCGGCTTAATCTTGCATCAAGTGTCTATTTTTGCTTCGATGGGTTATGTACCACGAGTAGCCGCCGAAAATTTTGCGCTGGCAACGTTGATTGCTGCCGGATTTTCGCTCCTGTTTGGCTATATGATTGACCATACCCGCCCCGGTTATATTCTATTTATACAATTAGCTGCACTCATCGGCAGTTTGTTCGCGGCGGCAATGCTGCAAGACCCGTTGATGCTGATGCTATACGCGCTCACCTTTGGCATCGTGTTGGGCGCTGGCGCTGTCTTTGATACCACCGTCTGGACGAATTTATTTGGGCGCACTCATCAAGGCGAGATTCGCGGGTTCGTTTCGACTATTCTGGTGACTGCCACTGCCTTGGGTCCCGTGCTGTTCGGGCTAAGTTATGATTATCTGGGCAGTTATGTTCCCGTGTTGATGTTGGGAGTCATTCTCGCTGCACCGCCAATGATTTTATGCTTGTTCATGGATAAGCCGATTCATCGTTCCGAGTCTTCGCTGCATCCTACCCCGGCGATTGGGGATTAACACCGATTTTTGTAACGACTCAGCCCTCATCCCCCCGCCCCTTCTCCCACAGGAGAAGGAGAGATAAGACCCAACATGGGGGTTAAAGTCCCTCTCCTACGGGAGGCGAACCTTGCGACAACGCTTCGGGATGAAGCCCCGTCGCAAGGTGGGCTAGGGTGAGGGCAAAAAGACAAACTGAGCAATTACGATTTTTTGAAATAAGGCTGCTTTCTGGCAGCTTTATTTTTTTGCCTACTTGACAATACCATACGGCATGGTATGCTATAAACATACGCAAAGGTATGGTACAGAAAAATGTCGCGTTATTCCAAACAAGATTGGCTTGATGAAGGGCTACAACTGCTTGCCGATGAAGGTGTCAGTAGTTTGACGATTGATGCTTTGGCAGCACGACTGAACATCACCAAAGGTTCGTTTTACCATCACTTCAAAAATCATGCTCACTTCATCACCGAATTGCTGCAACGGTTTGAGGAGGCGGGAACGCTGCACCTGATTGAGTATGCTGAAAAAGGCACAACTCCTCTCGAAAAATTTCAGCGACTCATTGACATTATTTTGCGCTCGCCCAATCAAGTCGAAATTATCATTCGGTCATGGGCGCGGGTAGACCCGCAAGTGCAGGCATTGCAAGCCAAAATTGATGCTCAACGTCTCGCGTATGTGCAGCGATTGCTCATGGATATTGGTTTTCCTAATGAACAAGCGGCATTGATGACGCAGTTGCTCTATACCATGCTCATCGGCAGCGAACAAATTTATGTCACGGTTGAATCTTTCCGTTTAGAGGCATTATTCACTGAATTTCGACGGTTATATGGCATTGAGTTTTATGAAGGAGAATTTGACGATGACCCCAGAATATCTTAAACAATTCCCAGAAATTACCCAGTTGCTGCACAATGCTGACCATGTGGATGTGAAAACCATTGTCAGCCGTGTGTCCTTGCGCGAATTTATTGCAGGTAGCCTATCGTATAATCCCGCGTGGATAAAATTTTTGTATGCCGTGCGCTGGGGCTTTGTGCGCCTGCTGGGGATGAAACAAAACGGACTACCGCCTGATATTGTGCTGAAACCGGAAGCAATCCCAATGGTAGCAGGCGGCAAAATTTCTTTCTGGAAAGTGGCAGCGGCACAGGAAGACAAATTCTGGTTCGCAGGCATTACCGAAGCGCATTTAACCGCGCATCTGGGGGTCGTTGCCGAAATTTTGCCCGACGGACAACGACGTTTTCATGTTGTGACCATTGTGCATTATCACCGCTGGACGGGGAATATTTATTTCAACGTGATTCGTCCGTTTCATCATATCGTCGTCCAGCAGATGGCATCAGCGGGCGCGACCTATCAACCCGCATAATGTTGATGTTTATGCGGCTTCGCTGATAAAGCGAATGCGATTTTGCCAAGGGTCATTGACCACTACAGCATCGCCTTGATGGTCTATGCTGATACCTGCGGCTTCAAAACGGGCAATGACCTCTGCAAGGGCTTCTTGAGTCGGCAAAATAATCGTATATTCGCGCAAGCCAACGCTGTTTGCCGGGGAGGGCGGGGCATTGCGGCTGTGCCACGTATTTAAGCCAAGATGATGATGATACCCACCTGCTGAAACAAATAACGCACTATGCCATGTTGCCACCACATCAAAACCAATGAGTTGGCTGTAAAAAGCCTCTGCCTGTGCCACATCGCCGATGCGTAAATGCATGTGTCCCATCGTGGTACCGTCCGGCATTCCAGCATAAGGCGTATGGGGATTTTCAACAGTGGCGATAATGCCATCTACATCCACCGGGTCAGTCGCCATTTTGACCTGACTGCCCTGCCACTGCCATTCTGAACGGGGACGATCCCGATAGACTTCTAAACCATTGCCGTCGGGGTCAGAAAGATAAATGGCTTCGCTCACCAGATGGTCGCCGAAGCCGCCAACAGGATATTGGGTACGTGCCAGATTAATCAAAAAGCGCCCTAAATCCGGGCGTGATGGCACGAGAATCGCGGCGTGATATAAGCCTGTGCTGCGTTCTGGCTGCGGCTGTGCGTTGGGGATTTCCTGCAAATGCAAAATCGGCGTCTTGCCCGCGCCCATAATGGCAGTGCCATTATCGCCAGCATCCAAGCGCGTTAAGCCAATCACAGTTTGATAAAATGAAACCGACTGCGCCAAATCGGATACTGCCAATGTGGCTGCCCCCATACGGGTTGCCGGATGAAGTTTATATGTCATGCTCGTGACCTTTGTGAAGATAAGCCTATGGTGATATAGATGAGGCGCAGTGAAAAAGGCTTACGAGGCTGATTATTTTTAAGCCATTGATATTCAAATAAAAACAGGGCTAAACACTTGGTCTAACCCTGTTTTTTTTATGGCTGATGGCTTTTGATTGCGCGTTAATCGCCATTTTCGGCTAACTCGCGGGGGACAAGTAGCGGCTGTGAAGCGGGCATCAATTGCCGCACTTGCCCGATAAGCTGCTGCACCATGCGGCGATACACGCTCGGTCGTTTGCGCGGCTGCCGTTGACCCATCCATTGGTCGAAAGCATGATGTAATTCGCTGACGGCGGCAATCATGGTCATATCGGTCGGCTGATTTTCATGATGATTGGGGTACATTGTGTTATCCTTTGTGTTGATGTT
>JALHOR010000232.1 GCA_022842885.1 Anaerolineae bacterium
ACATCGCGGTCAACACTTTGCTGGCGGGCGCGATAGACGGCTGCCATGCCACCTTTGCCGATTTCTTCCACAATCTCATACGACCCAAAGCGGGCAGGAATAGTCATGAATAACCTTTTCTTGAAATGCCAATCCAATTTTTCTAAACTATTCTGCGATGCACTAATCAGTTTCGTTGAGCAATTCGTTGACGACTGTTTTCCAATCCAATAGAGCGCCACGCTGCAAGCCCGCTTCCACCGCTTCCACGCCCATGCTTTCGCGCAATTTTTCCAGCGTGGGTTCCATGAGTTGGCGTGTTTCTTCGCCAGTATCCGGGTAATGCACTAGCAAGCCCAACAACTCTAAAGCGCGATCATCATTGCCAGCCGCGGCTGCCAACATGCTCATGCCAGCCACTATTTCTTGACCAGCAACGGCGAAAATAGTATCCATCTTGATAACTATCTTGAGAGCCTCACGATAACAAGAATATGCCGTAGCTGCCTGACCTAGCGCAGTATAGACATGCCCTAGATTGGTTGTAATCAAACTAATCCCAAATAAATTCCCTAAATTCTCATAGATGGGCAGTGCCTGCTGATAATGGGCGATAGCTTCATCATATTGTGCTTGCAGGCGGGCATCTTCGCCCATCAAATTATGAATGCGGGCAACGAGGGGCAGATCGTTGATGGATTGGGCAAGTTCCAGCGCCGCTTGTAATTGACGATGAGAGACAGCAAAGTCACCCAGTAAAGCAGCATAATTGGCACTCAACCACATCAATGCCTGAATTTCACCATGACTATGCTTTAGTTCTTGGCTCAGGGTTAAAGCCTCTTCCAGATAGACGATGCTCGATTTGCCTTGGCGGAAAACACTGCGTCCGAGGCTATTCAAAGTCGCCATAATGAGCATTTTGTCACCGAGATCGCGTGCCAACGATAGATTGTTGAGCAAATAGGTTTCAGCATCGGAAAACAGTCCGCGTTCTTCCAAGATATTGCCAAGCTGATTGTTCAGCATCACCAGCAGGCGGCGTGCTGCTATGTCCATTTGCCCTTGTACTAATGTTACTGCTCGCTCAAAAAATCCAGTCGCTTCCGCATACGCACTAACGCGCAACGCCTGTTCCCCGGCGCGATACAAGTACTCAGCCGCTTTGATATTTTCTCCGGCAATTTCGTAGTGTTCGGCAATTTGCAGCGTGTAGTCGTCATTCTGCCCGGTGATGTTCGCCAGCCAATTGCCCGCTTCAAAGTGGTAATTGCGCTGCTGCCGTTTGAGGATACTTTCATAGGTCACATCCCGCAGCACCATACTCTTAAAAACGTATTCACGCTGTCCGGTAAAGGCGGTATCTTCGCGGGGTTCAATCAGTTCCGATTGGGATAACATCGCTAAAGTATGGGCGATGTCTACATTCATATTGTCGGCAGCCCCCAAAGCCCGCACCGCATCTTCCCAAAAGATGCGCCCAATCACGGCGGCACGTTGCAGCAAAGCGCGTTCTTCCAACAATAAGCTGTCTAACCGCGCTTGCATGAGACCCGTCAGCGTGACCGGAACACGCACTTTGGATAAACGCTCAGGATACACCGTCCAGACTTCCTCATCTTTTAGGATAACGCGCTCATCAATCAGCATCTTGACCAGTTCTTCCATGTAGTATGGATTGCCTTCAGACCGGTCTACGATGAGGTCACGCAAGGTATCGGGAATGTCGGCGACTTTTTGCAAGATGTCTTTGACAAGGCGGCGGCTGTCACGTTTCGATAAGGGATTTAGGTCTATCCGCGTGTGGAAATCTTGCCCACTGCCCCACGTCGGGCGGCGGTCATACAAACTGGGACGCGCTGTACAAATGACTGCCAACGGCAAATCTGGGTGATCTTCCACCAATTGATTGATGAAATCGAGCGAGCGTTCATCGGCATAATGAATGTTTTCCAGTTGCAGCCAAACCCCTAATGAGGTTTGCCCGGCGCTGCCCCGGCGCGTTGCTGCCGCCGCTAGAAAGAAATCGGTGATATCTTGCAATGCCTGTGCGTTCAGTTGTTGGGCATCGCGGTTTTGGATGTGGGAACTATCGCTGAAGACATACCCCAATAAATGGGCAAACCGATGGGCAGCAGCTTGGGATGCGCTGCCCATAAAATTGGCGACCCCTTGTTCAAATTTGTCGCGCACTGTCGCCAAATCATCACTATCCTGCACCACAAAGCGATAGGTAAAAATTTCGCGCAGCAGGGCAAAGGGTTGATTTTGCATTTGCGGGCTGCTCTGCGCCGGGAAATACCAAAAATCGCCAGACAGTTTTTCTTCCCACTCCGCCAATTCAAAGAGCAAGCGGGTTTTACCTGTTCCGGCGTCGCCCACAATCGTGACCACCTGCGTTTCTTCGTCTTCAGAAGCGGTTTCTAGGGCATCAATCAACTGTTTCAGTTCAGCATCGCGCCCAATCGTTTTGGTATTGATGCCTTCCACCCCTTGCGTGGCTTGCCGGAAAGACCGGGCTTTGATGCCATTGACCAAATAGGCTTGAATCGCTTCTTTGCTGCCACGCAGCCGAACATCAATGCCTTCCACCAAAAAAACACCGCGCACATATTGATACGTTTCGTTGGATACAAGGATACTACCCGCCGGGGCAGCCCGTTCTAGGCGCGTAGCAATATTGACAGTTTGCCCGCTGGCAGTGTAATTGCGACTGACCTCATCGCGTTTGAGCAGTGTTGTTCCCGTATGAATGCCAATTTGGACAGGAAATTCAACCGCATCGGTGAGGAGTTCGGTGGCAAAAGCGATTGCCTTCTGCCGAATCGCCAGTGCCGCTTTGACTGCCTGTTCCGGGTCATCTTCGCTGACCGACTTCGCGCCCCAGAGTGCCAATACCGTATCGCCCGCATGGTTATCTACGCTGCCGCCATATTCGACAATCATGGCATCTACCGCCGACCACAGTGACTGTCGCGCTTCTTGCGGGTCATTCGTTTCTGTTTCTAGGAGTTCGGTGAGTTCGCTCAAGTTGGCATATAACACCGTCACTTGTTTATTTTGCTCTGGTGGGGTGGCTTGCGAATCGGTATCAGCGGCTTTGCCACGTCGCCGGATGATGCTTGTTCCCGCTGCTTCGCGCAGCCGCACAACGACACCTGTCGAAGTTACGCCCAATGCCCCTGCAAGAGCTAGGCTAAATTCACTCGTGGTTTGAAAGCGTTCATCTCGATTTTTTGCCAACACTTTTTGCAAAACTTCCTCAATCGCGTCCGGCAATTCCGGCTGAAATAACAGCGCCGATGGCACAGGTGCTTGCATGTGCTGCATCAACATCTGCATCCCAGATGGCGCATCAAATGGCAATTGCCCGGTGAGCATCTCGAACAGCATCACCCCCAAGGCGTAAATATCGGTGCGCTGGTCTATATCGTCTGCGCCCATCGCTTGTTCGGGCGACATGTAATCGGGCGTCCCCATAATCGCGCCGGTTTCGGTGATATTTTTTGCGCCGCGTTCTGTTGCTGTTAAGCGTGCCAAACCCAAATCGCTGACAAAGGCATTGCCTTCGCGGTCAATGAGAATATTGCTCGGCTTAATATCGCGGTGGATGATGCCTTGCCGATGAGCATAATCCAGCGCCGAACAAATCTGCTGCATCAGATACACCACTTCGTTATGCGGCAGCAAGCCTTGTGCCATCACATCTTT
>JALHOR010000233.1 GCA_022842885.1 Anaerolineae bacterium
AGAACTTACTATTTTATCGGCACAGCAATATCAACACCCCATCGAAAATGTACAACAAGTCGTCAGTGTGACAGATTTGTTACAAGCGCAGCAGGCAGTGTTGCAAATTTATGTTGCCGAAGAAATCAAGCAGTATATTGTCTCATTGGTGAATGCCACGCGCGTTCACCCCGATGTTTATTTGGGCAGCAGCCCGCGTGGTTCCTTATCACTATTCCGCACGTCGCAGGCACGCGCCGCTATGGCAGGACGCGATTATGTGATTCCCGATGATGTTAAGGCATTGGCAGAAGTCACGCTGGCACATCGTATCATTGTGGGACCCTCAGCACGCATGAAAGATATTTCATCGCGCCAAATCGTGCAGGATATTCTCACCGTCACGCCGGTTCCCGGCGCATCTATCCGTCAGTAGTCATCGTAAAGTCATTATGCCGGGTCGTCGTAATTTCATCTATTTGGCAATTATCGCCTGCCTGCTGACGGGATTATTCACGGGGCGGGCATTATTTTTTAATCTCGCGTGGTTGTTCACAGCGTTATTCGTCATTGCGCTAGTGTGGTCATGGTTCGCGGTACGCGGGATTGGCATTGGACGCACGACGCGCAGCCGTCGTTCTCAGGTTGGGCGTACTTTTGGCGAAAGTTTTCAGGTCAATAATCGGGGTTGGTTGCCCAAACTCTGGTTGGAAATCCGCGACCACTCCGATTTGCCGGGCTATTATGCTAGCCATGTGGTGCCGCCGTTAAATCAACGTCAAAAATATCTGTGGAATACCGAAACATTGTGCCGAGTGCGCGGCGAATTCCAATTGGGACCGATGACGATTACCAGCGGCGACCCTTTTGGGCTGTTTGTGCCACGCCGGCGCATTACCGCCACTGAGCGCGTCATTGTGTATCCGGCTATCGTCCCCCTCAGCGATTTTCGGTTGCCAATTGGCTTGCTTTCCGGCGGCGAAGCCCAACGCTTTTTGACACAAAATATCACCACGAATGCGGCTGGTGTACGCGAATATGTCCCCGGTGACAGCATCAATCGCATACACTGGAAAAGCACCGCCCGCCGCAATAAACTCATCGTCAAAGAATTTGAACTTGACCCATTGGTGGATATTTGGTTGTTCGTGGATTTTTCGGCACAATCGTTAATCGAAGATTCTTCAGTACAGCGTATCGGGCGCGTTGGCGCGGTCATTCCGGCGGGCAGCAGCATTCCAGCATCCACCGAAGAATACAGTGTCGTGATTGCAGCATCGTTGGCACGGTATTTTATTGATATAGAACGGGCGTTGGGCTTTGCTGCCTATATCCCACATCGAGAAGTGTATCAGCCAGAACGCGGAGAACGCCAAATCACCCATATTTTTGAGGCATTGGCAGTCGCCCGCAGTTTGTCGCAACGGTCTCTAAAAGAGATGTTGGCGCTAGAAGCGCATAGCTTCACGCGCGGCACAACCTTGGTGATTATCACCGCTTCTTTGGATACCCAATGGATTCAAGAGACGCAGGTATTGGCGCGGCGCGGCATACGCCCGATGTGTGTTTTTATAGACCCCGCCACATTTGGCAGTCCATTCTCATCCGATGATGTGCGAGGAATGCTCAATCTGGCAAAAATACCGACGATTTACGTGCGGCGCGGCGATAATTTATCGGTGGCACTCACCCAACGTCCACTCTAAAAATAAAGAGGATTTTTATGGCAGCGTATGATGTGATTATCTTGGGTGCCGGCGCGATGGGCAGTGCCGCCGCCTATCACCTGAGCAAAGCCGATCAGCGCGTTCTCTTGTTGGAACAATTCGATTTGACTCATGAACGCGGTAGTTCCAATGACCATACGCGCATTATTCGCTATTCATATTCTAAGCCGGAATATATCCGACTCATGCAAACGGCATATCCCATGTGGTTTGCGCTGGAAGACATTAGCGGCGAAAAACTCTATACGAAAACCGGCGGCATTGATTTTGGCAAGTCCGATGAACCGCGTTTTCGGGATACGCTCCACAGTTTGCAAGCCATGAACATCCCGCACGATGTTTTATCCCCATCAGAAGCGCAGCAGCGTTTCCCGTTATTTCGCTTTGACGACGATATGCAAGTCGTTTACCAAGCCGATTATGGCATTCTGGCTGCATCCAAATGCAATGAAACGCATCGGCGCTTGGCGGAACAACATGGTGCAACGATTCTTGCCAACACACCCGTTATCAGCATCAAACCCCTGCCTGATGGTGTTGAAATCAAAACTCCTGATGCAATTCACAGTGCCGCCCGTGTTGTGATTACTGCCGGGGCATGGACAAATGATTTACTGGAGCAAGTTGGAATCACGCTGCCGCTTACGCCGCTGCGCGTGCAGTTAGCATATTTTGAACCTGAGAATCTTGCCGATTACGCTGCGCCGGATTTCCCGGTATTTATATCGCATTTGCCGGAACACGCTATGTATGGCATTCCGTCATATGCTGGCTCTGGGTTAAAAGTGGCATTTCATGGTGGTGAACCAGCGAAGCATGTTTCTGAAATCAATTATGCGCCAGACGATGCCCGCATTGAAGCGATTCGCCGCTTCAGCCGCCGTCATTTACCGGGCGCAGATGCCCCGCTTAAATTCACGCGCATTTGCCTCTATACCATGACGCCGGATGAAGATTTCATCATGGATATTCACCCAGAATATCCCCAAATTGTGTTTGCATCGCCTTGTTCTGGGCATGGCTTCAAATTCAGCACATTATTTGGCAGCATCCTCACTGATTTGGCGCTGACCGGCAGCACAGCATATGATATTTCGCTGTTTAGAATGAATCGTTTTGAGATGGCATAGACCCAAGCTATACATCAAAACAACCCGCCGATTTTTGAATGATTTTGGGCGCGATGTATCGCGCCCCTACCTTCGCTAAAATTTATGTTCCCACCACTGAAATTCCCCAAGCATGATAAATTGGTTGGCTTGCAAGAGTTGACAAGCAACTTTATCTTCTAGCGATACAACTGTACCGGCACTGAACCAACCATAACCTGTTTTCGTCGCTTGGGCGGCGCGTAATGTTTGTTCTTGGGTAATTTCTCCCTCAATCCAGAAGCCCCGATAAGTCAGCGTATTAACCGGGATTAATTCTGCCTGTTCGGGTAATAGCGGCACATAATGCGGATAATTGCCTAAAGAGATAAACAAACCCATGATTTCCGGTTGTAAACTATATCCGGCATGGGCAAATGCCTTCTGGCTGGCAAGATTGTGGGTAGCGACTAATCCGCGTGCAATGTTGGGAATCAAACGATTGTTGGCTGTATAACCAGCAGTCGTACAGGCTTGTATCAATTGTCGTCCCAAGCCACGTCCTTGAAAATCCGGCAAAACACCCAATAAATCCAGTTCCCAGCGCCAAATTTGGTTCAGAGTATTCCATGTTGGAAAACCGCTAGCGAATCCGACAATCGTCTCGTCTTGTAGCGCAAACAAAGTGATGTGGTCTTTTTCATTCAAAGCACCTGTAATCTGCATTTCATCGGGTTCATCGCCTAATGCGCCTTGAATTACCCGTGCAATGCCCGGTGTATCTGCGATGGTTGCTTGCCGAATTACAAACGACATATTTACCCCAT
>JALHOR010000234.1 GCA_022842885.1 Anaerolineae bacterium
TCCGGCGACGCTGACTCGCTTCTTGCATTTCCGGCGTCCAATCGGCACCAGCGCGAAAGCCCTGTTCCTGCAAAGTCACACCATCAATCGTCCGGTTGACGTTCAAATAATCTTCCCACGATTCGCGCGTGATGCGGCGGTTCAGCCGTTGGATTTCGCGCAAGTTGGTTTCTGCCTCCAAAAACAAGCGTTTATTTTCGTTGACACTTTGTTCTTGTGCTTGGAACAAACGAGCATTACGGATAGCAGTTGCCAACTGATTCGACATAATTTGCAGCGTTTGGATTTCAACATCACTCAAGCGATTGGCATCTGCCGAATACACATCTAAAACGCCAATGACGGTATCGCCATCGCGTACAGGCAGCGCCAATTGGCGACGGTTATACAGCAGCGCATCCACTTCGGTATGGACGGTACTGCTCTCTAAGGGCGGCGGACTAAGATGCTCGCCCGCTTGGACCACACGCCCAATGATATTCCCGGCGTTGGCAGGCAGCCGATATTTGCGTGCCAAAAGCTGCTGCCCAATATCGCCCGTGCTGGCAGTCAAGACAGCATAACCAGCAGTGTCATCCAACAAAAAGATTTGCACATGATAGAAGGCAAAGCGGTCGCGGATAACTTCTACCGCCCGATTCAACAATTCTTGCGTATCCAACAAGCGCGACATCACTTGCCCAATCGCGGCGCTTGCTTCTAATAAATCAGCGGTGCGTTGGGAACGCATGGCAACTGCCCGCAATGTATCGCTAAAATAGCGGACGAGGACGCCAAATAAAAACGGGATAGTCCCAATCAGCAAAATGCTGACCATCACTTCCAGCGCCGCGCCCGAAGTCAACGAAGTATCCAACGTTGTATTATAAAGATGCAGCAGCAAGCGCCCGGCAACCAGCAAATTGACCAGAAAATAGACCACGCGCCCCGCCATTAATGCCGTAGAAATGAGCGCCAGCGTCATGATGGCAAAGAGGGTGACATCATTATCGCTGTTGACAGCAAACGTTGCTGCCGCCAATAACAGCGACACCACATTGATAATGACCCATGTAAACCGCCGAGCGCGAACAAAAATCAGCAGTCCAGCCGCAGCAATCGCCAGCAGCAGCGCCAAAGTATCATTTTGGGTCAGCGGGGCATCGGGCGCATTATTGCTAATATTCAATGCGGCACTAAGAATGGCAGTGATAAAAATGAAAACCAACACCACCTGCACAAACTGTTCCCGCATCCGGGTGACTAAATCATCGGTGGCAGCAATGGGTTTAACAGCCGTAGAAAATGAGGGGGTAAGTGTCATGATAGCGTCTCTTTCGGCTGGCGGGTGGGGGTTCCCAGACGAATGACCACGCGCTGGGCTTGCAACACATCGCGCAAACTGCGGGCGGCTTCCGTCATGGTGGCTTCCACATTATTTGCCACCTGTAACCGTGAACTCACTTCGTTAATCATCGCTTCCCGGCGGGCAATGCGTTGGCTCTCTTCGACCAAGCGCGTATTTTCGGCAGTCAGCCCAAATCTATCGCCAATTTCTTGCACCAATTCAATATCTTCTGGCTCAAACTCAACCCCATCCGGCAGTTCAAATTCCATTGCCCCCACCACTTGCCCCCGTACCCGCAGCGGCATCGCCACCACATTTTTGGCTTGGACAAGCTGCCCCGATTGGGCGGCATCTGCCAGAGTGGTTGTCCAGCGGTTATCCGTCTCAATCGTATCGTTTTCAAAATCCACTGTTAAACCGGGTTGGCGCAGCGCACCCCGCAAATAATCGCTCCATGCCCGCCCAATCAGCCGTTTATTCAGCCGTTCCACTTCGCGTAAGGCATTGCGGGCTTGGTCTGCCAAGCGTTGATTTTCATGAACGCGCAGCCGGGCATTTTCAAACTGGCGCACATTATCAATCACCAGCGATAAACTATCTGCCAATGCCTGAAATGCCGATTGGTCTGTGCCACTAAAAGCGACGGGTAAACGCGATTGTAAATCCAGCGCCCCGATAATGTCATTTTCAGTGCGTAAGGGGAATGCTGCTTCGATGCGCGTATCGGGCAGCAAATCATTAAACCGATGGCGCGTATTGGGGATGCCCGCCTCCTCAATCATGGAGGTGCCGCTTAACGTTACTTGCCCAATCACACTTAAACTACCCACCGCTAAGGCGTGGTCGCGTGCTAACAACGCCTGCCCGGCATCGCCTGAACTAGCAATGAGCCGCGCTTGCACGCCGTTATCATCAATCAAAAACACTTGGGCATGATAAAATTGCGGATATTTTTCTAATATCAGCCGAATGGCTAAATCCAGAACTTCTTGCATGGGGGCGCGTTGTGCCGCCGCCCGCGTAATCCGTGAGGTAATTTCTGCTAATTTTAGGCGTTCTTCGCTGGCTTCTAGCTCACCTTGATTACGATTGATGGTGGCAAAACGCACATATAAATAAGCAATCAGCGCGACCGCCAACAAGCCCAACAGCAGCACAAAAATGGTGTTGCCGGATAATGTGGCGCTATCCAAAACCAGCGTCAACGCGGCGATGAGTAACCCAGTCACAATGCCCAATTCGTTGCCCACCAGCCCCGCTACCAACACCACCAAGATCAAACTGAGCAGGTAGACGGGCGTATCAAACCCATTGATTTCTGATATTACTACGGGCAAACAAGTTAGGATATAAATCATCGTGGGTGGTGTCCACAAGACCCACGCCATCTTGCCAAGCCGCACCATGAATAAGCTACCGACGGCAAGCAACAATGGCACAAAAAAATAGCCCCATGTGATCGGGCGATATGCCAATGCCTGAACCAAAGTGCCGCGTGCCGTTTGCCCCGGAATGCCCCAATCGTAAGCCGTTAGCCCATAAAACACGAAAAAAATAATCATCAACACAAGGGTAAAGTAAATTAAGGTGGCGCGTTCACGCTCTGCCAGCGTGCGATATTGCATCACTGGAAACACTCGTTGCATTAAACTCATGATGATTTTCCGGTTTCTGGCGGTTGAACACCCATACGGATTCGCGCTCGTTTTGCCCCTAAAGCCTTGCCCAATTCTTGCGCTGTCACCGTCAAAATGCTGTTCAAATCCACTTGTTGTTGCAACAGCGTCGTAATGCGCCCAGAAAGTGCTTTTTGTTCAGCTTCTTCTAGGCTGTAGGCAAACGCTGCGGCATTTTTCAGTGCTACCCCCACTTGATTGCTGATTTGCTGAACGGCGGCTACATCTGCCGCGCTATAGGCGAAAGGCGCTATTGCACCAGCTTCCAAAAGCCCATACGAATTGCCCGCCGCAATCACTGGGGCAACGACCACCGTCCGCAGAACGTGTTCTTGCGGGTGAATATGGCGTGGGCTAGTGTGCAAATCATCAATGGCAATAAACGTTTGGTTATCCCACGCTGTCCATGCTAATACATTGTCTTCACGAGTCAGGGGGTGTCCGGGTTGAATCACGCGCGATTGCTGGTCTTGCCACAGCGCCACTTGTTCCAATAAACCCGTCAGCGGATTAAAAATGAGGACG
>JALHOR010000235.1 GCA_022842885.1 Anaerolineae bacterium
GGCGTCAAAGTCGTCAATGACCCGTTCATGTGGACAGCCGACGATAAATTTTTTGGCGCGTCGCTCATCACGCGCTTGGGCATTGCCTCGCCGCGCACCGTTGCCCTGCCCAATAAAGATTATGTGCCGGGCATTGACCATCATAAGAGTCTCCGCAATCTCACATTTCCGTTGGATTGGGAAGGCTTGGTTGCACAGGTGGGTGGTTTCCCCTGTGTGTTAAAAGATGCTCATGGTGGAGGTTGGAAAGGCGTATACGTCGTTCATTCTATGCATGAGTTGTGGCATGCCTACGATGAAAGCGGCTTGATGACGATGGTGTTACAGGAGTTTATCCGGTGGGATGAGAACGAATACGCCCGTAATATGTGCATCGGGCAGAACCAAGTGCGCGTCATGCGCTACGACCCATCCCGCCGTTTTTATCATCCCGAAGCGCATTTTTCCGAAGCGATGACCCAACGCCTGATTGAAGATACCCTGCTCATTTGCCGCAATTTTGGCTACGACATGAACACCTGCGAATTTGCCATTAAGGACGGCGTGCCATATGCCATTGATTTTATGAACCCCGCGCCGGATATGGATGTGAATTCGTTGGGGGGCGGGCATTTCGCGTGGATGGTGCAGACGATGGCGGACGAAATGATTCGGTTGGCGCAATCCAAAGATGGCACCCGTGACCGCTATGAATGGGGCAAAAGCATCAAGAAAACTGTGCCACCCAAAGGGGCAGTCTCATGAATGCCACCCAAGATGCGATTGATATTTATCATGAGATTTTGTCCACAGGCGATTTAGCGGAGGAGACGGATACCGCGATGCGCCGGCTGCTGCGCCAAAGCGGCTTATATTTTGGGGAACGTCCGTTGTGTACTGTGCTGCGTCCCCATTTTTACTTTGAAGAAAATTGGCAATTTTTGAAAACCGGCTTAGAGGCATTGATGGACGCCTTCAATCGGGCGCATGAAATCTGCTGCCAAAGTGCCGAACACCGGGCGCAGTTGCGGCTAGAACCCTATGAAGAACAATTGTTTTCGTTAGACCGCAACTGGGATTTGCCTTGGACTTCATCGCGTTTGGATACGTTTTTTGTTGTGGGCGAAAATCATCTGAAGTGCGTTGAATACAATGCCGAAACACCCGCTGGCTTAGGGTATGATGACGCGCTTGTGGATGCCTTTAATATCATGGAAGTGATGCAGCGTTTTCAAGAGAAGTATCACGTCCGTACTTTGCTCACCCTACCCACCCTGCTCGAATCCATCATTGATGATTATCAGCGCCGTGGCGGACGCCACGAACCCAATATCGCTATCTTGGATTGGCGCGAAGTGCCGACGCTGAATGAACATGAAATTATTAAAGATTTTTTTGTGCGGCAAGGCGTGACGGCTCGCTTGGGCGACCCGCGTGATTTGGAATACCGGGATAATCATTTGTGGTTGGGTGATTATCGGATTGATATTGTCTATAAGCGCGTCTTATACAGCGAATTGTATCAGCGCATGGGGATTGATAATCCGCTGCTGAACGCCGTCAAAGATGGCGCGGTGTATATCACCAATTCACCTGCGTGCAAGCTCATGGCGAAAAAAGCGAGTTTGGCATTCATGAGCGATGAACGTAACGCCGCCCTGTTTAATGTCGAACAACATCTCGCCATAGACCGCTGCATCCCGTGGACACGCTATGTCGAAGAACGCAAGACATTTTATCAGGGCAATGAAGTGGATTTGGTAGATTTCATCGCGCAGAATAAACAAAAAATGGTGCTAAAACCCAACGATGAATATGGCGGCAAAGGCGTCGTCATTGGTTGGGAAACAGAACAAGCAGAATGGGAAGCAACGCTGAAAAATGCGCTGGAAGTGCCGTATGTGGCGCAGGAAGGCGTGCGAATTGTGCGGCATGATTTCCCAGCGTGGATTAACGGCGGTCTGGACATCAGCACGCGCTTTGTGGATGCTGACCCCTATGTGTTTCGTGGCGGCATTATTCACGGTGTCCTCACGCGCCTTTCACCCCTCACGATTTTGAATGTCACAGCGGGCAGCGGCTCGGTTGTGCCAGTCTATATCATCGTCAGAAAAGAATAACACCCCAATTCAAAATAGGCGTGCCATGCGGTACGCCTTATTCACCCCGCCTTGCCAAATGGTGACATTCACTCTGTGGTGAAAAATCATTCTTCGTGTTCAATCATTCTCAGTGAAGAAACGCAAAGAATTGAAAACGAAATCAACCGCCAAAGCGTCAAAAACGCCAAAATTGAATATAAAAAGTCATCTTGGCGTCCTTTGAGTCTTGACGGTTTAATCCAAAATTTTCATGGATTTACTTCTATGATGCCTGCCCACTCAACCCCGCCATCCGGCGCCCGATGTAGACCAGCAAGATACTGAGCAGATAGAGCGTCATCAGCGGACCCATGACAAGGAACATATTCACTGGGTCAATCGTGGGCGTAATCAATGCTGCCGCAATAGACGCGCCGACGACTGCCAAGCGCCAATTGCGTGCCAGCGTGCCAGCTTCCACCAAGCCGAGCAGTGCCAACACGAAGAAGACCAACGGCGTCTCGAATGCCACGCCCATCCAAAAAATAAGCGATGTCACAAAGCCCAAATAGGCATCGGCTGTCCATTCGGTATTGAACAACTGCGGCTGGAAATTTTGCAAAAAGGAGAGGGCAGGCGGCATTAACACATACCACGCGAAACTAATGCCCACCAAGAACAAAAACGTAATCGGCGGAATCGACAGCAGCACATAACGACGCTCTTTGGATGTTAAACCCGGCACAACGAACATCATCGCATGATATGTTACCATCGGAATAGCAATGATGCCACCAATCATGAGCGCCACCCGAAAATAAACAATGACGCTGCCCGTCGGGTCAATAATTTGCAAGCGGCACAATTCAGCCGCCGCCACCGCCGCGCAATAGGGCTGGCGCAAAAAATCCAGCACTTCGCCCGCAAAGAAAAAACCAATCACCGTGCCGATGGTAAGAAGGGCGTAGCTTCCGAGAAAAATCGCGTAACCCTTTGTTTGCCACAAATCACGAAGCGTTACGGCAGAAGAGGCATCATGGAGCTTCAAGAAAAATACGGTAAGTCCAAGCGCGACGAACGCCTCAATCAGCAAGCTCACCACTTCACCAACAAGACCGAAGGCGACTCCGCCAAGGAGCTCGTTTACCGTTTCGCTTGCGAACACGCTGAGTGCGGTGCTGACTATTACCGCAAGTGCCGTCGCACCAATAATAAAGCCGGGGCGTTCTTTGATGATGCGCCACGAAAAGGAAAGAGTTTCTTTGAGTGTCGGTAGCATAATTATGAATTTAAGTGTTCCTTACAAGTTTTTGCTGTCGGATCCGCTTCAAGGCGGTCTTCTTCAATGGGTTCCCCGCTCACTTCACAGGTGCCGTAAGTGCCCTCCTCGATGCGTGCAAGCGCAGCGAGCACGCCATTGTAAC
>JALHOR010000236.1 GCA_022842885.1 Anaerolineae bacterium
AAAAGATGGCGCAATTCAGTGAGCATTGGAGTCCCAAAATTGCGGCTGAACTCAATGGGCAGCATATCAAACTGGTTAAATTTCAGGGCGAGTTTGTATGGCATCATCACGAACATGAAGATGAGATGTTTTTGGTGATTAAGGGGCGTTTTCGCATGGATTTTCGGGATAAGCAGGTGTGGCTGGCAGCAGGCGAATTGATTGTCGTGCCGCGTGGCGTAGAACACCGACCGTTTGCCGAAGAAGAAGTCGAAGTGATGCTATTTGAACCCGCCGGAACGCTGAATACAGGCAATGTGCAGGATGATAAAACCGTTGCCAACCCAGAGCAGATTTAACGCTGGTAGCATTCGGTTTCTCAGTAGGGGGCGAGGCATGCCTCGCCCCTGCAAATAGGATTTTTAAATAAGTTCTGCTTTTGAATATTGACGGGAGATGGCTAATACATGGACATAGAACAATCCCTGAATGCTCGCATTGTAGTTTCCCGCAATATTTGTCATGGCAAACCCCGTATCGCTGGCACACGCATTATGGTGTATCAAATTCTGGATTTGTTGGCGGCGGGCAAAACAATTGCTGAGATTACCACCGATTATTTCCCAGACATTACCGCAGAAGATGTGCTTGCCTGTATTGAATATGCCTAGAGGTCATTCCAATAATTTGATTTTCCAGCAGGGACACGGCATGCCGTGTCCCTACCAAGCTGATTTTTGAAATAAGTTCTAATAAAAATTAACCAACAGCTAAAAACTAAAGGCTAAGAGCTTTTATGAAACCCATGTCCTTTGATTTTGTTTCCCGGCGGAGTATGGTGGTCGCGCAGCACGGCATGATTGCGTCCGAAAGCCCACAAGCGGCACAAGCCGGTTTAAATATTTTGCGGCAAGGGGGCAATGCGGCGGATGCTGCTATCGCCGCTGCCGCTGTCAACAATGTGACAGCGCCCGCTTCAACTGGCATTGGGGGTGATTGCTTCGCGCTGTATTATGATGCCAAGACCCAACAAGTGACGGCACTCAATGGCAGTGGTCGCGCCCCTGCTGCCCTCAGCATTGAGCATTTGGCACGCCAGCGTATTCATGGCGAAATTCCGGCACGCAGTCCCCACGCCGTCACAGTGCCGGGCGCGGCGCGGGGTTGGGAAGATTTGCTCAAACAACATGGCACGATGACGCTTGCTGCTGTGTTAAAAGATGCGATTCAGTATGCCGAAAATGGTTGCCCTGTTTCGCCCGTGTTCGGCGCTTCGTGGGGCGCACCCCTCACCGAACAATTCTTAAAAAATAGCCCAAACACCGAAGATTATTTGCCCAATGGCAAAGCGCCACGAGTCGGCGACATCGTAAAATTGCCGGGTTTAGCAAAAACTTTTAGAGCCGTTGCTGAAGGTGGCGCAGAAGCGTTTTATCACGGTGAAACTGCTGATGCAATTGTGGCGACTTTGCAAGCATTAGGCAGCGTAATGACGCACGATGACTTAAAAAATCATGCATCAACGTGGGGCGAGCCAATTAGCATTGATTATCGCGGCTATCAGGTATTGGAGCATCCCCCGAATGGGCAAGGGTTGGCGGCGCTCATCGCGCTCAAAATTGCGGAAGGGTTTGATTTAGCAGCGTATCCATCTGATTCGCCGGAAAAATTGCACCTGATGATAGAAGCCATGCGATTGGCATTTGCCGATGCCCGCCAGTATATTGCTGACCCAACAGTAACACCTGTGCCAGTAGATGCTTTATTGAGTGATGCTTACACTGCCCAACGCCGCGCTATGATTTCGCCTTTTCATGCCATGCAACCACCGACTTATGGGATGCCCCTCAACACATCCGATACGATTTATTTGTGCGTGGTAGATGGTCAAGGCAATGCGTGTTCGTTTATCAACAGCTTGTATATGGGTTTTGGCAGCGGCATTGTGGCGAAAAATACGGGTGTCTTTTTGCAGAATCGCGGTGCCAATTTTGTCTTAGAGCCGGGTCATCCGAATGCGCTGGCTGGTGGCAAACGTCCGTATCATACGATTATTCCCGGAATGCTGCTCAAAAATGGCGCATTTTACGGCACATTTGGGGTGATGGGTGGCTTCATGCAGCCGCAAGGACATTTCCAAGTGGTGAATGCCATGATTGATGATGGCATCAATCCGCAAGAGGCATTAGACCGCCCGCGTTGGTGTTTGGATGCTGGCACAAGCGATAGTGTTTTACTCTTAGAAGAAGGCATTCCCGTCAAAACAATGGCAGCATTAGCAGCAAAAGGACATCGTGTTCAGCCAGTGGCGGGGCAAATGCGCGGCACATTTGGCAGCGGGCAAATTATCCTGCGTGATACGCAAACAGGCGTCTTATTCGGTGGCAGCGACCCGCGCAAAGATGGGCAAGTGGCGGCGTATTAAAACAAAATCACAATGCGTTTTAAGCATTTCAATTCGGTAAAATTTTACTAATTGTTGGAAAGAATTGTTGCATAAATCAAGACACGGGATATAGTTATATAAAGGTAAGTAACAAGGGCAAAATTTATGAGCGAACATCTTCCCTCTAAACAAAAAACACAATCTGTTCCCATTTCGGGCACCGTTGGTAAAAAGACGAACACACCCGAAAAGCCACCTGTTATATCGCTTGATAAACCATTGGATGCCAAACAAATTTTGCATCTCCAGCGCACCATTGGCAATCAAGCTGTGCAGCGCATTCTCAAACAACAAAATAATCCAAGAGCGTTAGAACTGCGGCGGCGCAAAGCGATTCAGCGGCGCAAACAATCGCACCATCATGAGGGTGATATTGAAAATAATGTTGATAATGAACTTGTTTTAGCGCCGGATGAGGCTCATCAACACGCGATTGCGCCGGATATTCATAAGTCAGAAGCGCCGCGTGTGCAACGCACCGCCCAAGCAAACACCCCTCAAGCCCCTGTAACGGATATAAGCGCCAGCTTCTTGCCAGCGTTGCAACGCTTAGAAACCCAACATCAGCCACAAGCCAATGGGTTGGTGTTGCAGCGTGCCATTACCCCCGCCAGAGTCTTTAAGAAGATTGGGATTGGGGTCGCCAACTTGGCAGGCGAATCCGTCTTAGGTCCCATTGTGGATTTAAAACATGCCATCCGTATGATTTGGGAACACAAAGACCAGAAAAAAGTTGATAAAGTCAAAGACCGCGTTAAAGAAGAATGGATTGGGGACTATAAAGGGCATACATGGATGAAAGTCATCCATGCCATCACAACGGCAGTGGAAAAAGTGGGCGCTTTAGCTGGGGCGATTGCCCTTATCGCCACCATTGCCTCAGCATGGTTTGGTGTGGCTGCCCCCATCGCTGCGATTGCCGCGATTATCGGGGTATCTTGCGCGGGGTTGGCATTTATTTTAC
>JALHOR010000237.1 GCA_022842885.1 Anaerolineae bacterium
ATAATCCCATCAACAGCATTGAATACCGTGGTCAAGAGTATCATCTGGCAGAATTCAGGTTCTCAGAACCTTATTATGATGATGGTTTATTTATATTTGTATATGATAAAATAGGCATCGTCAATTCGCAACAGGTACCAATTACACATGAGTACCGTTGGTACCAAGAAGCATATTTGAGTATCAGTGACGATAAAAAGTCTATCGAGGTAATCTATGATGGGTTTTATTCAGATGGAGAGCCTCAAATACTTTACACCTACATCCCGGAAACGACTGAGGCAAGATAGGCAAAGCGCATAAAAAAGGACGCCTCTATGCGTCCCTGCGAAATTGTCGCCTATTTTTCTATCGTATTGGGCAGCAGCTTAAGCAATTCAAATGTCTCGAATAAATCCATCACTGTCCAACACAGGACATGATGAATCCCCCCACCTGTATTCAAGCGCAACCAAAATGCCGGGCGCATATCATCAAACGGTGTGTCGCTCTTTTGCACGGCGACATCGGCAATCAACGAATGCGGTTGAAAATCATCGCGGTCATATAACAAGGCACTATAGCCATGATATGCCTGCAATTCTGCTAGTGTCTCCATCTCATCAGGGTGTTCTAACTGCTGCGTATATCGCTGATGATGTTTGACAATCGTCACAACGATGCTTGAGCCGTGTAACATTTTCTCCGCCTGATTCCAAACGAACATGCTACAATGCATTAAATCATGAGTTGGTTTTATGTGCGAGTCAAAGGGATACCCCAAAATGGATTTTGAACTGTCTAACGAATTGAAAATGTTCCAAAAAACGATTCGGGATTTTTGCGAAAATGAAATTCAGCCCCATGCCACTGCTGCCGATGAAACGGGTGTCTTGCCGTGGGATGCCATTCGTAAAATGCCGCACTTAGGCTTATTAGGCTTGCAAGTCAGCGAAGTATATGGCGGTGCCGATATGGATACGCTGGCGGCATCTATCGCAGTGGAAGAAATCGGGCGTGTGTGTGGCTCGACTGGACTTTCGATTTCGGCGCATAACGGCTTGGGTTGTGGTCCCATCGTGCGTTGGGGCAGCGATGAGCAGAAAACAACGTGGTTGCCCAAATTGACTTCGGGCAAATTTTTAGGGTCATTGGCACTAACAGAGCCACAGGCAGGTTCGGATTTGCTGAATGGCGCACAAACTTATGCGTATCAGGATGGCGATGAATGGGTCATCAATGGCACAAAGGCATGGATTACCAATGTCAGTTTTGCGCCAGTGATCAATGTTTTGGTACGGACGCGCAAAGATGGCAGTTCACATGATTTTAGTATCATTCTGGTCGAACCCGACCGTGCAGGCGTCAGCGTGCATCCCCCAGAGAAAAAAATGGGGCTAAAAGCCTCGCCCACGCATATGATTAGTTTTGAGAATGTGCGCGTGCCATCTCAGCATCTACTTGGTGAAGAAGGCAGCGGCTTTTATATGACCATGCAAACGCTCGATTCGGGGCGCATCAGCATCGGTGCGTTAAGTGTGGGTATTGCCCAAGGCGCGTTTGAAGCGATGGTCAGATATGCCCAAGAGAGAAAAGCCTTCAACGAACCGATTGCCAACAAGCAGTTGATTCAGGAAAAAATTGCCAATGCCGCCGTTGAGTTAGAAGCAGCACGGATGCTGGTGTACAAAGCCGCATGGGTCAAAGACCAAGGGCGCGATTACACCAAAATTGCTGCGATTGCCAAACTGAAAGCGAGCGAAGTGGCTGAAAAAGTCTGCCATGATGCCATCCAAATTCACGGCAGTTATGGCTACAGCCGCGATTACCCCGTGGAGCGCATGTACCGCGACCAACGCCTGATGACCATCGGCGAAGGCACCAGCGAAATTCAGCGTATCGTGATTGCCCGGCAAGTCCTCAGAGAATTTCATCACAGTTAGGCAGATTATGGATATTCGCTTTCGTTTATTGCTGATTGGTGCGATGGGGTTATTGGTAGCGGCGGTCTGGTTATTGCCCTATTGGTATCCCGTCGTCAACCAAAATACCGTGTCTGATCCGTTTCCGGGTTTGCCGGAAGCCGCTTGGCTCAGTTTTCTGGAATTGCCCGCCGATGTTCAGGCAGCATTCCGGCTGCTGCGCGATGGTGATGATGATTTAGAACTCACGCCCCAGCCAGAGGCAGCCTTGGCATTGTTACAAGCACTGTTGCTGGCGACCCCGCAACCTGACCCCGACACCACCATTTTTGAGCCGCCGCCAGGCAGTGTCATTTTGCGGCAAGGCGAATTTGTCACGATTGACCTGATTCGTGGGGCAAGTGGCGATTTGGTCATTTACCAACTGCCTGACCAAACCCGGTTGTTACGCATCGAAAATTTCGAGATGAAGCCTGCGCCCGATGTGCATATTATTTTTACCCGCAACCCCGACCCAATGGATGAGCGCGGTGTAGGCATAGATTATATAGATGTAGGGACATTAACAAACGCGGCAGGTAATCAGAATTATGTGGTGCCGGCGGGAGTGGATTTTGGGGTATATCCGATTCTGGCGTTGTACTCTGTGCAATATGATATTGTCATCAGCACCGCCACCTTGCGTTAAGTCATGCTGGCATTCGTTAATGGGCAAACGCGCAGGTTTGCCCTACGCTGCCCAATCCCATTTTTGGTTATTTGCGGCGCTGCACCAATTCGCCATCATCCCCCAACATATACCCCAATTGCTCATCGGTAATATCCCCTGCGGATAAGCGTTCTCGCAAGCGTTGTAACTGCGTATCACTCAAATCGCGCAATACGGCATCTAACCGTTCTCGCTTGGCTTTTTCGCTGGCTTCCTGTGCTGTCACTGGCAAGCGTCCCCAATTCCAGATAAACGCCGTCGTCAATACACCGCCCGTCACCATCATGAAGACTAAACCCAACACTTCTTCTTCCATAAACGGGACTAACACAGCACTGCCGATCACAATGCCCACAATAATCGCTGTCCAAATAAAGCGCGTTAATTTAATGCGTTCATCACCGCTTATCATACGCAATATCCTGATTATGCCGAATAAAATCTATTCTACCGCCGCTTCACCAATTCGCCATCATCTCCCAGACGATAAGCGGCTTCGTCATCCATATGGTCAGCGAGGCGGTCACGCAGCGCCAGCAATTCATCATCACTCATTTTACTCAGCATCGCATCAATCCGGCTGCGTTTCATTTTTTCGCTGCTGGTTTCTGCCGAATCGGACTCCACCATTTTGATGTCGCCCCAACTCCACACTGTCCCTGTCGAGATAAAAGTAGCAATGGCGATAAATACCCCTAAGATAACATGCCCAACACTCAGAC
>JALHOR010000238.1 GCA_022842885.1 Anaerolineae bacterium
AACCACGAAGAACACGAAGGTCACAAAGAAAAGCAAAACCATTTCAACCACCGAGAAAGCAATCGAACCGCCAAGACGCAAAGGACGCCAAGAAACGCAAAAAATAACCGATTTATCGGTTTCCCAACTTGTGTTAGCCATCGTGTTTTCAACCGATGGCGACATAAACCACTAAAACCATTTGAACCACAGAGAACACCGAGCGCACTGAGCAAGCTATATTTCACCACAGAGTCGCTACGAAATACCATCACCCCACGAGATAAAAATTAGCAATTTGACTAACAGCTAAGTGACATTTGGTTTTTGACTCAGCACTTAGTCCTCTACACTCAGCACTATTTTCAAGAGAGATGCACGCCAAATCAGCGGGCAAGCAGTGGATTTTACGGCACTGTAAAGAGAGGTGTGGCGGTATAATAGTGTCGTGGGTTTTGGTGTCGATTTTGAATATATACAGGTGGTTTTGGTGCAATAAATATCAAGAAAACCCATAATAATCTTAAGGGGAGCGATAAAATGGTTCAACAACGTAGAATAGCAATTTGTTTTGCTCTTTTCTTGGTATTATTTACCAATATCCCATCGGCTTTCACTCAAAATATTGATGGGCGGAGAGTTGGATATCTGAGATGGAGCGACAACGGAAACTATATCGCAGGTTACTACCGTCGCAATGTTATTTTGTGGAATGGTTCAACAGGACAACATATTAAGACAATTCCTCTGACACTTTCCGAACCACCATTCACAAATTATGGGGTAATAGTAATTGATATGGATTGGCATCCAAATAATAAGTATTTGGCAATTACTGGAACACCCGAAGGTTCATTGATAGGATTTATACTTATTCTAGATGTTGAAACAGAAACTATCTTGGATACATTTACTTATAGTGATGGGAGTAACACAAAAGGTATTCCTGATTTAAGTTGGAATCATAATGGGTCTAAATTAGCTTTTGCGTTAAACAACGGCAATATTTTGGACGGTGATGATTCGTTAATCATTCTAAATAGTGATGGTTCGTTGCATTTAGAGGTGAAAAATCCGCAGATGGAAGGGATTTCCACTGTCTCATTTAGTCCCGATAGCAATGCCATTGTTACAGGTGGGCATGTAGATAATATTGCTCGTGTTTGGAATTCTAATACGGGTGATTTGCTTTTTTCGCTACCCGGCACTGTTGAAGGGCAACCAGAAGCGCAATGGAGTCCCAGAGGAGACTATATCGCTACTACTGATTTAATAGAAGTAGATATATGGAATGCTGTAACAGGTAATCTCTTATATACTATACCCTCCGAGATAGGTACCGATGGAGTAATTGGTCTACTGGATATCGAATGGAATTACAATGGTAATTATTTAGCAATTCTTCAAGATGACTATTTTATTAGCATACGAGATGGTAGCTGGCAGGAAATTAGCGAAATTGATAGTCTTGGAACTTACTATTGGAGTCCACTGGACAACCGAATTGTAACAACCAATGCTAGTTCAAGCATCATCACTATACAAACTGCTGCTGCTTCACCCACTACTTCTGTCACCTCCCTCGCCCTCATCAACGCCGATACTGATGTGTCCATCCAAACGCTCACATCTGGCAGTACGCTGAATTTAGGCACGCTGCCCACGCGCAATCTGAACATCCGTGCCGATGCCAGTGGGTCGCCAGCGAAAGTCGTTTTCATGCTCAATGACAAAATTTACAGGGAAGACACCACCGCGCCATTCACGCTAGCAGAAGAGTTTATCCATTTTGCGGCGGGCAATTATACGCTCACCGCAATACCCTATGATGCCAATAATGTGTCGGGCGTGCCGCTGACCATTATGGTTGCGGTGTTTTGACTTTTTCGGCTGTCCAGCGTGGGCTGGCAACAATTTCATGCAAAATGATGAGGATAACCGCAAGAATCGTCAGGAACAGTGGGATAAATTCAATGCCAATCGCTCTGCCGAAAATGCCCATTAAGCCCGGCAGCAAGCCTAGCCCTAAGCCCGCCGCCGACACCTGAAATCCAATGCCATTCGGCGCATGATACGCCCCTAACCGATTTTGCGTCGCTGTCACCAACAAAGGGAAAACTGGCGCTTGCGCGAACCCCGCTAGACCCAAGCCAATAAACCCAACGGCATTGACCGGATTCCACCATAGTAAAAATTCCCCGATGGCGGTAAAAATCAAACACATGCGAATCAGCCACGTCACATCAAAGCGGCTGGCAATCGCACCGAAGAAAAAGCGCCCCACCGTAAAACTGCCCCAATACAAACTCACCCACTGCCCGGCAGTAAATTCATCCACGCCACGCGATTGGTTAAACAACGGGAATGCCCATTGCCCGGTGCCAGCTTCCAAGCCAGCGTATGCCATAAACAAGACAATCCCCGCCCAAACAACCGGCAGCCGCAGTGTTTCGCCAGCTTTTGCCCGCGCTTTATTGCCGTCTGTATTGACGCCCGTTGGCAGTTCTTGCCAGCGCCGCCGTGAGATGAAAAAGACCACCGCGACTATCAGATAAATCACCACCACCGCATCATAGCCCATGCGCCAATCGCCACCGCGCCGCAGCACTTCGGTTATCAGCAGTGGAGCAAGAGTCGCCCCGACGCCAAAACACGCATGAAGCCAATTCATCAGCCGTGAGCTAAAATGGGCGGCAAAATAAATATTGAGTCCAGCATCAATTATGCCGCTGCCAAACCCGGCAGGCAGCCCACACGCCACCAGCAGCCACCACGATGGCATCAGCGTATAGCCTAATAATCCCAGCGCCGTGATAAGGCAACTAATCATCATCAATTGTGCCGTTTGGAAGCGTGTCATCAAGCGCCCACTAACAAAACTGGCAAGAAAATACCCCGCCGTCGTACTGACAAACAGCGCCCCCACCGCATCTATCGGCAGTTCAAATGATTGTTGGATATAGGGCGACCACGCCACATTTAAAATCGCGCCCGGCATCCCTAATGCCATAAATCCCAAATAAGAAATCGCCACCGTCCACATGTCCGGCGATTTTTGGGGTCGTGAGTATGCAGTCAAAGTAACGCTATCCTTGTATGAAAGAAAGTAAGGTGAGGTAATCATCTATTATCTGTGATAAGACGCTGAGATGCAATTGCCCTGCCAACGATGCGGCATCGTTTCTTTCAGGTAAAAAATTTGTTATCATTAAGATAAGCGTATCAGCATCCCATAAGCCAATCGTTGCGAAGGAACAGCGTTTAACCAACGCAGAAACCACTATGCAAAAATT
>JALHOR010000239.1 GCA_022842885.1 Anaerolineae bacterium
AAGCGCCCCAGCATTATTGATCAGCACATCAAGATGGGTATACATCTGCATATAGGTGTCCGCCATGCGCCGTACCTCGCTCAGGCGAGAAAGATCGGCGAGCACCAAGCGTATTTTGTTATTTCCGCTACGTGCGCTGATTTCGGCAATAGCATCTTCGCCATGTTTAGCATCACGCCCCGTAATGACGATTTCTGCTCCCATCGCTGCCAATTTGACGGCGGTTTCCAGACCAATTCCGCCCGTACCGCCGGTGATAAGCACTGTGCGTCCGTTCATTGTACCTGCCATTATCCTGATCCTTTCATCATGATTAGCTATCAACTATGGTTAAACACTACAATAGCAAACTATCAAATAGGATGCTACCGAAAATAGAAAAAAATTACTCGGTGATATCTTCCGCATTAGCGATCAGCCTTGAAAGCAGTTCATTGAGCATCAGCATCTCTGCGGGAGAAAATCCTGCCCCAAGCTGCGCCGAAAATGCAGGATAATCTTCCATTAGCCGTTCACGCAGGGTTCGCCCCATTTCGGTCATGCTTAGTTCCTTTACCCGCGAGTCGTCTTCGCTAATTTGCCGGGCGATAAACCCGCTTTCAACCAATGTATCGACCAACCGTGTCAACGTCGGGGACGACACACCCACTTCGTCGAGCAGCGCACGATGTTCGATGCATGTATGATTACCGACACGAATTAGTATATCAAGCTGTGCTGAAGTCAGCCCGTACTTGGCAAGGGCGTTGTCAAGCGCATGGCGCACAGCGAAATGTGCCCGTTTGAGTAGTTGTGGAAGATCGTGCAATGTCACCCTTTTTTGTTAGCGTGCTATCATTATAGCTTTAATGAAGAATGCATGTCAATACCATTATTTAGTGAAATATTGCTAAATCATTCTGATTGGTTCTTGCCCCGCTATTGATAGCAGTGGACTGATTTGCCATAGATATTCTGATAGGCGATAATCAGCGTATTGTCTACTGGAGGGGGCAGCAAGATGGTCATGATTCGCCAGCGGTATGAACTTTTGGAAAAATTAGGGGCAGGCGGCATGGGCGCGGTCTTTCTGACTCGTGACCGCCTTACCCAGACAACGATTGCGCTTAAACGGCTGATTCCCAATTATGAAAATGCGTCGGATACCCAATTAGGGGAATATTTTACGGCGCTTGCCACCGAATTTCGCACATTGGCACGCTTGCGTCATCCGCATGTGATGCGCGTGATTGATTTTGGCTTCACGTTTGAAGACGGCAAACCGCAGCCATTTTTTACGATGGAATTTTTGCCCAACGCCAAACCGTTGACCGACTTCACCAAGGGACTGCCACCAACGGAACAAATCCGGTTGCTGAATGAGATGTTGTTGGCGCTCATTTATTTGCATCGCAATGGCATCATTCACCGCGATTTAAAGCCGGATAATGTCTTAGTAGACCAGCATGGGCATGTGAAAGTGTTGGATTTTGGGTTGGCAACCGGGGCAACCACGCGCTCGGTCACGGGCTTTACCGAAGGCACTGCTGGCACGATTTCTTACATGGCACCGGAATTATTCTCGGATGAAAATGCGACCGTGCAATCGGATTTATATGCCGCCGGGATGTTGATGTATCAAGTCTTGACGGATATTTATCCCTTTAACCAGAAAAATGTCATGCTGCTGGTGAATGACATCCTGAATAAAATTGCCGACATCACGATGCTTGACAATGAATTGGGCGACCTCATCCAAGCCTTGCTGGCAAAAGACCCGGCACAGCGCCCGAAAGATGCGGCACGGGTGATACAGGTATTATGCGCGGTCACGAACCAGCCTGTACCCACCGAAAGCGCCACTATCCGCGAGAGTTTTTTGCAAGCATCGCGCTTTGTGGGGCGGGGTGATGAGATGAATATGCTCAAAATGGCATTAGACGCCTGCCTGAATCCGGCAGAAAATGCCAAAGCCCACCTCATCCTGATTGGTGGCGAAAGTGGCGTGGGTAAATCGCGCTTGTTAGACGAAATTCGCACGCGGGCGCTGGTGAAAGGGGCGTTGGTGGTGCGCGGGCAAGCCGTCGCGGAAGGCGGTTTGCCGTATCAACTGTGGCGCAGCATCGCCCGTGAATTGTGTTTGAGTACGCCGCTGAATGATTTGGAAGCGGGTGTCCTCAAAGAGATTGTGCCGGATATGGGCATGTTACTAGAACGCGACATTGCCGACGCACCCGAACTGACCGGCAGCGCCCACCAGCAGCGATTGGTGTTGACGCTGGTGGATTTGCTCAAACGCCAAACACAGCCATTGGTGCTGCTATTGGAAGATTTGCAATGGGCATCGGAAAGTCTCGCCCCTCTCAAACAACTCTTGCAAGTGCGTGACCAACTGCCGCATTGTCTGGTCATAGGCAATTATCGGGATGATGAACGCCCGGATTTGCCGAATGAATTACCCGGTGCTTACGCCATTAAATTACCGCGATTGAATGATACCCACATGGCAGAATTGGCACATTCCATGTTGGGCGAAGCGGGAACACAACCACAAGTCTTATCGCTGCTGAAACGCGAAACTGAAGGCAATGCCTTTTTTATGGTGGAAACTGTGCGGGCATTGGCAGAAGAAGCCGGAACATTAAGCGCCATTGGGCAATCTACTTTGCCGCAAACGGTCTTTGCAGGCGGCATCCAACACATTATCCAACGCCGCTTGCAGCGTGTTCCCCAAAATATGATGGCTTCGCTGGAATATGCCGCTGTTATCGGGCGCTACCTAGACGAAAAAATTCTGCTTCAAGTGCTGCATTCGCAAGAATCGCTGGAACAGTTTTTAACGCAATGTGCCAATGCGGGGGTGTTGGAGATTGCTGATGGGCAATGGCGCTTCGCCCATGACAAACTGCGCGAGACAGTTTTGCAGCAAATGAAAGACACTGAACGCAGCGTCTATCATGCCCAAGTTGCCGCCGCTATCGAAAAAGCCTATCCCAATGATGAAAATTATCATGAAATCCTGCTTGACCATTGGCGGGCGGCGGGCAATCGGGACAAAGAATTGGTGTATCTGCTACCTGTCGTGCGCGATTGGGTGCAGCACCGGGCAGAATATGCGCGGGCAATCGCCACCGTTGAACACAGTTTGGGGCTGCCGGAACTGTCAGATGTTTTGCGCTGCGAACTGCTGAATCTGGGCAGCAAAGCCGCGCTCCAGCATGGCGAGAATGCCCAATCCAAAATTTGGGCGGAACAGGC
>JALHOR010000240.1 GCA_022842885.1 Anaerolineae bacterium
AAATAAATGTACATTACAAATACGAAACAGTCTCTAAGTGCCACGTATAAAACTACAGCTAATAGCCAAAAGCTCATGGCTAACAGCTAATCGCTAGAACGGAGCAACCTATGGAAAAAATTATCCATTCAACCGCTGTGAAGGCGCTGAATCCGGCAGAAGGACGGATTGGCGGGTATCTGGTCGTGTGGGGAACGGCGCAGGTACGCGATTTGCAGGGGGAATATTTTACGCCGGAGACCGAAACCGGACTCGATTGGTATGACCGTCGTCCGGTGTTGTATCAGCATGGGCTGGATGGCAACCTGAAGGCAGCGGTTATCGGTCAGATTGACGCGCTGCGGGTAGATGACAGCGGCATTTGGGCAGAGGCACAGCTTGATTTACATGAGAAGTATGTGCGAACCGTGCTGAAATTAGTCGCCAATGGCGTGTTGCATTGGTCATCGGGCAGTTTGGCGCATTTGGTACAGGTAGCAGATGATGGGCGCATTGTGCGGTGGCCCATTGTCGAAGGCAGCCTGACGCCAACACCCGCCGAACCACGCCGCACCGATGTTCAGACCATCAAGAGCGCCTATTCCGCGCTAGGGCTGGATACGGAAAAACTGTTTGCCCGCACCTCAGAAGAAAAATACATTTTTCCGGTAGGGTCGAGGCATGCCTCGACCCTACAAGACCCTCCCCATAACACAGGGAGGGGCGAGACCCCACCCCTGACCCCTCCCCATAACACAGGGAGGGGAAGTGATGACACACAATCTCTATCTATGAAAGGACAATACCTCACTATGGACGAAACAACGATGACTGCGCCGCGTAAACGTTTGCCGATGGCAGACGCGGGCGACGCCACCAAAATGAACCGCATCACTGTCACCAGCGAATATGATGCGTTGGATGCGCTGGATATGCTGCACGGCTATGTGCTGCTGCGGGCGGCGAAAGGCTTTCAGGGCGTGAGTGAACGCTACGCCAATGCGCTGGCACACAAGGTCAATCGGGCTGGCATGACCGCTATCAAAGCCGATGAATTGTCATACAGCACGCAGGCGGGCTATGGCGATGAATGGGTGCCGGATTTATGGAGCGCCCAAATTTGGAGTAAGGCTCGCACCGATAATACAATCTTGCCGTTGTTCCAAGCGATTGAAATGCCGAGCAACCCGTTTGAAATGCCGATTGAAGGCACTGACCCGACGGTGTATTACGTTTCGGAAACTGGCAACGAAAGCCAATTGACGCTCGGTTCGGGTAACCCGATTGCCGATAGCAAAATGGGCAGCGGCAAAGTGCAACTGAACGCCAAAAAATTGGCTTTGCGGGTGGGCTTCAGCAGTGAATTGGTGGAAGACAGCGTTGTGCCAGTGCTGAACATTTATCGTGAACAGGCGATGCGGGCAATTGCGGATGCGATGGACGATGTGCTGCTGAACGGCGATACCGAAACCGGCGCGACGGGCAACATCAACAGCGATGCAGCGGCTCCGGCAGCGGGATCGGTGTTTTTGGCGCTGAACGGCTTACGCAAACAGCCCTTGGTCACGACCACCGCTAACAAAGTGGATATGGGCAATGCCGCGCCCACCTTGGCGAAATTGCGTGAAGCCCGCTTCAAATTGGCGCACAAATATTCGGCGCGTCCGACGGATTTGGCGTGGATTGTGGACGGTGGCACCTATGCCAAATTATTGTCCATTGGCGAATTTTTGACGATGGATAAAGCGGGTCCGCTGGCAACCGCGCAGACCGGGCAAATCGGTTTTATGGACGGAATTCCTGTTTTTGTCAGCGCCGAAATGGGTTTAACCGAAGCCGATGGCAAAATCGCCTCTGCCAATGACCGGGGAACTGCCGTGTGCGTGTATCGTCCGGGTTGGTTCGTGGGCTATCGTCGGCGTGTGGCAGTGAGCGTAGATTACCTGTCTTATTATGACAGCTACCAACTGACCGCCACCGTGCGCTTGGCATTCATCAATTTTGATAATGCTGTAACTAGCATGTTGTTTAACATCGCGGTCTAAAATCAAACCGCCATCGGTTGCAAAGCCGATGGCGGCTATCACACGAAAAATTGTGTTGGCACGAATAAGACTTATGGCGCGGGCGTGGCGGTGGGTGCAATGCAAGGTGGTGTTCCGTAGGTTGGGCAAGGCTGATTTACAGGATTGCCTGGGAACTCATTAATAAAATTCGGAAGCGACGAATTGGGTACCGCTAACGCAACCCAAACAACTTTTGTTGCATCAAAACCATCACTCCCAATAATTTCGAAACGCATACCCTCAG
This sequence comes from Anaerolineae bacterium, assembly GCA_022842885.1. Classification (GTDB taxonomy): domain Bacteria; phylum Chloroflexota; class Anaerolineae; order Aggregatilineales; family Phototrophicaceae; genus JALHOR01. The sequence continues at coordinate 2,290 of JALHOR010000240.1, forward strand.
CGAGATAAATGAGTGGAAATGATTCTACGTTACCTCTAAGGTCTTCTCGGAGTCCTAAAACATAATCTGGATTACCAAATGCTTCCAATACTTTTGCCACCGAAGTAGTAATATTTATTTTGATTTGTCTCACCACATTATTTGTAAACATTGCTGCAACTCCAATATTGGAACCCAAAAGAGGAGCGCCACTATACGACCATTGAATTGTGCTATTGCTTTCATCTCCATATGGGGCTACTGGGTTTACATCCTCAAATGCGATACCTGCTTGTTGCAGAATAGTTATCACTTGTTGTTTGGTGGTAATCTCTGGTCTAATGCCTAAGATACATGCACGTTCACAATCTGGGTGGGTGAGCAGGTCGCGTAGGGCGGCAGAAGTGGTTTGCATCGCTGCGGGCTGCGGTGGGGTGACGATTGGGGGCAAAGTTACACCGTTAATGGGTGCTGGGTAAGCTAGTTTTGTACCGTCGAGATTCCAACTTAAACTTAAACTATAACCTAAGTCGGATACAGGATATTGTGCTAATGGCAATCCATTGTCGGCTCTAAATACTTCAACAATCATTGAATTGTTTTTTAACTCAATCCCTGCTATACGTTGGTTATCAGGTGACCATGCTAATCCATGATAAGTTTTATCGAGGCGTAAAATTGGATTAGCTGGATTAACATAGGGTTCAAAGATAAAAGTGCCATCCTCGCCACTAACGATCAGCTTTGTACCATTTGAATTCCATGCACCTGACAAAAAACCTCGTGATAAATCGCCATTATACTTTAATAGAATAGTATCTTGAATCGCAAGGTCTTTGATTACACCTGCTGAGCTATCAAGCAACAGCATAGCATCGCGCACAGGATTAGATATTATACCTCCATAGGGACCTTTGTATTCCCCTATAATAGA
>JALHOR010000241.1 GCA_022842885.1 Anaerolineae bacterium
GAGGGCTTTGGGCGTCACACGCATGATGCCATGTTGCGCGGCGTATTCCATATCCGCAATGATTTCAATCAGTGCATCAGATTGGCGACCATATGATACTTCACGCAATATTGTAAAAGTGCCAAATAGCAAATCTAAATCATCTGCGTCGTTATTCTGCAATCCTTTTACCAATCTTTCGCGCAGGGCAATGAGCAATGTTAAACCATCCATTGTCTTTTAACTTTCTACTTCACGCAGGTCAAATAGTGCTTGTAAAGGTTGAGAAATATTCACGGTATTCAGATTGAGCTTGTCTAGCTGATACCAAGCTGACAAATAAGCAAAATCGGGATGCCATACCGACACATGCCCAAAATCAAATCGGGCGGTACCATCAAAGTATAAACCATCTTGGTAGGGTTGGTTTGTCCAGATATTCATGATGAGCTTATCCCCATCTGGGCGAACTGTATAACCATGTTCAAGCAAGCGGGCTGTTTTAAAAATAAAATATTTGCCCATCGGTTCATAAGAAAGGAACGAGAGACCTGTCACAAAATCCACCTCTTTATGTAAGCTAAGGGCTTTGGCTGTTGAGGTTTTTATCGGGCGATAAATCAATTCGGGTAAAATAATTTCTGTCATAAATTATCACCCCTGCACCTGCTGATATATCAGCCACGCCAGCCAGCCCACCACCATCAGCAAGCCGATTCTGCCGTGCAGCTTGGCGGTTTGCCCCTGCGCGATATGGAGTTTGAGCGTATTCGTTTCCGTGTCTATAATGCCGATGAGCCGCCGCGCTTCGGGCAAGGTCATGAGCGTGATGAGCGTCGTCACGGGCATTTGCTCCAGAAAAACGAGCGCGAATTGGGAGGCATAACACATCGCCAATAACAGTTTGTATTCCAACCGTGCGGTTTCGATGCCGAACATAACCGCAAGTGTGCGCTTGTTCACTGACCGGTCTGCCTCAATATCGCGGATATTATTGGCGTGCAAAATTGCCGCCGTCGTGAACATAATCGGGAAGGCTTGCATACACAACCAGAAGCCTTTTTCGGCGCTGATGTCGGGTTGCATCACATAATACGCACCCAATACCACCAACGGTCCCATAAAAATTCCGGCAGCGACTTCGCCCAAGCCGTTATACGCCAATGGGAAAGGACCCGCCGTATAGGTAATCGCCACTAAAACTCCGCCAATACCAATCGCCCACAACCAAGGTCCACTCTGCGCCAGCAAAAACAAGCCAATCAACACGCCCGCCAAGCCGCAAACAATCGCGCCATTGCGAACTTCCTGCGGCGTTAAGCCATGCTTTTTGATTGCCATGCCCTGCCCGGCTTGTTTGAGGTCGTCCGCCCCACGGTAAAAATCGGCATATTCGTTCACCAAATTGGCGACGGTTTGCAGCAGCATCACGCCGATGAGCGACAATATAAAGAAGAACACATTGCGCGTGCCATTGTTTCCAGCGAAGACACCATCTTGCAGCGCAATCACGCCTGCCAGCGCCATCGGCACAAACGACGCCACAAATACACGCGGGCGCGTCGCGGCAATCCAGCCAGAAAGTTTAGAAGTCGGTTGAGTCTTGGTCATGGTTTTGCGTCTTTACGGAGTTATTGGCAGTAAATAATCGGTATTCATTGTTAGCGATAAGCGCCTGTTTTGCAAATGCAATAATCAGTTATAGTATTATTTTTGACCCATGAAGCACAGGAAAAATATGGCTTGGAGTGTTCATCCTTGTGATGCATCCACGACAACGTTACAATTAGAATATCCATTCTATTTGTGAAACAAGGAACAATTCCAATGTCTAAGTCAACCCCAATTTTTGGCAAACTCACTCCAATGCTTCCGGCAGGCAAAGATTTACAAACAGCAGCCACATTTTATGAGCAGAAATTGGGATTTGAGGTGACGTATCAAGATAATGGTATGGTCATTCTCCAACGCAGCGGTGTCGAAATCATGTTGCTGAATAATGATGATCCGCACACCGCAGCGCAAACCAGTTTGCGGATTCAGCTATCAGATGTTACGGCGCTTTATGATGAGTACCAATTGCAAGGCATAGCGCCCTTTCATCAAAACGAAGGTGCCGGCTTAGGCACAATCCAGACAACGCCTTGGGGAACACGCGAATTTGCGGTACGTGACTTGGCTGGGGTCTGCATCACGTTTTATGAACGGCTATCGCAATAATACCGACCATCACGGAAATATTTGCTTGGTATTGCGAAAGTGCCACACTTTGCCACCTGACATTGGCTGCGTTTGACCACATCGCCCATTTGATGCCAGTATCATAGTGCTGAGTGCTGAGTCAAAAACTGAATGTTACTTATCTGTCGGTCAAACTGCCATTTTTTATTGCTGGAAATGGTAATTCTGTTTTGCATCGGTCAATTTTCCATTTGCTGCCAAATGGGTTATTCAACATGAATTAATTATTCTGCTTCCAACACCCCGACCACCTGCAACCAGAATGGCTCAGTGCCGGGGTTACGTTGGAGGGTCATGCCTAATTTTTCCATGACACGCATGGAGGCATGGTTATCATGTTCGGTGGTGGCGACAATACGGCGGGCATAGAGAATGTTAAAGGCATAATCTATGATGGCTTTGCCTGCTTCGGTGGCATATCCCTGACCGCGATATTCAGGCAGCAGCGCCCAAAATAAACCAAATTCCGGCGATACGCGCAAATCGGGTGATTGCCCCGGCGCTGCATCAAACACACCCCAAGGCACAATGGATGGTACTAGCCCAACGCCACCCATAACCACGCCGGTCATGTTCAGCACAATGGCGTAATCACCATATGGTGGCTGATGCAGACTCTCCAACATGCGATAATTCCGTACCGTCCACGCCATCCATGCCTCAGATTGTTCGTGTGTCGCGGTTGGGTCGAAGGCGGCTTGCGTCAGCCGATGATGAGTGGCAATATCGCTATCCGTGTATTCGCGGATAAGCAAACGCGGTGTTTCCAGATGAATTCGTGTCATAAAATCAAGTTGCCTCCCCCTAAAAAAGTGCTGAGGACTAAGAGCCTGTTCCCCAAGTGTAATCATTCGTTATTTTATTATATTTGAATTGTGAATACACT
>JALHOR010000242.1 GCA_022842885.1 Anaerolineae bacterium
TGTGCTGGCAGCAGTTTTCCCGGTGTTGAATTTTCTGACAGGCTTTGCCATTGGCGTGATGATGTTTGCTGGTTCGGACTTTGTGCTGCGCGATGTGATTACGGCAGGCACATGGTTTTTATTCATTACTGGCGTAGACCGTTTTCTGTTCCCGATTATCAACTTAGCCTCATTCTGGAGTCAAATTCAGCAGGGGTTAAGTGCTTCTGAGCGTATTTTCGCGCTGATTGATGCCGATAATACCGTAATTCAAAAAGAGACCCAACCCGTTCAAGAATTGCAGGGGCATATTGTTTTTAACGATGTTAATTTTGGCTACAGCGATGATGCCCTCGTATTGAAGAATTTTCATCTGGATATTCAACCCGGCGAGAGTGTGGCATTTGTAGGGCATACGGGCGCGGGCAAAAGTACGATTGCCAAATTGGTCACGCGCTTCTACGAGTTCCAAAGTGGTGCTATTTTGGTTGATGGGCGGGATATTCGCACGGTGGATTTGCAAAGTTATCGGCGACATTTGGGCTTAGTGCCGCAGCAGCCCTTCTTGTTCAGCGGCACCATTATCGAAAACATCCGTTATGCCCGCCCCGATGCCACGGATGAAGAAATCCGCGAGATTGCGTACAGCGTGGGCAATGGTGAATGGCTCGATACGCTGCCCGATGGCTTGAATACGGATGTGGGAGAACGCGGCGCTCGGCTGAGTATGGGGCAGCGCCAACTGGTGAGCTTATTGCGCGTCCTCGTCCAAAAGCCTTCGATTTTCATTTTGGACGAAGCCACCGCCAGCGTAGACCCCTTCACTGAGGTGCAAATTCAAGAAGCGATTGACCAGATTTTAGCGCGGTCAACGTCCATTTTGATTGCTCATCGGCTGAGTACCGTGCGCCGCGCTAACCGCATCATTGTATTAAAAGAAGGCACCATCATCGAAGAAGGCAGCCACGACTCGTTGATGCAGCAGGGTGGGCATTATGCTGAACTTTATAATACCTATTTCCGGCATCAATCACTCTCGTATATCGAAAATGCGCGGGAGTTGCTGCGCGAAACGGTGGGAGATTAGGGAGTTTTTGCTGTTTAATCACTCATGAATTCTTGTTTTGAAACAGCTGGCGAAAAAGCTCTGCTGATTTTTGTAGTTTTGAGAACCACTGGTTTATCATCGAAAATGAAGGTTTACATTGAATCACAATCCTCTGTTTCACCCACTACCGCTACACAACCTACACCTTCCACGTATATACTACTAACGGATACCCCCTGTTAATTGGGGGTAACAGCATGAGTGTTCAGCGATAGAATGGGTGTTATGCAACCACAACTTCAGCAACTCTCACAAAAAATGGCACAATATGCCGCCCGCGCTTGGATTTGGCTGATGCGGATACTGCATCTGGGACTGATTCAAGCACAGCGGTTTGCCGTCTGGCTGCAAAAGATTAACCTCCCGAAAATCCCGTTAAATCCCTTCCAATGGATAGCCCTGATTTATATTGTTTTGGGGCTAGCCTTCATGGTGGCAACACCTATCTTTGAAGCCTCCGATGAATTGTGGCATTTTGGCATGGTGGAGTACATCAGCCTAAATCGGGATTTGCCACTTCAGCAGCCGGGTCTGATAACGCCGTATCGGCAAGAGGGCAGCCAACCACCGCTATATTATGCACTGGCAGCGGCACTCATTTCGCCATTTGATATTAGCGATGTGGCAGCATGGCGCGAACCGAATCCCCATGTGCAGGCGGGTATTCCCGGCAATGTGGGCAATAAAAATTTGGTCTTGCGCGAAAGCCCGATTCCGCCGCTGCAAACAACACCCTTGGCTGTGTATGTGCTGCGGACAGCTAGTTTGCTGATGGGGTTGGTCACAGTTTGGGCGGTCTATAAATCGGGTCAGTTAATTTCGCCGCAGCGCCCGGTGGTGGCGTTGGCAGCCGCCGCGATTACGGCGCTGAACCCCATGTTTTTATTCATTGCAACATCGGTCAATAATGATAATTTGGTCACAATGTTGAACAGCCTTGTGATTTATTATGGGTTGCTGATGCTGCGCGATGGGTTTAATACACGCCGCAGTTTGGCGATTGCCGCGTTGCTGGCTATGGCGGCATTGACCAAATTGAGTGCGTTGGTCTTAGTCCCGGTGATTGCTGTTGCCGCCTTGTGGATTGCCCGACGCGATAAAAATTGGCAGGGCTTGGTCATCTTGGGTAGCGCGATGGCGGGCTTCTGGCTGGCATTATCGGGTTGGTGGTACCTGCGTAATCTGATTTGGTATCATGAATTATTCGGCACAGCGATGATGGCACAAGTAGCAGGTGTACGCGAGACATTTAATATTGGCACACTCTTCGCTGAGTTTGAAGGTTTCCGGCGTTTTTATTGGGGCATTTTCGGCGCGGCAAATATTCAAGCGAGCGAATTATTTTATGCGCTCATTGATTTTGTGGTGTTCACGAGCATGTTCGGCACTTTGTTTTTGGTGTTGCAACTGATGGCAATCCAAGATTTTCGCTATGCTCGGCGCGAATTGACGGCGATTTTATTCTGTTTGGGCGTGGTACTCGTTGGAATGTTGGCGTTTTTTGCGTGGACAGCCCAAACGTATGCTACGCAAGGACGTTTGTTATTCCCGTTTTTGGCAGCCATCAGCCCATTATTGGCAGCGGGTTTGGTGGAAGTTATCTGGTGGCTGTTATTCTTGCTGAGTCCGCCGGATAGGTCTTTTGTCCAAGCTGGCGAAGCGGTTGCGCCCGATATTCTGCGGCAAGGCGTAGCTTGGCCCGTGCGTATATTAGGGTTTGCTACCTTGCTCATCCCATTTACGGTGATTACGCCGCAGTATGTCAAACCACCTATCGTCAGCGCCTTGCCCGAAGATGCTATTCCGGTGTATGCCCGTTTTGATGATGTGGAACTGATTGCCTACAGTCGTTTTGACCGCCGCTACTTGCAAGGCGAGGGCGTGCGATTTACGTTGTATTTGCGCGTTTTTGAGCAATC
>JALHOR010000243.1 GCA_022842885.1 Anaerolineae bacterium
GTGCCATTCGTCAGCCATAACAGATAGTTGGCGCTGAATCTTGATTTCGTCGCGGCTGTCGTTCAACCAACTTCGCAGGCGTTCCCATTCGCGTAGGAGTGCCTCATGGGCGACTTCAACAGTGGGCGTGCGCGTGCCGGGGTCGGTATCCAGCGAAAAGAGGCGATAGCTGGCAAACGTGTCTATCACATCTTCCAAAATATCGCCATCTGCCGCCATCGCTTGTAACTCAGACCGTGCCGTGCGGCGGCGGGTGTCTTCTGTGCCTTCGCCTAGCGTGACTAAGCGCAAGAAAATTTGGCGCGTGATGGCTTGTGAATCGGCATCAAGATTTAAAAATACTTCTTCGGCACGTTTCGCCAATGCGCCAATAGTGCCGCCGATAGCTTGATAGGCTTCACGAGTTAAAAGCCGTCCTTTGCGCTGTTCAAATAATTCGGTGAGCGCATATTGCAACAAAGGCAGTGCGCCGGGCTGATAATTCACGTCGCCAATGATGGCGCTGACCAAGCCGGGTTCAAAGGTTACACCCACTTGTTCGGCGGGTTTGCTGATGGCGCGTTCCAATTCTTCGGCAGAGAGGGGCATAATCGTCTCTAAGCGCGTGCGAACCAATTCACCAAATTGCGGATAATGCAGCGGACGGTCATAAAAATCAGCACGCAACGTCATCACGATACGAATGCGGCTGCGTGGTTCGGTGACAGCGGCATGAATTAAATCGAGAAAATGTTGGCGAGAATTTTCATCATCCAACAGCGTAAACACTTCCTCAAACTGGTCAATCACGATGAGAAGTTCGCTGTTGTCGTTGGGCAAAATTAAATTAGCGATGCGTACCAAGCCACGACTATCGCGTTTTAATTGTTCATTGAGATTTTGCGCTTGATTCGCAGCGATTTTCATCAGCGCGATTTCGAGTTCATCTAAGGGATGCGACCCCGGCAGCATCTCAACCACGAACCATTTTTCCGAACCGGGCAAATCGCCGCGCCACACCGCCGGAATGAGTCCCGCTTTAACGAGACTTGATTTGCCGCTGCCACTAGGACCGACCACTGCCAGAAAACGGTTGTAATCGCCATTTTCTTCCAAGCGTTTGACCAATTTTGCCGTGATTTTTTCGCGCCCAAAAAAATCCTGATTATCGGCGGCTTGGAAAGCGCGTAAGCCTTTGTAGGGATTTTCCGGCTGAAAATCTTCGGTGGGGACGACGATAGATGCCGCTGTTTCACCGGGTTTTGTAATCAGGTTAAGTTCACGGGCGCGGACAATGGCTTGAACGCGGCTGCGTACCCCCAATTTGTTATAAATCTGGTAGACATACCATTTCACGGTACTGAGCGTCACGGTCAGGCGTTGGGCAATATCTTTGTTGGATAAACCTTCGATGATGAGGTGCAAAATTTCGTGTTCGCGCTGCGTCAGCAATTCTTCCATCGTGGTCGAAGTGCGATTCATGCCAACGGCTTCACGGAAATCGGCGGCGAATGCCAGTGCATCCGGGTAACGTTGTTCCGGGTTTTTTGCCGTCGCTTTTTGAATGACATGATTCACCGCTTCTTGAAAAGCGGGTTCAAGCGTGGTGATGTCCGGCAGCGGGTCATTGATATGCTTATACAGACGCTCGACGGAAGACATATTTTCAAAGGGATGATGCCCGGTGATGAGTTCAAACAGCGTCACGCCCAAACTGTAAATATCGGTGCGGGGGGTCACGGGTTCGCTACGGGCTTGCTCCGGCGAGATGTAATCCAATGACCCGACGATGGCGTCTTGCTGAGTGTGACTGTTCTGGAGGCTCAAATCTTTGGCAATGCCGAAATCCGTTAAGTAGGCATTGCCATCTTCATCTAATAAGATATTCGCAGGTTTGATGTCGCGGTGAATCACGCCGTTGCGATGTGCCAGCGATAATGCTCCGGCAATTTGGTCTAGCACCAATGCCGCTGCCCGTAATTCAAACGCGCCATTTTGCAGCGCATCGCGCAAGCTGCCCCCGCGTAGCCAGCGCATCACCAGATACGCGCCTTCTGGGTCACGCCAATAATCGTACAACGGCGTGATATGGGGATGCTCCAACCGGGCGATGAGTTGAGCTTCGCTCTCAAAACGGCGGATAAAATCCGGTTGGTTCGCCAAGCCGGGCAAAATAATTTTGATGGCGACTTCGCGCCCAACGGTAGATTGATGCGCCCGATACACCGCCCCAAAGCCGCCCGCACCAATGCGCTCACGCAGTTCATAGCCTTTAAGATGCTGCTGGTTGAAACTGTCCATGATGGTCATCCCTCCCTGTGTTCGATACTCTCAGTATAGAACAAGGTTATGCACGGGAGGGACTCATCCCATACTTTTTCCAACCTCTAGGATTTTCGTTTAGAGAAATGAAAACGAAGGTAGACCATGTTGCATCGGCTAAGTCTGCCACGAGCGTAATGCCCGCAAGCCCGGCACGCGCTTGAATTGATGCGCCGACATGCGAACCAGCACATTATCTAACACCGTCACGCCATTCAGGATAAATTCACCTTTGTTGAGCATGACGCATTCGGCACGTTCCGACATCGCCGCATCGGTCACTTCAGCCCGCGAAGGAATGCCTTCTTTGACGAGACCTTCTAACACTTGCGTTGCCCAAATGACGGGTACATGCGCCGCTTCGCATAGCCATAAGATTTCTTCTTGCATTTCTGCCAAGCGTTCATACCCCAATTCCACTGCCAAATCGCCGCGAGCAATCATCACGCCGAAGCGATTTTGCCCGGCGGCTTGCACGATAATATCGGGCAGGTTACGAACTGCCATGCGTGTCTCGATTTTGGCAATGATAGCAAGCTGCCGCCGACGTTCCGGGTCGCTGATACGTTTATCAATTTCCGCCTGCAACATTCGTACATCCAAAGCATCCTGCACAAATGAATAGCCCACCATGTCCGCGTGCTGCACCACAAAATCCAAATCCAGCAAATCTTTATCGGTCAACGGCT
>JALHOR010000244.1 GCA_022842885.1 Anaerolineae bacterium
GGCGCATAGACCAGCCTAAAATTTCGGTGCGTTGGGCAGTGTTGACCACAAACGAGACCGTAATTGCCAAGCCCACCATCAAGAACACCCAAGGGTCAATGCCGCGCAAATCGTTATAGACAAAAATCGCTTCAAACTGCGTCACGATAGCGTCCATTGGCTCGCGCGAATTGAGGAACAAAAAGCTAAAGCCATATGCCGTCACCACGACGTTAATATCGGCGATGCGTGCCGACCAAAAACGCCCCCGTCGCGCCATCTTGCGGTTATCCTCAGCGGCTTTCCAATCGGCTTGCGCTTTGGATTTGTTCATGCTCAATTGCACGAAAGACTCGCTGGTGATGGGCAATCGGCTTGCCTCTTGTGCCATGCCTTCGTATTGGGCGCGAAATTTGGCAGAGAGCGCCTCGGCTTCAAATTCGCGCTGACGATAGCTAATCACCAACTGGTCGGCAATCTGGAACAATGCCGTAATCAGCACGGTGAACATCAAGACCATCGCGCCTTCCATAGGGGTTTGGTCGAGCGAAATATAGGTTGTTAGCCCATCCAATACTAACGCGATTGCCAGCGCCACCAACCAAATGGGCGAAATATTGCCGAGTTCTTTTTGAACAGTTTGCCAGAATTTTTTGTACCACGAGTCATTGGTGTCGTTATGCAGTTTAGCCGCCGCCAATTGTGGCGCGACATTCTGCGCTAAATCCGAGAAATAATGCGTCCACAAGGCATCCAGCGTCGTGCGGCGGTCACGGAATGTATAATTCCCGGTGATGTGCTGCACACCGGCGGCATTGCGAATCGTATCCATGAACAAGGCATACAAGAAGCGGCGGTCTTTATCAAAGGCGGCTGGGGTTTGCTGCCAGCGCGGCAGTAATGTCCCCTGAATATAATCGCTGCGATAACCAATCAGCCCATAAATCAGATGCCACGCTTCTTCGGTGGTAATCTTCAGGATATTGTCTTGTATTTGGCTCGGCACTTCAATCACTTGGGTCGGTGCGGCGGCGACAATGGCACGTTCTGGCTTGACCGGTTGTTCCATAGGTTCAGCAGCTTTTTCTACACGCGGTGGTTGGGAAGTCAAGGCTTCTAGTTCGGTGAAATGACCTTCGATTTGCAACTCATCCTGCATCTCTGCCAGCGCCAGTGGCGGCGTATCATCGCTTGTGGTTATCAGCGTATCGAATGAAAAATCTTCCGGTGGTGTTGCCACCACGACAGCGGGCGAATGTTCGGTTTGGGCGTTGATGGATGCATTGAAAAATTCTTCTTCCGCTTCATCCAAGGCTTCTAAGAGGCGTAATTCTTCGGCTTCGGCATCATAGTCGTCGAACTCGTCTTCGTCCTCCTCAGCATCACGGGCGGTTGCCAGTTGCGGGATTTTGCTGCTAATCGTGCTGAGGGCATCGCTCAAAATGGCGAGTCCGGGCGTATAATCGGCTGGCACTGCCAACCCAAATAATGACCCTAACGATTCAATGGCGGCTTTGACTTCAGCGATATAAAACGCTTCTAGCGTGACATCATGATTGCTGGCGTTGGTGATGTCGCTCATTTTATCATTCAGGCGCGGCGCTACTGGGTCATGTTTGTGTTCGCACCAATAGGCGATAACCCGCGCAATGCGCTGAAGGACAATGGCTTCAACAAGGTCAAAATTATCTAGGAGTTCGTCTTCATACGCTTCAATCGGCTCGATAGCAGTCTCGGTGATGAGGCTCTTCAGCCGCTTTTGCGAGTTACGAATTCCGACTGAATCAAACGAAATATCGAGGTATTTGGGGTCAATCCCAATCTGCATCTGCTCTATGGGTCGCTCCTTTCGGCACGGGTATGATACGCGAAAACGTGGTCTTTGTATACGGTCTTTGCGGCTACGGCGATTGGCTTTACCCAATGTTAAAAATGGTCTCTGATAGCCTACCCGCGTTTGTGTTAAGATGAACGCATATCAGGATTGAGTGAGGGCAGCAAGGAAAAAACCTATGCCGCAGCGCGTTTGCATTTTGGCTATTCCGATGAATTAAACTACCCAAGCACATGAAGAAATCTGTATTTAGACAACCGACGAGAATAAATCTATGAGTATATTTAAGCAAGTCATTCAGGATGAAGCCGAACTACGAGAAATTTTAGGGTATGCGGGCAAGGCAGCGGAAAACAAGGTGATTGCCGAAATTGATGTTTTCTGCCGCGCCTTTATTGAACAATCGTCATTTGTGTTGCTTGGTTCAACCGATGCGAATGGCAGAATGGATGTTTCGCCAAAAGGGGAACCAGCAGGGTTCGTGCAGGTGATGGATACCAAAACCTTATTGATTCCCGACCGCCCCGGTAATCGTCGCGGCGATACCTTGTCAAACATCCTGCAAAACCCGCATATCGGAATGCTGTTTCTTGTGCCGGGTCGCCGCGAGACCCTGCGGGTTAATGGTACAGCGCAGATTGTGCGTGATGATGATGTGCGCCAACGCTTTATGATGCAGGGCAAACTGCCGATATTTGTCATCGCAGTAACGATTGAGGAAATATTTTTTCATTGTACGAAATGTGTCGTGCGGTCAAATTTATGGTCATCCGAACAGGCACACCCTGAGTTAGTATCGCTTGGCGAAGCCATCATCAAACACGCCCAACTTAATATTACGATTGCAGAAGCGGATGCCATGGTGGCGAAGGATGAGCAAAACGGATTGTATTAGACTTGGGTGATAAGGTCGGTATTTTTTGAATTTTTGTATAAAGGACAACACATGCCACAGCGCGTTTGGATTTTAGGTATTCCGATGGATTTGGGGCAGCAGCGGCGCGGCGTGGATATGGGCGCGAGTGCGATACGTTATGCCGGGTTACATACGATGCTCCAGCGGTTGGGCTATGAGGTGTGCGATGCGGGTAATATGTTTGT
>JALHOR010000245.1 GCA_022842885.1 Anaerolineae bacterium
TTATTTTGCTGATGACGTTCTTCCGGTTAGGCTTCCAATCGCTTGACCCCGGCACGCTGGCTTATTCGTTAGGGCAGTGGGATAAACAATCGGGCGGCATGATTTTTATCTTCGTCGGGATTGGGCTGACCTCCTGGATGCAAATGGCACGCTTAGTTCGTGGGCAAGTGTTATCGGTTCGCAAGCGCGAATTTGTAGAAGCGGCTCATGCGATGGGCGCGAATACCTCCCGCATTTTGATGGGACATATTCTGCCGAATATTTTGGGTCCGCTGATTGTTGCCGAAACCTTGACCATCCCCGGTTACATCTCGTATGAAGCCTTTTTGAGCTTTATCGGGTTAGGGGTCAGCCCGCCTACCCCCAGTTGGGGCAGCATGATTAGCGAAGGCGCCCGCACGATTATCAGCAACCCCTATCAGGCGTTGTTCCCGGCGATTGCGCTGTTTTTGGTCATGTTCTCGTTCAACTTTTTGGGCGATGGGCTGCGCGACGCCTTAGACCCCCGGATGCGCGGCGTAGATTAAATAGCATTTTCAATCTTGGTTTAATAATCCTCACCCCCTGCCCCCTCTCCGCTGCGTAGAGAGGGGGTCACAACAGTGGGGTAAGTCCCTCTCCTTCGGGAGGCGAACCTTGCGACAACGCTCCTGGATTTAGGGTGAGGGCTGCAAGGTAGGCTAAGGTGAGGGCGGTTTTATCCCCCCGAACACTGCCAGCGCATAAATTTTCATATAGCAATCCACATGCTGAAAACCAATGTCGCGCAGCCAGTGGCATTGGTCGTCTACGCTGGCGCATATATCGCCATCATCCTGATTTTTCAGCCGCAAGAATAATTCATCATAGCTATACTCCTTGGCAACTTCATCATCATACAGTGCCGTAGCAAAGGCATGGTTGAACAAATCTTCCGCCCATTCGGTCGGCGACGCTACATGCTCCACATTGATGAAAATGCCGCCGGGTTTGAGCAAGCCAAAAATTTCTTGATACAAATTCTTTTTGCGCTCATCTGTCAGATGATGAATGGCGTAACCGGAAACAATCGCATCAAATGGCGCATGACTGCCAAGCGTATCTTCCCAAGCGGTATTATTCAAATCATGCTGAATCACGGTCGTTTGGTCTGCCGGCAGTGTCTCACGGGCAACTGCCAACATTGGCTCGGAAAAATCCACTAACACGGCTTTTGCCTGCGGATACTGCTCTAATAGCACCCGACTGAGAACGCCGCTGCCGCTGCCAACATCCAAAAAACACGTCACATCTGGCAATGCTTGCTGCATCACAAACAGCATCACATCCAATTGTGCCGCTGCTAACGGGAGGGCGGCGCGAGTTTTAGTCAAAAAACGCTGCGTCAGTTCAGGTGTTTGCCACGCATGGGTTGTCATGAAGTTGCCCCTATTCATGGAAATTTTAACAAAATGTGACACATTTTATTCTACCAAAGCAGGTTGGTGTAGAATGATGGTGTAGGCAGCGATAGGGCGATAAAACATATGGTATCCAGCAAACTCAGCAATCTGGTGATGCAAGCACAAGAACAAATGAAACGCCAAGATTATCGGGGCGCGATTGGCAGTTTTAGCATGGCGCTGGAACTTGAACCCGATAGCGCCGAAATCTATTTGAGTCGTGGCTTGTTGTATTATCTCTTGCGCGATTATCCTGCCGCGCTTGCCGATTATACCGAAACCCTCGCCCGCTTGCCGGATAATCAGGACGCGCTCGTTCAGCGTGGGATGGCATTTTTGCGCTATGGCGATTTGACGACTGCCATTGAGGATTTTACCGAAACGCTGCGTCTGAACCCTGATCATGAAACTGCCTATCATCATCGGGCAGCGGCATATGCCGCACTCGGCGATTTGCCGGGCGCTATTGCCGATTATGGCGAAGCGATTCGTGTGCAACCGGATTTAGTCGAGTTGTATTATAGCCGCGCCACCCTGCGTTATCATGTCACTGATTTTGCGGGGGTCGTGGCGGATTGCAGCGCCGCATTACAACGCGGGATGCAGCAACCCAGCGTCTATTCCACGCGGGGCAGTGCCTATGCCCGGTTAGGCGAAAGCGAAAACGCCTTAGCCGATTATACGGAGGCACTGGCTTTAGATAAACGTGATTTCAGCACCTACTACAGCCGGGGCGCAGTCTATTTGCATCGCGGTGAATACGAACAAGCTATTGCTGATTTTTCGCAAGTGCTGCGCTTTAAGCCAGAAGATACTGCGGCATTATATGCGCGGGGCGTGGCATATGAACATCTGAATGATTTCAAAGCTGCCCGCACTGACCTGAAACACGCTGTTCAACTCAACCCAGAATTTGTCGAAGCGTATTTGCATTTGGGGTTGGTATATCGCAAATTGGATAAGCCCAAGCAAGCCGTCGAACAATTTTCTAAAGCGATTGCGCTGCGTCCCCTGCCGCTTTATTATCGCCAGCGGGCAGAAGCATATCGCCAGATGGATGATTATGGCGCGGCTGCTGAAGATGAAGCGCGAGCTTTGGTGTTAGCGGCGGATTCGGTATGACGGCTACTTAAGCGGGTAAGAAAAGAAATGTATGAGGAGTTCAGGAGTTTGCGGGATTTTTCGTTTCTCAATCACAATTGGTTTAACGAAAATTTGCTGTTTATGTAAAGAGGGACAAAATTACGAGAGCGCCCCGTAGGGCGCTTCGCTTTTTTGCAAGAGATTAACCTTGGAGACCGCTGATCACATTGGAGAAAATATTACCAATGGTCGGGCCCAACAGTGCCAGAATGACGATAACCACAACAGCAACCAACACCAAAATCAAAGCATATTCAACCAAACCTTGACCTTCTTCGTTCTGCGGACGGTATAACATATTATAATGCCTAAATAAAATCAAAATGATATAT
>JALHOR010000246.1 GCA_022842885.1 Anaerolineae bacterium
GTTATCGGATACAGTGAATTGGCGCGTTGTTGTGCTGGAAACCCAAGCCGAAATTGCCGTTTTGCCCTCCGTTACGGATGTTTCAGCGGCGGTATTTGCGCCCGATGGCACGCGCATTATTTTGGCATCCGGCAATGGGCAGCTTAACGTCGTCAATATCACGCCCGGCGCTCAAGATTTTAATGTGCTGACGCCGCTGCAACAGGTCCACGATGATCGCATCGAAAAAATTGTCTTTGATGCCAATGGCAGACAACTGGTGAGCATCAGCAAAAAAGTCGCTTATTTATGGAATACCGCCACCTGGAGCGTCCAACAATCTACCGTGATGGACTCAGCGTTGGTCTATGATGCTGTTTTCAGCCCGGATGGGCGCTGGGTCATCATCAGCAGTTTGGATAATCCGGCGGTGCAGAATGGCACGAATACGGGCGGCTTGCGCTTTTGGGATATTCCAGCGCAGAGTGTTTTGGGCGGCAGCGCCCCGGCGGGTGTCACGTATGGCGATATTGGCTTTTTGAACGATGGCGTCACGTTATTAGCGGCGGGCGGGTCGGGCAATGGCAGCACGATAGATGCCAATAATCGGGCATTGGTCGAACTTTGGTCGCTCAATACGCGCATCAATGTTCGGATTGTGGATAACCAAGCGGGGTATTTTAAGACTGCTTTCTTGAATGAAGCCAATACGCTGCTGATGACTGCCAATCCCATCAGTGGTGTGCAGATGTGGGCGGTGTCAGCCGGCGGCTAAAGTGTATCTTGCCCTCATGCCTTGTGCTGCACCACAGGCAAGCATGAGGGCATCTATTTTATGATATGGTTCTGCATATAATAGACTTTATCGGAAATAATGTAACCCTGTGGGAAGGCGTGTTGAACTATCGGTAGCCCTATCTTACTTCATCAAGGGGAAATCAAGCCGCAAGTTGTGTAAGCCACAGGCTGTTTCCATAACCACATCATCGAAAGCCGGTTTCAGGTTGCGAAAGATGTGCTGAACAATCGCAAACACTTTAATCCCACCAATACTATGTTCAATGCGGATGCGTTCTTTTGAGATGCGGGTGTTGGCGGCTTTTTCGTCAACACTTAACTGACCCCCGCGCGGTTTTTTCTTCGGTTGGATGATCGTCACCTGCTCGGGAGCATAGCCCTGAAAACCCGTATCTTGCCACAATTTGCTGTCCTTGGGAAAGCGTAAGTCTTGCTCATCCGCTAGTTTTTTATCATGCACCTGACCACTCACCGTTGGGCTCAAGCCTTTGACCTTCCCTGTTCTTTTCTCAATAATGATATTATTTTTCACTGTATGGCGTTTTTTCTTACCACTGTACTGGCGCTTTTGGTGTGTCGGGTCTTTGGGACGCCGGATCGGGCGTTCTGTCCCATCAATGATGAACTCCAGTTCCGGGCAGGCGGTCAAAAGCGTGGTCAGCGTCTTAGCCTGCCGTGCGGGCAGTTGTTGTTGATAACCGAGTGCCGCATTCAAAAGTGGGGTTAAGCGATGCACCCATTCATTGGCTTGCGCTTGACTCAGCCCAAATAAGTATCCTTGCAGCACTTGAACCGGATAAAAGCGAAAATAAACTAAGATAAACACCAACTTATCTTCAAGCTGGGGGATCGTCCCTGTCCGTCCGCCGCCCCGTTGCCGCTGTCGGGGTGTCGCTTTGTGTTTTTCACGGTGTTCTAAATCCTGGGCGTAGGCGTCGGCAAAAGCGGATAACAAGGCGGTGAAAGCTTCGACCCGTAAACCCGTCAAGTTTTGGAACAGGCTCGATTTTTTGACTAATTCGGCATACGTTATCATGGGGCGATTTACTCTCGATTTATCCAATTCGCTTATTGTAGCCCGGATCGCTTATTTCCGATACAATCTATTTAGAGGGATTTAGGCGGCAGCAGATGATTTTCTTCTAACCACGTTTCATCAACATCGCGCCAGCCAAAAGTCGCAAAATCAACACAGTCTTGGGCATCAAAATCCACGCCTTCTGCCAATAAGTGCGCCCGTTGTTGGCTGCCAGAGGGGTCGGGCAAGCTGATTTTGCCTTGACTGTTGATGACGCGCCACCAGGGGATAGGTTTATCCGGTTTTGCCCGCAGTGCCGTTCCCACCCAGCGCGCCCCCAACCGTTGATACTGCTCTGGGTCTACATCCGGCGGTGGCGGAATCATGGAGGCAATTTGCCCATAACTGGTCACTTGCCCCACCGGCACTTGGCGAACAATTTTCCAGACGATGGCAAAATAAAAACGCGGATTCGGTGGTGACCACATAACTTTCGGTTCAAATCTGATTGTTGAGACAAGATAGTCTTGATTATAATCCTAAAAGGCGCGATATACAGCGGCGCAGGAGCATGATATGGTGATTGCCTATGATGAAATTCTTGATTTTGTGACTTCCGCACCCACGTTGGCTCAAATTGTTGCGTTTGAGCATTCCCCCACCACATTGGAGCGAGTGGCGTATCTGGTAACAGAGGATATGGCGGGAACACTGCTCCCGGAAGAACGCGATGAATTGCGCGAATTTTATCAAGCTGCCGAATTGATTCAGCAGCTAAAAATTCGCGCCCAACGCCGCCTCAGCCTAAACCACCCATAACAGACATACCGCCACCCAAGCCACCCGCGTTGTAAACCGGCTAGCGGGCATCCATCTCGGCACGCACCGTTTCTAAGAGTGCCTCCGCCCGTAGTTGTGCCAGCGTATAACACGGACCACCAAGACTTTCGGCAAGGCGTTTGGCAAGCCCTTGGTCAAAAGCGACATGCTCCATGTTGATGGTCACGGTGCGAATTTCAGCTTCTTTGATGAGCCGCGCGATGGCATGGGCTTCTTCTTGCGGCGAGACACTGCCACTTAACGACAC
>JALHOR010000247.1 GCA_022842885.1 Anaerolineae bacterium
ACCATTGATGCCACCGCCGATAATTAAAACATCCACCTCCGGTTGTGTTCGCAGGTGGTCTAGGGTTTGTTGTCTGTTCATGGGATGTTCCTTATGGATAGCTGTTAGCTTTTGGCAATTAGCCGTTAGCAGTCTTTTTAACTATAGTGTTGTAAATATCAACATCACTCGTGCCGTCCCAGCCTAATGCAAGTCAAAAATTAAATTTGGCAACTGTAGGGGCGGGGCTATGTCCCCGCCCACCTGTGCGGGCGACCACATCGGGTCGCCCCTACTTTAGTTTCTAGTGGGATGAAACAATCACAATCAAACGCAGGCTTTTAACTTTTAACCTTCATCTTTTAACTTATATCCTAAACTTTATACGCCTCACCAAACCCATGCAGTTGCCACGTAGACATCACTTTTAATGCCTCGCCATACTCAAAATCATTATCACGAGCGAAATAACGAGCGCCAATTTCAAGGCGGTGTTGCAGCAGGGTCATATCGTCTTCGGTAAATTGGGCGGTGTATTGAGCGACGGCATGTTGTTTTTTCTGCCACACGCTGCTGATGTCCACCACGGTATTGGGGTAGGGGCTGGTATAAAACGCGATGCCTTGTATATCAAACGGTGCTTGCTCAAAGGCAGCATCAATTTCTGGCGTGGTTGCCAACCGTGTTAAGCCGTATAGACTAGCCGCCGAAGCCGCCGCTTTGCCCGTCACAATATGGTCTTCATGAAATTCATAAGGTGTCCAAGGGTCACAGGTGATAACAAAATCGGGGCGTACCAAACGAATATGCTGGATGATGTCGCGTCGCACAGCAAAATAAGGGTAGTCGCCAGCATCAGGATAGCCGAGCCAATATTGTTCTTTGACGCCAATAATGTCGCCCGCTTTGTATTGATTATCTTTGAGCCATGCTGCCATTTTTTCAGCCGAGAGCGATTGGTCTACCACGCCAACCAAATCATCGGTCACAGTTAGATAGATGAGTTCGGCGCCGTTTTCTGCCAGTTTTGCCAGCGTGCCACCAATGGAAATATCGTTATCATCATAATGCGGCTGCACCACCAAAATGCGACGGGCAGCGAATAAATCGGGTTTGGCAAATAATGGATTATCAGACATCGTGCGAAAATCCTATTTTGAACATGTTTGCAGGCACGAGTATAGCTTATTTGAGATGGAGGGGCGATAGATAAAAGTGACCCTCTTGCACACGCCAAAAAAACGCGCTATAGTATCAATATAAGGCAAGTGACGATGTGGTTTTTCCAGAACATGACATCGCCTGTTTGCCACAACCTTATCCAAGAGAAGCATCAACCCACAAAGCTCTGAGAAGCTGGTTGATGCAAATCACAGAAAGACAGCTTGCGCTGTGTTTCGATGGGTATTGTATGCAATTCTATCGGAAAACTATAGGTGAGGAGGTGCTTATCGAATATTCAAGCGGGCATTAGCTGTCTTGTAGCGAAGAAAATTGAGAAGTTGATGTAACTATTGAGTGCCGACATGGACAGATATTTATTACCCTGTCCTTTTTGTGATTCAGAAGTAAATCTATAAAACATTTCGGATTAGCCTCATATTCAGATTGCGTGGAAATGTGTATTTGTAGGGTCGAGGCATGCCTCGACCCTACGGAAAACGACTCGTTTTGAACTTGAGCG
The DNA here is from genome assembly GCA_022842885.1 of Anaerolineae bacterium. Classification (GTDB taxonomy): domain Bacteria; phylum Chloroflexota; class Anaerolineae; order Aggregatilineales; family Phototrophicaceae; genus JALHOR01. The sequence goes on from JALHOR010000247.1 coordinate 1,664, forward strand.
TTATATTGAATCGCCTAGATACCAAGACGATTTCTTATGTTTACAGCTTAAATATCAGGTGCTAAAGTATCACGCAGTACCAAAAATCCCCGCCGCACAATACGCCGCCGCATATCCACTGGATACCCATATTTTTCGCGCAATAAATGGGCGGCTGTTTGCCAGCGTTGCCGGACGCCGCCTTGCCCCATGCCCCGCGCTAACAACAATGCTTGCTGCCACGCGGCAAAAAATGCTGCCGGACGTGCATCCAGCGCATGATGAATCAGGCGTTTGGGCAAAATGGCTTGAAAATCCACCGGGTCGGCAAGGTCTCGAAAATTCGTGCCGAAGACTATTTCAACATGCTGTAATGCTTCGGGTGTTTTACGATACACATCAAACACCACCAAGCGACCTGTAGGTGTTGAAGTGCCTTCAATGAGTAAACCATCGGGTTCTAGGGCGCGTGCCATCGTCGCTAAGGCATCGGGGACGGCGCTTTCATCATATTGGCGCAATACATTATAGGCGCGAATCACTCGTGCTGGTTGCCCGTTCAACACATCGCGCACATTAAAGCCGCACAAGCGGAAGTCAATGCTGCCCGGCTGTTCATAGGGAAGTGCTGCCGCCACTCGTTCCGCGTCAATTTCGATACCTAACAAGCGTAAATGTGGATTGATGTTTTGCCAGCGTTCCCACATTTCTAATGCTGTCCAGGCTTGTGCGCCATAGCCCACATCTACAACCAACGGTGAACCCGCTGTGAGCGTTTGGGCATGTGCCAGCGCAATATAAGTATCTATTTGGCGCAGCCGATTGAGGGCAGTTTTGCCGCGAGTCGGTTGCCCGATAGGGCGGGCGCGGCGGGCATTACGCGGCATTTAGGCAGTTTCGGTGGCGATGGCTTGCATTCGTGCTGTGATGCGCTGTTGGTCAACGTCGCTATAACGCTCAAAATGTTTGGGCGGCTGCGTGTAATCCGCCCGATTGCTGAAGTGGCGTAAGCTGGCAAACGTTTCCTGATACACAGCATCAAAATCAAACACCAGCGTTTCATCACCTGCTAACGGCAGTTCAATTTTGGGAATTGGGGTATCCACATGAAAGCCATAGACTTTGGTTTTGCCTTTGTCTGGGCGCGGGTTAGTCAACACCAGCAGATACGGATACGACCCCGGCTGCCGACTGGTGTAATCGGGGATTTTACGCGCCGGAAAACGACTCTCATGCA
>JALHOR010000248.1 GCA_022842885.1 Anaerolineae bacterium
TAAGTTACTTTCGTATTGGGTGGGATTGGTTAATTTCAGAATTTAGCCAAGGACGACCTTGGCCTCTTATCTCCACTCTTTATTCATGAAAAACGTTGGTTGATAAGGACGACTGATAGCTCATCGCTTTGACTCAGCACTAATTTTAGGAGAATGAATATGAAATCTATTTTTCGTTGGATAATGTTGGTTGTTCTGATATTTATTATGACCAGTAGTTTACTGGCACAAGATTTGCCTTCTGGCGTGAGTGATGACCGTTTTGCCAAGTTGGCACGCGGCGTCAATTTGCCGCTGTGGTTCTGGTTTGGCTCAGAAGATGCTGCCCAACGCGACAAACGCATCACCGACCGCGAATTGGCAACCTTAAAAATCATGGGCTTAACGCATGTGCGTTTGCCGATTAACCTTAATTTTTTGCTGGATGAAACGCGCCCAGACTTGTTAAATCCAGCGGGAATACGCGAATTAGACCGAGCGTTGGCACGCATTTTGGCGCAGGATTTGGCGGTGATTGTGGATATTCACAGCACAGGCGAAAATCAGGGCGGTGTTTTTTCGGCACGGTTAGAAGATGACCCGGAATTTATTGGGCTATATGCTTCTTTTTGGCAATCTTTCGCGCAACATCTGGCGGAGACCGTCTCGCCGGAAATGGTCTTTTTAGAGCCAATGAACGAACCCGTTTTTTATGATAATCCTGAAAAATGGTTGCCACTGCAAGAACAATTGCTTACGGCGATTCATGCCGTGACGCCCGAATTTACAGTCATTGCCACAGGTGCCCGCTGGTCAAATTTGGATACGCTCATCGTCCAAATGCCGCTGGCGATGCCGAATGTGATTTACAATTTTCACTTTTATGAGCCGTTTGTCTTCACGCATCAAGGCGCAAGTTGGGCGGGGAGTCTGGTCATTCCCTTGCGCGATGTACCGTATCCCTCTAGCCCAGAGGCGGTAGAACCCGTGCTGCGGCTGTATAATGGCGCGGAACAGCGCGGCGCATTGATTCAATATGGCAATGAACGCTGGAATCGGGAATTTATTCAGCAGCGGATGCAAGCGGCGGCAGATTGGGCGGCACAGCATAATGTCCGTGTAATTTGTAATGAATTTGGCACGTACAGCGTGTATGCACCGATGGAAGACCGCGTGCAGTGGATTCAAGATGTGCGTGAAACATTAGAATCGTTTGGTTTTGGCTGGACGATGTGGGAATATGATGATAGTTTTGGCATGGTCATCATCAAAAGTGGCACAGGCATCCCAACATTTCATCCGATGGTGGTGGCAGCACTGGGGCTAGAACTCCCGTAAAATCAACATAATAGGCATTTTCGCATGAGAAGACCTTTAGAAACCCTCCGATATTTTTTCTCTGAAGGGCTGCGCTATGGCACACTCATGGGACTGATGTTTGGTACATTGGTGATACCAGTAATTGGTACAGGCGTTGGTCTGGTTCTAGGGATACTGAGTGGCATGATTAGCGGTATTGGTGTTGGGCTGCTGGTTATGGTGTATAACAGCTTATTCTTAAATCCCAATATGGAGCAGCGTTCATATCGGCGCAGTTTAATGATTTTTGTTGGTATCGTGACGATTCCGGCGGTGTTTGCGATTGTTTATTGCGGACTATACATTTTTTTAAGTAGTTTAGATCTCAGAACTTCCGGCGGGGCAATCCGTGATTTTGTTCCTGATTTGCAGATATATTCAGCTTTGTTTCTAGTTCCTGCTTCTATCTTCGCTGGTATAACCAGCGTCTATATCACGCATGAATACGCTGATAGGAAATTTTGGCTTATCACCAAACGCAAAAATGATGCCGTTGCTGAGATACCCGTTAGAGATACAGATTTCTATTCGTGGTATCTGCGTCAATCGTATGGTCAATTGTGGTGGGGACTGGTTTTGACTGGGATTATCGCAATATTGGTATTCTTTTTAATCTATCCTTCACAGGACACATTAAGACGAATCGGTGAAATTATTCTTTTGTGTGTCTTTTCCTCTCTCTACAGCCTCTTTATCACACCCGTGATTGTTGCGTTGAATATCATGATCATCAAGTGGTTGAATCGCCTTGTGTTTAGAGAATTTTTGCCCCATCTGAGTTTCAAAACATACCGATGGTTACTATCTATCCTCGTCGGGATAATTACGTTCATTTGTACCCCTTTGATTACTTACCTCCTCGGTTCGCCAGCAGCAAGCCTTATCGCTGCCCGCGTCACATGGTTGTATGCCGATAAATTTTATGCCACAAATGACACCGAGAAAGCCAAAAACAACGTTGTAAATACCTAAATGTGGCGATTGATGAGCAAGCGATGATGAGCTAATCCTGTCCTACTATCCGTTGCTATCCCCTGTTTTGCCCATTAAAATCGAATCGATATTTGATAACGAAGGAAATCCTGAATCATGCTGAAAAAATTGCACATAATTCTGCTGTTGTTATGCCTCATTCCGCTGACAAATGCCCAAGATACCTTGCGCGAAGAACGCTTTTTGCTGACGTTTATCCCCAATATCCAATTTTCGCCGCTATATGTGGCGCAAGCACAAGGCTATTTTGCCGATGCTGGTGCAACTGTCACCATAGAATATCTGAATGAACCGGATGTGATTGATTTGGTTGCCGCCGGACAAGCCAATTACGGCATGGTCAGCGGCGAACAGGCACTCTTAGCGGTAGAACGCCAGCGCCCGATTGTGTATGTGTATAACTGGTTTCAGCAGTTCCCGGTAGGCGTGGTTGTCAGTGCTGATAGCGGTATCACCTCAGTGGAGGATTTGCGGGATAAGCGCG
>JALHOR010000249.1 GCA_022842885.1 Anaerolineae bacterium
GTAAAAATTCTGAGCCGATGCGATGTCAATTGCCCTAAATCCCTCTTTTTACACCCATGTTCCCGCCGAAAAAATGCAGGCGTTGGCGCACTTCCGGGAACGCCTGCATTATGAACAGGCGCTCATTGCCGGACAAACTTGGGATTATCTGCTGGCTGGCAATGGCACAGAGACGATTTTAATGCTGCCCGGTGTGGGTGGTGATGCCGATACGCTGTTCCGGTATATTGCTGGATTTGGTGAGTATTTTCAGGTGATTGCGCCCAATGTGCCGCCGACGATACAGCGATTGGAAGATGTTGCCGCCGGATTACATGCCCTGCTGGCTATCGAAAAAATCCGGCGGGTGCATGTGTTTGGCATGTCATTTGGTGGGGCATTGGCACAACTGTTTGTGCGGCGCTTTCCCCAAGTGGTGGATGATGTGGTCATCACACATACAGCACTACCTGACCCACAAAGCGCGGCACGGATTCAAATGCAGCGATGGTTTTTTCGGTTGTCGCCAGCGTTTGTGCTGCGCGATGCTTTGCGACGTACTTTTCAGCAAGCCATTCAGCGAGCCATTATCCCGCAAATAGACCCAACAGAACGCGCTTTTTGGCAAGCCTATTTTGCCGAATTTTATGCGGTGCGCTTTCGTAAAGCCGCCCTGCTCACCCGCGTCCGCTTGCTGCATGAGTATTATGCGATGCCGCCGTTCCCCAACACCGATTTACAATATTGGAAAGGGCGCGTCCTCATCATTGAATCTGACCAAGATGAAGTGATAGACGAAGGGCAGCGCGGCGCTTTAAAAGCATTGTATCCGGCAGCCTATGTGCAAACGCTAGAGCAGTATGGGCATTTGGCAACGCTGTTGGCAAGCGATACACTCATGCTCAGTGTCCGCAAATTTTTATTGACTCAGCAGGAGACGGCTTAACCCTATGGAAAATTTTCGTCACGCTACCCCGATGACTGTTCGTTTTGGTGATTTGGATGCGATGGGACATTTGAATAACGCCCGCTATTTTACCTTTACGGAACAAGCCCGCATTGAATATGTAGAGCAGGTGTGCGGTTGGGGCGGCGATTGGCAAACATTGGGCATGATTCTGGCAAAAACAGCAATGGATTTTAAAAAACCAGTCTTATATGGCGACAAAGTGATCGTGTATACGCGCTGTAGTCGTTTGGGCGGCAAAAGTTTTGATTTGGAGTATGTCATCGTGCGCGGGGATGACGAAGACATTGTTGCCACCAGCAGCAGTGTGATGGTGGCATTTGATTATGTGACACAGCAAACGATTCCCGTGCCGGAACATTGGCGCGAGCGTATCATCGCTTATGAACCCGTCGCGCCCGCATGAGATTGTTACACTGGCGTGTTATTGCCCAACAAATACGCAATCACATCAGCGGCGCTGTAACGGGTGGCATCTGGTTTCATGAAGCGCCCTAAATTTACCAAATCATCACCGGATGTAATGATGGCGGGTTCAATATAACCATCGCGTTTGCGCTGTGGATAGCCCGCCGCCGCGCCCAAGGCATTGCACAAACACACGCGCCCTTCAGTATCTTCTTCTTTGCCGCCTTTACGCAAATATTGTTTAATCGGCTCTGCCGGGCAGCGATAGCCCACGCTGCCATCTTCTTCTTCGTACATATGCCGCAAATAGCCCACATCACACACGCGCTCACGGTCTGCCATGATGTCCGGGTCTGCCAAAGTGCCTTCTAAACGCACGACTTTAAACGGAAAGCCTGTTGGCGAAACCAATGGGTCGGTTCGCACTTTAACGCCGCCATCCTGCACCTGCTCTAACACGGTGCGTTTATGGTTCTTATCCATGCCAGATTCATCACAATACGCGAACATCGTGCCGACCTGAATGCCATTCGCGCCGAGGGCGAGTGCCTCTTGCAATTTTTCTGGGCTGCCGTAACCGCCGCCAATCCAGAAGGGCAAGCCAAGTTTTTTGATTTTTTCGTAATCAATAACGTCTTTTTCGCCATAGACGGGTTCGCCATCTTCGTTGAAATTGGCTTGGCGCGGCGGGGCATTGTGTCCCCCGGCGATGGGCGTTTCAATCACGAAGCCATCAATGCGTCCACTGCTGCGTTTTATCAACGCTTGTGCCAGCACAAACGACGAAATAATCGGGAAGAACAACGGGCGTTTTAACGGTTTATCGGCGTCTGGGAAATAGTGTTTGGGGTCAAATTCGATGGTGTGTTCGTGGGTCGAATTGAGAACATCCAACCGATAATGCGCGGGTTGATTGTCTGCTAATTTATCCAGAATACCGGGGATTTGTAACGGTATCCCCGCACCAATGATAACAATATCCACATCTGCCAACAGTGCGCCGTACAGCGTGGCAATTGCCGGCAACTGCACTTTTTCCAGCAGATTCATCCCCACCGGGTTAGAATGCCCTTCTTTTGCCAACCATGTTTCCACAAAACCAGAAATAACAGTAATTTCGATGAGTTCAGCATCGGGTGTATTCGTCCATAGCGGGGGACGTTTATACGGCTGGTTTTTGGGGATGCCGCCTTCCACAAAATACTTATTCAAAAAACGCTGTGCCACAGCCTGAAATGGGAAATGTGCCAATGCCCGCCGCATGTGTCCTTCTGGGTCGCCTTCTTGCAAGCGCGTTATCAACACCAGCGCAATGCCCGTACCAGAGACAACGCCTAACTGTCCTTCCACTGCTACCGATTTCGCCAAGCGCCAATCGGAAATAGCAACACCCATGCCGCCCTGAATAATTGGAGG
>JALHOR010000250.1 GCA_022842885.1 Anaerolineae bacterium
CGCTGCTTGCCCCAACCATACCTTCTAGCAGTTGCGGCAAATACCAAATATCGTTCAACGCCACATATTCGCCTTCGGCTGCCAAAGATGTGCCGTCTTGGAGATTTAACGGACCTTCCCACAGGTACATTTTATCGGCGTTGGCGGGGTCAGTGGCGAATGCCGTCATTTCGGCGACGAAGGTTGCCAAAATTTCCCGATTTTCTTCTGTTAAGCCTGGACCGGGCATGTAACCCGTGACGGTCACATCAAAATCATCCATCGCATCCCATGCGGGGGCAACCCAGTTCCAGTCTTGTTCCCAAGTGCCATCCACAACCGATTGTGCCAATTTCAGATATTCAGGACCCCAGTTGTAGTACACCATACCCAAGCAGTTATCGGGGGAATCATCGCAACCAGTGAGCGAGTTATACGGCTGCGAGAAGACTTTTTCGCCTTCTGCCATCCGCTGCCCGGCGACAGTTACCATTTCAGTGGTATCCAAGCCAGAAATGACCACATCAAAGCCACGGTCAAAGAATGCATTGGATTCTTCGGTTGGGTCAAGTGTGACGGTGGGGATATTGAACCAGAAGCCAATCCATGTCACTTCAAATTCGAGTGCCGCCGGGTCGCCGCCTTTATTTTCCCAGCAATGCCGCGCACCCAAATATTGAGACGCCGCAATCCGGCGAGTTTCGCCATTAATCAGCGGTCCCACATAGCCCAATTTGCCTGTTTCCGATGCCAATGCCGCCGCGCAGCCCGCAATCAAGCGCGGCCATTCGCTGCTTGCCATAATATTGCCGAGATTTTCCGGCGCGGTGCCTGCCAACACATCATCACCCGACACATTGATGAATGTCACTTCGGGGAATTGGGGTGCCAATGCGGCAGTATCTTCTTCAAAAGCATCCGATGTCGTGAAAATCAATTGAGCGCCTTCATCCACGAACAACTGCACCACATCGGCTAACGAGGTTTCGGGTGCGTCGGAGATGTTCAGACTTTCAAAAACCAACATGCGGGCACCGGGTAGATTTTCTTCAATATACACGCCACCTTCATAGTGCGCTTGGCTCCAGCCCCGGTCATTCTTGGGACCCACCAACACCATGCCAAAAACAAATTCGTCTTGCGCCATTGTGGGCGCGAGCGCCAAGACTGCTAAAACCACCAGCAGCAGCGCCACTAACAACCGTTTCATCACAAGTTCTCCTTCAAATAATTAAATCGTACTGGCAAAAATGACCAGTTCGATTGTGACTCTTCCACAAGTTTACCGTGAAGTGGCGTTTCAGCAAGTTCAAAATCGCCGGAAATTGCCAAGGGCTGGTTGTGGAAAACTGCTAATAGATATTTTGGGCTGGCTTGACAAGAATTTACGTCCGCGTTACGCTACTCGTAGAAAATACCTTGTTTTATTTGGATGATTTTTTACGAGACGCTTTATGGATAAATCTACCTTCATTCGTCAATTTCACACCGATGGTTTTGTGGTTGTCCCGGCGTTATTTGCCGCCGATGAAATTGAAGTGATTAAAACCCGCTACACCGAACTCAATCAACAGGGGTATGGGTTTGAAGGCGATAGCCGCCTCATCATGTCTAATGCTGACCCGCTTGCAGCATTCCCACGCATTATCCATGCTCATCGTTTTGATGCGCTGACGCTGAATTGGCTGTTGGATGCGCGGCTGCGTGAATGGACAACGGCACTCTTGGGCGAAGAACCTTACGCCGCCCAGACCATGTTTTATTTTAAGCCACCGGGGGCGCGAGGACAGGCATTGCATCAAGATCAGCGGTCTTTGGGCGTGCGTCCCGGCACTTGCTTGGCGGCGTGGATGGCGGTGGATGCTGCTGATGAAGAAAATGGCTGTATGCAGGTTGTCCCCGGCACGCATGATTTACCAGAATTATGCCTGATTGACGCCGATACCAGTATATCTTTTACCGATAAATCAGTTCCCATTCCGCCGGGCAAGCATCCCGTTCCTGTCATCATGAATGCGGGCGATGTTCTGTTTTTTAATGGGCAGGCGATTCATGGCAGTTATCCCAATATCAGCCAAGAACGGTTTCGGCGGTCTTTGATTGCCCATTACATTGTGGGCGAAGCCGAAAAAGTACATCAATTTTATCACCCGGTGTTGAATTTTGCGGGTCAAGAAGTGACGCTGCTTCACAGCGATATGGGCGGTCCCTGCGGCATCTTTGAGGAAAACAATGGGGAAAATGAGCTTGTCATGGTCGAGCGCCAATCACAAGTGTGGGTAGCGGATTAGTAGAGTGCTGAGTCAAAAACTGATTCGCAGGTGTTTATCAGTCAGAATGCCGATGTTCGTCCTTACGAACCGTTTGCACCGTACAAAAAACACGCTTGTGAAAATGACTCTTTTCAGTTTGGATATATCCAATTGATTGCTGGGTAAGACCACTTGGGAGTACAATAAAAGTCGTTATCATCAGGACGCCATTTGCGTGCAAAACCGGGTTTCTCTTGCAGCAGATTGTCACAGATAGCGCCCCGATAGGCAGTCCATCCACGTTACATCAGGATAAGTACGCTTTATGCACACATCATCAACGAATCAGCACAGCCGCTTGGTGAGTCGCTCACCTATTTATTATGGCTGGATTGTGTGGTTAGTAGCGACCATTGGCTGGATTGGGACATCGCCGGGGCAAAATTTTAACTTGCAATTGTTCGTGGATGATTTTATCCGCGATTATGGTTTTGACCGCACCACCCTCTCG
>JALHOR010000251.1 GCA_022842885.1 Anaerolineae bacterium
GCGGCAGTATGGCAAGTCAATAAAAATGATGAATATTAGATTAATTCATCTTTGGCACATTTGTTTTAGAGGTTAGGTGCAGCATCAATAGTTTGCCGAATCACACTGCGAAATGTGAGGGATAATCGCCTTTTTCGCGTAATTGTCTTCCCATTATAAACATCCGTTGTGCGGGGGACGATACCATGCTGCCAATGGTAACGCGCTTCGCCTGTCATCACGACAAGGCTACGCGGCTCTAACAAAACCGGAATTTCTATTTTCGTCTTCAGTTGGGTGAAGGTCATCACACATGCTGAACCGAGACTCAGCGAGATGATGACATCACCAAAACACGGGATGCAATCCACATGCCGCGCAATGCCCTGTCCGGGATGATATTCGTTGACGATGAGTTGGTCTGGTACAACCGGACTCCCTTCATCAGCATGGAGTTTTTCTGCCAATGGTTGCACCCAATCCGGCAAAGCCCCTAAATACATCGTTGGGTCAATTCGGCGGGCGCGATAATCATACCGAAAGCCGTAATGTTGCACACGCCGCTTTAAATCCGTTATCCAAGGATATTCATCAATAGTATTGATAAAATGTTGTTCTGTATCCGGGCTGATGTAATCGGCAAGATAGGTGAGACCAGAAATTTGGGGATGTTCCATAAAAAATCCTCGCTCAAACCAACCAAATGTTCTAATTCAGTATATCAGGAAAACAAGTCTACAGAACAAATTTTCCATATGATTTTGTAGACAAATGACTTTTCTATGAATTTTTCAAAATTGCTTGCATCTGCCCCCAAAACATGTTATATTCGTTACTATCGCAGATTAAATCGTTGATATTTAAGCAGTCCAACTCTTATCCAGAGCGAGTGAGAGACCGGCTCGATGAACTCGCAGCAACCCCCATTTGGCAATGGGAAGGTGCTAAGTCCGGCAGCAATGCAAAGTCTGGTAGATGAGGGTAGACACCTGACACTATTTGTCAGGCAATGTTCTTGCGGAGACACGCCGCCAGTTGTCTCTTAGCACGCGCAAGCAACATGACTACCCGATTTACCAACACATCGTAAATCGGGTTTTTTGATTCAACCACAGGAGACTATCTGCAATGACGAACAACAACCATGCCCATATTGACCGCGCTATCGAAGAAGCCACCCGCCGCCGCCCACAAGGACACAGCACCCGTGCCGTCCATGCTGGGGCGCAGCGCCATAAGGCATATAGTTCGCTCACAACGCCGATTGTGCAATCTGCCACCTTTACCTTCCAAGATACGCAAGATTTATGCGATTTTATGGATCGCAAAGTGTGGGGCGATGGGCTGGATAGAGAAGAATATGGGCGCTATGGCAATCCTACCATGTGGGCAGTCGAAGATCGTCTTGCGGCTCTGGATAATGCTGAAGATGCCGTGTTGTATTCCTCCGGCATGGCAGCGGTCACATCATTGCTGTTGACCGTGTTGAAATCCGGGCAGCACATTGTCATGACCAATGACTGTTATCGCCGAACTCGCCAATTCTGTTTGACATTTTTAGGCAAATTCGGCATCGAAACATCGGTTGTTCCCGCTGGCGATTATGACGCTTTGGAAGCCGCAATTATCCCCGGCAAAACACGCTTCATCATCTCGGAATCACCCACCAATCCGTATTTGCGCGTTGTGGATTTGAATCGTATTGTGGCAATTGCCAAACAATATAAGTGTTTAACCATGATTGACGCGACTTTCGCTACTCCAGTTAATTTGCGTCCGCTGGAATGGGGCATTGATTTTGTGCTACACAGCGCCACTAAATATCTCAGTGGGCATAATGATTTGCTGGCAGGGGTGATTACAGGCAGCAAAGACCGGATTAAACCCTTAAAAGATGCACGTGGTGTTTTGGGCAATTTGCTTGACCCTCATGCCGCTTATTTGCTAGAGCGTGGCATCAAGACATTGGGTGTGCGGGTGGCACAACAGAATCAAACGGCATTAGCAGTGGCGCAATTTTTGGAAGCACATCCTAAAATTGACCGGGTATATTATCCCGGTTTGGCATCGCACCCTGACCACGAAATTGCAGCGAAACAGATGACCGGGTTCGGTGGCGTCGTCAGTTTTGAAGTACGTGGCGATTTAAAAACCACAGGCGATTTTATTGATGCCTGCCGCATTCCGTTTATCGCGCCGAGTTTGGGCGGTGTGGAAAGCCTCATCGAACAGCCTGCACTGGTGAGCTTCTATGAGTTGACCACCGCAGAACGGCTTAAAGTGGGCATTAAAGATAATCTCGTGCGCTTCGCTGTCGGTATTGAAGATACTAACGATATTATTGCTGACCTTGACCAAGCCCTTGCCAGCATCCCGGAATGGGAACTCGAAGTGGCGTGGGAAGAACGTTTCCGCAGTTAAACTTTTCTCGTTTTGAGTTGGATAAGGGCGGCGATTAGTCGCCCTTTTGCGTTTTCATCAACGCTTACACCCCGATTTTTTCTGCCTCACCTTCAAGCAAACGTACAATCTCTTCCAGATTATCGCCAGCTTGCAGCAGTTTATTCTGGTAAGTCGGCGTGATGTCTTCTAGCGTGTTGCTATGATAACCAATCGTTGCCTCCGGGTCT
>JALHOR010000252.1 GCA_022842885.1 Anaerolineae bacterium
CGTCAAATTGGGCATGATGCATCATGCCCCTACAAAACAACATTGTTGTAGGGGTTTGGCGTGCCAAACCCGACGTGTCAAACCAAAAACACATTGCCGATTTAATTTCTTAATCTGCATCATCACATCTCTACCAAACCATAACCGCGTATGTCCGTTAATCATATTCATCGTCACCCACCAGAAACCACTATGAACATTCTCATCACCGGCGCAGCAGGCAGATTAGGCAGCGCATTATCCACACTGCTGCAACCCCACCATCCAGTTATCGGCAGCGATTTACCCGCGCTCGACATCACCGATTTTGCCGCGACCCGTGCGTTTATCACCCAACACCAGCCCGATATTGTTATTCATCCCGCCGCCTGGACGGATGTGGATGGCTGCACCCGTGACCCGGAACGCGCGATTAAAATCAATGGGTTTGGGGCGCAAAATGTGGCGCTGGCGGCGGCTGAAATCGGCGCGGCAATCGTTTATATCAGCAGCAATGAAGTGTTTGATGGCACTCAGCGCCGCCCCTATTACGAATATGACCGCTGTAACCCCACCAATGCCTATGGCTATAGCAAGTGGGTTGGCGAACAAGCTGTCGCGCAAGTGAATCCGCGCCATTATATCGTGCGGACGGCATGGCTGTTCGCGCATGGGGGGCGCAATTTTATTCAGGCAATTTTGGGTGCAGCACAAGCGCAGAAGCCGTTAAAAATCGTCATTGATGAAGTGGCAAATCCCACTTATACCGATGATTTGGCGGCAGCAGTGGCGGCGCTCATTGCTACTGGACGGTATGGCACTTATCATCTGGTCAACGAAGGGGCAGTATCGCGCTATGATTTTGGGCGGTATGTGTTAGACCAAGCTGGTTTTGCCGAAACGCCCATCACCCGCATCACCGGCAGCGAATGGCAGCGTCCCTCTACCCCACCAATGTACGCTGGTTTGGCGAACCTTGCCGCCGCCAGCATGGGCATTACCTTACGCCCATGGCAAGCAGCGGTCACGGCTTTTTTGCAGCGCGAAGGCACGTTAAAATAAAATCACAGTTTCAACGGTTGCACGCGCCAAATGTGTTTGGCATATTGTTGGATGGTGCGGTCTGACGAGAAAAAGCCGCACCGTGCCGTATTCAAGATAGACCTATACGCCCAATCTTCAGGATGTTGATAAGCGGCATCCACTTGTTCTTGCGCTTGGATATACGCGGCATAATCCGCCAGCAGCATAAATTCATCGTGGTTCACCAGTGCTTCCACCAGCGGACGGAATAAGCCCGGCTCATCCGGCGAAAAAACTCCCGCTGCAATTTGGTCTAGCACTTGTTTTAGGTCACGATTGTTCTGGTAGTAGTGGTACGGCACATAGCCTTGCTCGCGTTGGGCAAACACTTCATCGGCAGTTAAGCCAAACAAGAAGAAATTTTCTGCGCCCACCCATTCGCGGATTTCGATATTCGCGCCATCCAATGTGCCAATCGTCAGCGCCCCATTCAGCGCAAATTTCATATTGCCCGTGCCGGAGGCTTCTTTGCCCGCCAATGAAATTTGTTCGGATAAATCAGCAGCGGGATAAATCAATTCGCCTTGCGTCACGTTAAAATTCGGCAGATATGCCACCGTGAGGAATTGATTCACGGCGCTATCGTGATTCACCACTGCCCCAATCGCATTAATCAATTTGATGATGAGTTTCGCCATATAGTAACCGGGGGCGGCTTTCGCACCGAAGATAAAAGTACGTGGCACGATTTGGAGTTGTGGGTTGGCTTTCAGCCGGTTATACAGCGTGATAATATGCAGCGCCTTCAACAATTGGCGTTTGTATTCGTGCAGGCGTTTGACCATGACATCAAACATTGACTCTGGGTTGATGCTGATATTGAGGGTGTGTTCGATATGCAGCGCCAAACGCTGTTTGTTCTGTTGCTTCACTTGCCGCCACGCCTGCCGGAAAAATGCATTTTTCGCCAGCGGTTCTAACTTACGCAGATGATCTAAATCACGCAGCCATTTATCGCCGATGTTCGTGGTAATCAACTCGGAGAGCAGCGGGTTTGCCAAGCGCATGAAGCGGCGCGGGGTGACGCCGTTGGTTTTGTTGTTGAATTTTTCCGGGTACATCTCATAAAAATCACGCAGCACGCGCTCTTTGAGCAGCGTTGTTTGTAATTCCGCCACCCCATTAATCGAAAAACTGCCCACGCACGCCAAATATGCCATTCGGATGAGCCGTTCCCCGCCTTCTTCGATGATGGACATGCGCCGCACACGCGCCTCATCACCGGGGAAACGCGCCCGCACCGCATCCAAAAAGCGTTGGTTGATTTCGTAGATGATTTCCAGATGGCGCGGCAGTAATTTTTCAAACAGCGCGACGTGCCATTTTTCGAGAGCCTCCGGCATGAGCGTATGCTGCGTGGCGGCAAAGGTATGGCGCACGATGTTCCATGCCGCCTCCCATTCGACTTGATGCACATCCACCAACAACCGCATCAATTCCGGGATGGCAATCACCGGATGGGTGTCATTAAGCTGGATAGCGGCGATT